>JADBJL010000065.1 GCA_014874455.1 Thermomicrobiaceae bacterium
GGCACTCGCGCGCCGCCCCCAGCCACAGCCCCCGTCGCTGGCAAAGCCCGGGCCCGGGGGGCGCCCCCCGGGCCAGAGCGGCTGCATGACCTACGCGTGGGATGGGAGTGACCGGCCCGACCGTGCCCCGCAGCTCGACCCGGTAACGACCCTCGCGATACCGATGAGCCGGAACACGAGTCACTCGAACCCGAACAACGGCAGCACCCTCACGTGAGCACAGGCAGGAGTGCTGCCTGCCCGGCAGTCGTCAGCAGAACTAGGCTGTCGTAGCCAGGCGTACCAGCGCCCGTTCGCGCACCAGCCGTCCGAACTCGACCGTACCGACCAGCCGTGTCTCCGGGCCGGCGAGATCTGCCGTGCGGACACCAGCGTCGAGCACGTCGGCCACCGCGCCCTCGACCGCGGCCGCCGCGGCCTCCAGCCCCAGCGTCCAGCGCAAGAGCATGGCGGCACTGAGGAGCGCGCCGATCGGGTTGGCGATGCCCCGGCCGGCGATGTCCGGAGCCGAGCCGTGCACCGGCTCGTAGAGGCCGAAGAGCCGGGCCGGTGAGCCAGGCCGCTCTGGAGGCCCGCCGTGCAGGCTGGCCGAGGGCAGCATGCCGAGCGAGCCGGCCAGCACCGCCGCCTCGTCGCTTAGGATGTCGCCGAACAGGTTCTCCATCACCAGCACGTCGAAGTCGCGCGGCCGGCTCACCAGGCGCATGGCGCAGGAGTCGACCAGCGCGTGCTCCAGCACGACGTCCGGGTAGCGAGCCGCCACCTCGGTCGCTACCTCCCGCCAGAGTTGCGAGGTGTTGAGCACGTTGGCCTTGTCGACGCTGGTCACCTTGCGCCGCCGCTCGCGAGCCAGGCGGAACGCCAGATCCACGATGCGGGCAATCTCCTCTTCGGTGTAAGGGAGGGTATCGACCGCGCGCCGCCCCTCCGGGCCCCGCACCAGCTCCGAGGGCTGGCCGAAGTACAGCCCGCCGGTCAGCTCGCGCACTACCAGCAGGTCGACTCCCCGCACGATCTCGGGCTTGAGCGGCGAGGCGCCGGCCAAGGCGTCGAAGACTTTGACCGGCCGCAGGTTGGCGAAGAGGCCCAGCTCCTTGCGCAGCCGGAGCAGCCCGGCCTCCGGCCGGGTCGCCTTCGGCAGGTGATCCCACTTCGGCCCGCCCACGGCACCCAGCAGCACCGCGTCGGACTGCCGTGCTGCCTCGATCGTCTCCTCGCGCAGCGGCGTGCCGTAGGCATCGATGGCCGCGCCGCCGATCAGATCCTCGCTGAAGTCGAAGCGCAGGCCGGTCGCTGGCCCGAGCGTCTCCAGCAGCGCCCGCGCCTCGGCCAGCACCTCCGGGCCGATGCCGTCGCCCGGCAGCAGCAGGATACGTACCTCGCTCATCCGGCCTGCTGCCTCGCCTTCACCCGCTCGGCCACCGCCTGCATCAGCCCGCCTGCCCGGATGATCTGCTGGATGAACTCGTCGTACTGGGTCGACTGGTAGACCTTGCCGGTGCGGGTGTTGCGCACGGTGCCCGCGTCGGTGTCGACCTCGATGACGTCGCCCGTCTCAGTCTCGGCAACCGCTTCGGGCGCCTCCACTACCGGCAGGCCGATGTTGATCGCGTTGCGGAAGAAGATGCGCGCGAACGACTCGGCCACCACTGCCTGCACGCCCGCCGCCTTGATCGCGATCGGCGCGTGCTCCCGCGAGGAGCCGCACCCGAAGTTCCGGCCAGCGACGATGATATCGCCCGGCTGCACCTTGCCGGCGAATTCCGGGTCGATGTCCTCCATCACGTGCTGCGCCAGCTCCGCGGGGTCGATCGTGACCAGGTAGCGGGCGGGGATGATGACGTCGGTATCGATGTTGTCGCCGAACTTCCAGACCCTGCCACGGATCACCATCAGACGCTCCTCTAGTCGAGCTGCGCCGGTGAGGCGACCCGGCCCAGCACCGCGCTGGCCGCTGCCACCGCCGGCCCGGCCAGAATGACCTCTGACTCCCGGTGCCCCATCCGTCCGCGGAAGTTGCGGTTCGTCGTCGAGACGCACCGCTCGCCCTTGGCCAGCACCCCCATGTAGCCGCCCAGGCAGGGGCCGCAGGTCGAGGTCGAGAAGACCGCGCCCGCCTCCAGGAAGATGTCGGCCAGCCCCTCGCGGGTCGCCTGCCGGGCCACCTCCTGGCTACCCGGCACGACGATGCAGCGCACCCGCGGGTGCACCTGCCGGCCCTTGAGGATCTCGGCGGCGATCCGGAGGTCGCTCAGACGGCCGTTGGTGCAGGAGCCGATCACCACCTGGTCGATCGGCATGTCCTCGATCTCGTCAGCGGGGTAGACGTTAGAGGGCAGGTGCGGCAGCGCCACCAGCGGCCGCAGGTTGGAGACGTCGAACTCGATCACCTGCTGGTAGCGGGCGTCCGGGTCGCTATCCACCGGCTCGTAGGGCTTGTCGGTGACCCGGGCCAGCCACTCGCGCGTCTTCTCGTCGAAGCCGAAGATGCCGGTCTTGGCGCCGGCCTCGATCGCCATGTTGGCCATCGCAATGCGGTCGTCCATCGGCAGGTCGTCGATCACCTCGCCGGTGAACTCCATCACCGCGTAGAGCGCGCCGTCCACCCCGATCTGGCCGATGGTGTAGAGGATCAGATCCTTGCCGCCCACATCCGGCGGCAGCGTGCCCGTGTAGACGAACTTGATGGTCGGCGGCACCCGCACCCAGGTGGTACCCAGTGCCATTGCCGCCGCGATGTCGGTCGAGCCCATGCCGGTGGCGAAGCAGTTGAAGGCGCCGTAGGTGCAGGTGTGCGAGTCGGCACCGATGATCACCTGTCCGGGAAGCGTGAGCCCGTTCTCCGGCAGCACCACGTGTTCGATCCCGGCACGGCCGATCTCGAAGTAGATCGCCCCCTGGGCCAGCGCGAACTCCCGCATGACCTTCGATTGCTCGGCCGCCTTGATGTCCTTGGCCGGCACGAAGTGGTCGGGGACGAAGACCACCTTCTGCGGGTCGAAGACCCGCTCCAGGCCGAGCTTCTTGAACTCGGCGATCGAGAGGGGCGCGGTGATGTCGTTCGTCATCACCAGGTCGACCGCGACCTCGATGATCTCCCCCGGCTCGACCGACCGCCGGCCGGCCGCCCGCGCCAGGATCTTTTCGGTCATCGTCATGCCCATAATTAGCTCATCACCTCCGCTGATGACGTCAGGGCTGCACGGTTCAGGGCCATGAGATAGGCGCGCACGCTCGCCTCGATGACGTCCGTCGCCACACCCCGGCCATTATAGACGTGATCGCCGCAGCGCAGATGGACGCTGACCTCTCCCTGAGCGTCCTCACCGGGCGTCACCGCGTCGACGTGGAACGACGCCAGCTCGCAGTGCCGGCCTACCAGCCGGTCGATCGCCTTGAAGAGCGCGTCGATCTGCCCGTTGCCCGAAGCCGAGGCCTCGCGCTCCACGCCGTTGACCAGCAGCTTCACCCAGGCCTCGGCCCGGCCGTCGGAGCCGGAGTGCGCCCGCCAGCCCTTGAGCACGTACTGCTCCGGCACCTGCGAGAGCTGCTCCTCGACGATAGCGACGATATCCGCATCGGTCACCGTCTTCTTGCGGTCGCAAAGCGCGATGAAACGCTGGTACAGCTCTTCGATCCGCTCTCGGGAGAGGTCGCTGTAGCCGAGCTCCTTCAGCCGGGCGCTGAAGCCGGCCCGGCCGGAGTGCTTGCCCAGCACCAGCCGGCTGGCCTCCCAGCCGACCGACTGCGGCGTCATGATCTCGTAGGTGGCCCGGTGCTTGAGCATGCCGTCCTGGTGGATGCCGGCCTCGTGGGCGAAGGCATTGGCGCCGACGATCGCCTTGTTCGGCTGCACGTGGATCCCGGTGATCCGCTGCACCAGCTTGCTGGTCGGCACGATCTGCTCGGTGACGATGCGGGGCAGCACGCCGCCGTAGATGTCCTTGCGGGTGTGCAGGGCCATCACCACCTCTTCGAGCGCGGTGTTGCCTGCCCGCTCGCCCAGCCCGTTGATCGTCACCTCAGCCTGCCTTGCGCCTACCTGGATGGCGGCCAGCGTGTTCGCTGTGGCCAGGCCGAGGTCGTTATGGCAGTGGACGCTGATAGTCACCTTCTCGATGCCGGGCGTGTGCTCCTGGATGTAGCGCACCAGCTCCGCGAACTCCTGCGGTGTGGCGTAGCCGACCGTGTCGGGGATATTGATGGTAGTCGCGCCCTCCTCGATGGCCGCGGCGAAGATACGGCAGAGGAAGTCCCGGTCGCTCCGCGTCGCGTCCTCGGCCGAGAACTCGACGTCGCTGACGTAGCTCCGGGCGCGGCGGACGGCGGCCCGGGCAGCTTCGACCACCTCGTCCGGGGTCTTGCGCAGCTTGTACTCCATATGGATGGGCGAGGTGGCGATAAAGGTGTGGATGCGCGGCTGCTCGGCGTCGCGCACGCCCTCCCAAGCGGCGTCGATGTCGGCGAAGTTGGCGCGCGCCAGCCCGCAGACCGTCACGCCCTTGATCTCCTGGCTGATCCGCTTCACCGCAGCCAGGTCACCCGGCGAGGCCGCCGGGAAGCCGGCCTCGATGATGTCTACCCCCAGCTTGGCGAGCTGGCGGGCTACCTCGACCTTCTCGTCCTCGGTCATGGTCGCGCCGGGGGACTGCTCCCCGTCGCGCAGCGTCGTGTCGAAGATGATCAACCGCTCGCTCATCCTGCTCCCTCCTGCGTCTCTAACAGTACCGGCCTCCCCAGTGGGGAGGCCGGTGCGCGAACCTGCATGCCTGTCCGTTACGACGAACACGACCTCCCAGCTCTCCGCGTGGCCCCTCCGCGGGGCCGACTAAGGGAGAGTCGAAGCAACCCGGCGAGTTGCTCCATCGGTGGGTATCGTCGTCGTGCCATCGTCCGGCTCGCTCTCCTATCGATCAGGCTGGCCTGCACTCGGGTCGACCACCGGCCCGGAAATCGAAGCGGCCCGTCCACGAAGGGACGGGCCGTGCCGTGGTACCACCCTACTTGACGCCGCACCGCCAGGGGTGCAGCGCCCACTCTCCGCGCGCTAACGGGCGCGACCCGGCGCCGGCTACGCAACCGCTTCGCCGACGCAGCTCCAGGGCGAGTTCGCGCGCTGGACTCGGGCCGGGCTTCCACCGCAACCCCGGCTCGCTGGCCGGCCAGGCGCGCTACTGCTCCCCATCTGCGCCTTTGCGGGCATGCTAGCAGATACCGACGCGCCGTGTCAAGTGACGCTCGGCCTGAGAGTCGAACAGTCTGCACGCATTCCCAGCGCGCCAGTCCGGCCCAACGCTGCAGCTCCAGGCTCAACGGCCTCCCCACGGCATCGCTGGATGCCATGGATCCCCTCACTCCACCTCCTGCTCCACCTGAACCCGCCCGTGGGGCACCCCTCTCCCCTCACCCCGGCTTCGCCACCCCTCTCCCGCGCGGCGCGGGAGAGGGGAAGGGGATGAGGGGAGCTTCGGGCACCCCTCTCCCACCAAGCAGGCGAGGGGCCAGAGGCCGCACGAGGTGGTGCTGGTTCGACCACTGGCGCGGCACGCGTTCCCTCCCCTGAACCTTCGGGAGAGGGGGCAGGGGATGAGGGGAGCTGAGCCGGCATCGCTTAGGGGCTCGACGTCGGCTCGTCCACCGCACCACTGGCCGCAACGGCCGGGCCGGCAACACCCGGTCGGGCGAACGCCTCGTCGAGGTACTCGCCCGCCAGTACCGGAGCCTCCCGATAGAGGTAGCAAGCAGTCACGCGATACCGCTCGGTCTGGTACAGCGACGGGTGGCGCTCCAGGCACATCTCCATCGCGTAGGGGCACCGGCTGGCGAACTTGCATCCACTCCTCGGGTCGGCAAGGCGCCCGATCTCTGACGGGTCTTGCTCCTCGCTCCAGGCGCGGTCGGGGTCAGGCATCGGGATCGAGCCGATCAGCAGGCGGGTGTACGGGTGCTGCGGCTCCTGCACCACCGGCTCGGCGTGGCCGGCCTCGGCCACCGAGCCGCGATAGAGCACGATGATGTTGTCACTGATCTGGTACGCCGTGATCAGGTCGTGCGTGATGTAGATGAGCGAGACGCCGAAATCGCGAGTGAGCGTGCGCAAGCTCTCGAGGATCGTCGCCCGTAGCGACGCGTCGACCATGGAGACCGGCTCGTCGGCGATGATCAGTCGTGGCCGTACCAGGAGCGCCCGTGCCACCATGACCCGCTGGCGCTGGCCGCCACTGAGCTGGTGCGGGTAGCGGCCCAGCGTTTCGTCCGGGCGCAGGCCGACGGCCTCGAGCGCCTCGACGATGCGCTCGCGCGCCTCTCGATCCGACTTCACCAGGCCGAACTTCTTCAGCGGCGTAAGCAACACGTGGTCGACCCGGTAGAAGGGGTTATAGACCTCGTACGGATCCTGGAAAATGGCCTGCACGTCGCGCCGGAACTCGCGCCACTCCCGCCGCGAGAGCTTCCGGAGGTCTTTCCCGTGGTAGAGGATCGCCCCAGACGTCGGTATCGTCATGCCGAGGAGCAGCCGGGCGAGTGTTGTCTTGCCGCTCCCGCTCTCACCGACGATCGCGGTGATCGTCGGTGGTTCGGTCTCGATCCGCAGCGAGAAGCCTTCGAGGGCAACGGTCTGCCCCCGGTGGAACAGCCCGGCGCCGTAAATCTTGGTTACGCCGCGGGCTTCCAGTAGCGTCGTCATGCCTGCCCCTCTTCCCGCTCGTAGAGATGGCAAGCGACCAACCGGTTCGGACGCTTGAGTTCGAGCGCCGGCACCTCCACGCGGCACCGCTCCATCGCATACGGGCAACGGGGATGGAACGGGCAGCCCAGCGGCGGATCCAGGAGCGACGGAGGCAACCCAGGGATACCGAGGAACTGGCCCTTCTTGGCCAGCGATGGCAGGCTCGCGATCAGGAGCTGGCTATACGGGTGTATCGGATCGCGAAACATCTCACGGATCGGCGAGACCTCGACGAGCTTGCCGGCGTACATCACGCCGAGCCGGTCGACGAACTGGGCCATGAGCCCCATGTCGTGGCCGATCAGGATGACAGCGGCGCCGAGGTCGCGCTGGATACGCCGCAGGGTCTGCATGATCTGGCGCTGCACGACCACGTCGAGCGCGCTGGTCGGCTCGTCGGCGATGATCACCTTCGGCCGCAGGCTGATCGCGATCGCGATCACCGCACGTTGCTTCATCCCCCCGCTGAGCTCGTGGGGGTACATCCGGGCGACCTCCGGCTGGAGCCCCACCCAGCGCAGCAGATGGTGGATCCGCTCCTCGGCCTCACGGCCATTGACTGGCTCGCCGTGGTCTTTCCACGCGTCGATGATCTGCTCGCGGATACGCATCACCGGGTTGAGCGAGTTCATCGCCCCCTGGGTGATGAGCGCGATCTCAGCCAGCCGCACCCGCTGCATCTCCTCCTCGGAGAGCGCCAGGATGTCCGTGCCGTCCAGCAACGCCTGCCCACCTTCGATCCGTCCGGGCGGCTTGATGAGCTGCATCAGTGAGAGCGCGATCGTCGACTTGCCCGACCCGGACTCACCGACCAGGCCGAACGCCTCACCGCGCCTGAGCGCGAAGGAGACCCCGTTCACAGCCCGTATCGGGCCCCGTGGCGTGACGTAGGAGACACGCAGGTCGCGGACATCGAGCACGACCTCGGTGCCGTCGCCGCGCCCGCCGACTGCCCCCACCTCCGTCTTTCCGAGGCGGACACTCGTGTCGCTCACGCTGCTCTCCTCAGCCGTGGATTGGCAACCTGGTCGAGGCCAGCCGAAATCAAGAACAGGCCCACGAAGATGATCACGATCATGACAATCGGTGGCGACCACCACCACCAGAGGTTGCGGAGCACCGAGGTATAGTACAGGCTCCAATAGATCGTCATCCCCAGCGTCGGCTCGTTCTGTGGCCCGAGCCCCAGCGCCTCCAGCCCGATCGAGGCCAGAATGGCAGCCGAGACGGCGCTGACGAAGCTGGCCGCTAGGTAGGGCAGCAGGTTCGGCATGAGCTCCTTTACGATGATCTCCGGGCCGCTCATGCCGGAGAGCTTGGCGAGCTGGACGTAGCCGCGCTCGCGCATGCTCAGCACCTGCGAGCGGATGGTGCGCGTCGGGTACATCCAGGCCAGCGCCGAGACGACCAGCGCCTGGGTCATCACGCTGACGGCGCCTTTGAAGGTCGTCGCGATCACCACCAGGATCAACAGTCCAGGGACGGTGAGAAAGACGTCGGCCGCGCCCCGGAAGAGGTGATCCAGCGCTCCGCCGTAGTAGCCGGCCACGAAGCCGAAGATCATGCCGACGCCGAGCCCGATCGCCCCGGCGATCAGGCCGATCTGGAGGGTCAGTGGCGTGCCGTAGATGATGATCGCGAGGATCTGGCGGCCGACGGTATCCGTGCCGAGCAGGTACTCGCGCGATGGGCGCTGGTCGGGCGGCGCAGAACCGACCTGGACGCCCTCGCGAGGCACGAAGAGCGGCCCGATCAGGCTGATCAAGAGCACGAGCAGGATCAGCATCAGGCCAGCGCTGAGCATCGGATAGGTCCGCAGGCCTCTCAATACCCGGCCGATCCGATCCTGCGCCTGCTCCAGGCTGAGAGGTACAGCGGTCACCACGGCCTCCCTACGTCCGGTGGTACGTGATCCGCGGGTCGAGTACCGGCAGTAAAAGGTCGAGGATCAAGGTCGCCAGGCCGATCGCGACGATCACCATGAAGGTGACTCCGTAGATAATCGGGTAGTCGAACGTCCGGATAGCCTGGTAGAGGAGATTACCGACACCGGGGTATCCGAACACGATTTCGACGAGCACCGCACCCGAGACCACGTGGCCGAGCGCCAGTGCGAGCGCCGTGGTCTGCGGCAGGATGGCGTTCCGCAGCGCATATCGCAGGAAGATACGCCGCGGCCGTAAGCCCTTCGCCTCGGCGAAGGTCACGTAGTCCTCGCCCTGGGTCGTGACCATCATGCCCCGCATGCTGAGCGCCCAGAAGCCGACGCCCGACAGGATGATCGAGAGCGCTGGCAAGATCGAGTGATAGGCCGCATCCTGGATGAACGCCCAGCTCCAGGAAGGCTGGGTTCCCACCTTGTAGCCGCCGCCGAGCGGGAAAATGCGCCAGGTGAAAGCCAGGAAGTAGACGAGGATCAGCCCGAGCAGGTAGTACGGGATAGCCGAGAGCGTCAGCAGTGGCGGCGCGAGGACGTGGACGAACCGGGGCGCTCGCGGCCAGGCCACCAGCGCCCCGAACAGGCTGCCGATGGCGAAGGCCATCAGCGTCGCGACGGTGACCAGCACCAGCGTCCAGGGCAGGGCATCGAGGATCATCCCGGCCACGCTGTTAGGGAAGCGCGTGATCGACACGCCGAAGTCGAAGCGAACCATATCGGCGAGATAGAAGAGATACTGCTGCCAGAGTGGCTTGTCCAGCCCGAACTTCGCCTGGTAGCTCTTGACCACCTCTTCGACGGTACCGGTACCGGTGCCGCCGACAGCGGCCATCTGCAAGAGCCGCTCGCGCACCGGATCGGCGCCGGAGAGGCGAGGGATGAAGAAGTTGACCGACGCCGCCACCCAGACGATGAGCAGGAAGACGGTGAGCCGCCTCAGCAGATATCCTAGCGGCATCGAGCGCTCAACCCCTCTCGCGCCTCACTTCCGGTGAGGGGGCCGGTGTGGATCCCCCTCGTCCATTCGGCCACTTTCCGACGGCCCCCTCTACTTGGCAGGCTTCAGCCGGAGGATAGTCTTGAGGAATTCCTGCTGCCACGAATGCGGGAATCCGTACGGATCCTCCTGTGTCGGCCAGCCGGTCCAGTACTCCGTGCTCATCGGATAGCGGATGATGAGCTGGGCCACGAACACGTCCGGCATCTCGCGGAACCAGATATCCATGGCCTGCACGAAGAGTTCGAGCGTCTTCGGATCCTCCGGCTTGAGCGTGTCCATCTGAGCCACGATCCGGTCATACTCCTCGTTGCGCCAGCGGGACGTAGCCCACCAGATCGGCGCTGGCTGGCCGGTCGGCCGGTAATATTGCGAGGTGTAGATCGAGAGCATGAAGTACGGATCCATGCCCTTCACGCCTGAGGGGCCTTTGCAGCCAAAACCGAGCGCCTGCTCGCCGGTCTGCACCTTGGTGCCGAGGCCGGGCGAGGGATCGAACTGGGCCTTGAAGCCGGCATTGTTGAGCTGCTGGGTCAAGGGCGGGCCGTAGGCCTTGAGCCAGTCCGGGACATAGATCGTCATGTCCAGCACTTGGCCGTCCTTGGCCCAGAAACCGTCCTTGTTCTTCTGGTAGCCCAGCTCGGTCATGAGCTGCTCGACCTTGTCCAGGTGCGCCTTGGTATCGAGGCCGTACTTCTCGTACAGCGGCTGGAGCGCCTCCTCGAACGGCTTGAACCAGTCATAGGGGGTGAACTGGTGCAACGCAGTCACACCCGCACCGGCTTCGGCCAGCGCCACCAGCTTTTCGCGGTCGAGCGCGTAGTTGACGGCCCAGCGCAGCTTGGGGTTGTTCCACGGTTCGACATCACAGTTGAAGTTGAGGTCGATCGGGCACCAGTCGAGGTAGCCGTAGGGCGGCTTTTGCCCGCTGAACGTGAAGATCTTCGGGTTCTGCGCGATCGCGCTCTGGATCGTCGGCACCGAGAGGATCTTCGACATGTCGATCTCGCCGGTGATGAGCATCTGGGCGGCCTGCGACTCGTCACGGATCGGGATGTAGATCACCCGCTCCACCTGAGGCAACTGCTTGAAGCCGGTCTTGGCCGCCCACCAGTCGTCGCGGCGGTCGAAGATCTTCTGCTCCGGCGAGGTCGAGACCAGCTTGAAGGGGCCCGTTGCGATCGGCCAGCCCTTCGCTGGATCGTAGAAGCTGAAGGTCGTGACGTCCTGCCCTTCCCAGACATGCTTGGGCAGGATCTGCTCGGCGACGCCGTGGTTACTGGTCAGCGTCGTGGCCCACCAGCGTGGGTTGGCCTTGTTGAGCACGAAGCGGACGGTCAGCTCGTCCTCGGCAATCGCCTCTTTGAGGAAGGAAATCTCAGCCGTGTTGATCAGCTCGTCCTGATGGTCACGCAGCAAGTTGAAGGTGAAGGCGACGTCCTCGGCCGTGAACGGGGTACCGTCACTCCACTCGATGCCCTGGCGAAGTTTCATCAAGAGTTCAGTAAAGTCGGAGTTGTACTCCCAGGACTCGGCCAGCCAGTTCTCGTACTCGCCGGTCAGCACGTTGAACATGATGAGCGGCTCGTTCATCGTCTGCAGCGGCCCGGCGTGCCAGCCGAATTGCGAGCCGGTGACGTAGAGGTTGAAGTTCGCGTAGTCGGGGTTCTGACCGGCATCACCGCCCTGCATCACGATCAGCGTCCGCTCCCGAGGAACCTGGCGCACCTGACCCGGGGCCGGCGTGGCCGCCGCCGCTGGCGTCGGCGTCGCGCCTGGTGCAGGCGTCTGAGCCGCTGGCGCGGTAGGAGTCGCCTCTGGAGCCCGCCGGCAGGCTGCTAGGAGCACTGAGATAGTCGACGCGCTCAGGCCCAGCGCGCCGGCACGCTTGAGCACATCGCGACGCGTCAGTCGCCCGCTCAGCGCGTCCGCAATCAAGCGGGCTTCCAGAGCCTCGTCTCGCCGTCGCATCGTCCCCTCCTCACCGGGCCTGACGGCCCGCACGCGTGAGACCGTAGAACTCCTGCGTCGCACCGGATTCAGGGCGTGCATCAACGGGCACGCCGGTTGTCCGTGCTGTCTGCGGGCCCATTGTAGCAAGCCTTTCCAGCGCTGGTCAAGCGGTCTTCTACATCACGCAAGGGCATTTCAGTCAGTGGAACCTCCGGCGGAGGCCATCTGGCCCCACACGAGGCCGACCCAGTTCGGCCTGATACCGTGAGTGGTTTGACAGCCCGTCGCCGTGCGACTATACTGTGGCGTCGTGTCGATCCGAGGCCGACTCGGTGAGGAATGGCGCTGGATCGAGGCGGACATGCGAGAGATTCGGCTTACGCGACCAGTGTGCGATCACCAGTGCGTCTGCGACTGGCCGGTTCCGCCATGCCCGCCGATGATTGGCGTGTTCTCCTTCTGGCCCCGTATCTGCGGCTGTACCTGCCGCTGATCGGCCGCTCGGGAGCGCGAGCTCGCCGATCAGCTCCCCGGCATCTTCCAGCCCAACCGATCGCGTGAACGGTCAGTCTGTGACGCTCGCATGAGCGGGCAGTGTCCTGATGCAGTCAGGACATGACCCGCCCGTTCGAGCTCGTCGCTGGAACGCCCGGACGGTGAGTGACACCGAGTGGGTGATGTGCCAGTAACCAGAGCCGAGGAAGAGGGAGAGTATGGCCAAAAACGGCCGTGTCACCGAAGCGATGAGCATGTTGAGCTCGGCCATCCAGGCCAACCCAGCGATGGCGGAGGGCCTTGTCCGGGTGCGTACCCGCTGGGCCGGCGGAACCAGGGTCATTGGCAACGCCCGCGACTTCGCGCCGATCACGGTCGACGAGCCACCTGGTCTCGGCGGCGACGATCAGGGGCCGACGCCCGTCGAACTCCTGCTGATCGCGCTCGGCTCCTGCCAGGAGATCGTCTACGCTGCCTATGCGGAGCAGTTCGGCATCAAGCTCGACGCGATCGAGATCGAGCTCACCGGAACGATCGACCTGCGCGGCTTTCTCGGCATCGAGCCATCGGTGCGCCCCGGCTTGACGCGCATCGAGACGCGGGTACGGCTGGTCAGCGATGCGCCCGAGGAGCGACTACGCGAGTTGACGGATCTGGTCGAACGGTTCTGCCCGGTTCAGGACATGCTGACCAACCCGGTACCGATCACGACGTCACTCGCGATCGAGCGACCGACCGCACACAGCGTGAGTGCCAGCCGGTCGTAAGGCTATGCCGGCCTCTGCTTGACAGTCATCTCATCAAGGGCTAGTATGGCCTTACATCGACGGTCACAGAAATAGATTCACGGAGGGAGGATCACCGTGAGCGTGTCGATCGATCCCCGGGTTGCAGGACGCGGGTACGCGCATCCCGAGGCGCTGGTGACGACCGAGTGGGTCGCTGAACACCTGGACGATCCGTCCATCCGCATCGTCGAGTCCGACGAGGACGTGCTGCTCTACGAACTCGGGCACATCCCCGGCGCCGTCAAGGTCGACTGGCATACCGATCTCCAGGATCAACTGGTGCGCGACTTCATCGGCCCGGAGCAGTTTGCCCAGCTCTGCTCTCGGCTCGGCATCAGCCCGCAGACGCGGGTCATCTTCTACGGCGACAAGAACAACTGGTGGGCCGCCTACGCCTACTGGTTCTTCCGCTACATGGGCCACGGGCCGCTCGCGATCATGGACGGTGGCCGCAAGAAGTGGGAGGCAGAAGGCCGGCCGCTGACCCGGGAGGTGCCGCAGTACCCGCCGACAGAGTACCCGGTACCGACGCCGAACCCGGAGCTGCGGGCTTTCCGCGACCAGGTACTGGCGCACATCGGCTACCGAGACCGGCGGAAAGTCGGCGAGGGGAAGCCGCTCGTCGACGTGCGCAGCCCGGGTGAGTACAGTGGCGAGCTCTTGCACATGCCCGACTATCCACAGGAGGGGGCGCTGCGCGGCGGGCACATCCCCGGCGCGGTGAACATCCCCTGGGCGCAAGCGGTCACGGAGGAGGGGACGTTCAAATCGCCCGAGGAGCTGCGCCAGCTCTACCAGAGCAAGGGGATCACGCCAGACGAGGAGATCGTCGTCTACTGCCGGATCGGGGAGCGGTCGTCGCACACCTGGTTTGTCCTGCACGAGCTACTCGGCTACCCGAAGGTGCGCAATTACGACGGCTCCTGGACAGAGTGGGGCAACGTCGTCGGCGTGCCGATCGAGCGGTAGGAGATGCGAAGTGGCGACGAGCGCGTTCGACCGGCTGCGCGAGCACGCGCGGGAGCCGCATCACTACGGGCCCCTCGAGGACGCCGACGTCGTCCTCGAGGGAGGCAACCCCGAGTGCGGCGACGTCGTGACGGTCTACCTGAAGCTTGCGGAGGACGGCCACACCATCGCTGCAGCCCAGTTCTCCGGTGAGGGCTGTGGCGTGAGCCAGGCAGCGGCCTCGCTCCTCATGGAGCACGTCAACCAGCACCACTGGACGGTCGACGACGTCGCCCAGGCCGACTTCCGGCTCGTCCAGGAGCTGGTCGGCCCCGAGGCCGCGCGCGCCCGCCCGCGCTGTGCGTCGTTGGCGCTGAGTGTGCTCAAGGCAGCCGTGCAGAAGCTCGCACGTACTCAGCGCCAGGCCGAGCTCGAACGCGAATCGTGAAGAGTGCGGGAGCATCTGACCAGCGGATCGGGCTCCCCATCGAGCTCTGACCTGCCGGAGACGAGAGGACACCCGGCCCTCGGAGGAGGAAGCGATGTCGGTGGTACCTCGATTTCTCGAGGCGAACGAGCGCTACGCCGCCACCTTCACCAAGGGCGATCTCGCCATGCCGCCGGCCAAGCGCGTGGCCATCCTGACCTGCATGGACGCTCGGCTCGACCCGGCGAAGTTCCTCGGGCTGGACGAGGGAGACGCCCACGTGATTCGCAACGCTGGCGGGCGCGCCACAGCGGATGCGCTCCGCTCGCTGATCATCTCGCAACAATTGCTAGGCACGCGCGAGATCGTGGTCATCCACCATACCGACTGCGGCATGCTCACCTTTACCGATGACCAGCTCCGCCGGCAACTGCGGGAGCGTTTCGGCGCGCCTGCGGACGACTGGGCATTCCTACCGTTCACCGATCTCGCCCAGAGCGTGCGCGACGACATTGCGACGATCCGGCGCTCGCCCTTTATCCTGCCCGAGACCACCATCACCGGCTTCGTCTACGACGTGCGCACCGGCCGACTCTCGCAGGTGGAGTGAGACGCTTGACGACCGTTTCTCATGGTTCGAAACCGGCGTAAACCAGCAACCCGATGACGCCTACCCGCGCTCTGCGCGGCGATCCATGGAGGGAGGCACTATGGCGACCTGGCGACCCGACCCGACCTTCTACCCGTCTCCACGCTCGGCGATGAAAGCCCCGCCGGAGGAGCTGGCGTTCGTCGTGCGCATCAACCCCAATGGAGATGGCCGACCCGACGCGATCTGCGTGGTCGACGTCAACCCCCGGTCGAGCTCCTACGGCAAGGTCGTCGGCGAAGTCGAGATGCCGTACACCGGCGGCGAGCTGCACCACTTCGGGTGGAATGCCTGCAGCTCGATGCTCTGCCCCAACGCGCCGCACCCGCATGTCGAGCGGCGCTACCTCGTGGTGCCCGACATCCGTAGCTCGCACATCACGATCATCGATACCAAGCCGGATCCTACCCAGCCCAAGGTGGCGAAGGTCATCGAGCCGGAGGAGCTCTTCGAGCGCGCCTACTACGCCCGCCCGCACACGGTGCACTGCGGCCCCGACGGCATCTACATCTCCGCGCTCGGCACCCCGGAGGGCGACGGCCCCGGCGGCATCTTCATCCTCGACCACGATAGCTTCGATGTACTGGGCCGCTGGGAGATCGACCGCGGCGACCAGTACCTCCACTACGACTTCTGGTGGCATCTCGGCTACGACACCATGATTACCAGCGAGTGGGGTACGCCGAAGATGGTCGAGAACGGCGTACAGGGGGAGGCGTTGCTGGCTGGCCAGTACGGCCACCGGATCCATCTCTGGGATCTCCACCGGCGCCGCCGGCTCCAGGCACTCGACCTCGGCAGCGAGCACCAGATGGTGCTGGAGCTGCGCCCAGCCCACGACCCCACGAAGGCCTACGGCTTCGTCAACAGCGTCGTGAGCCTGAAAGATCTCTCCTCCGCCATCTGGCTGTGGCACCGGCAGAACGGATCCTGGGCCATCCAGAAGGTGATCGAGATCCCCGCCGAACCAGCAGAGGAAGAGCAGCTCCCGGACATCCTGAAGCCGTTCAAGGCGGTTCCGCCACTGGTGACTGATATCGATCTGAGCGTCGATGACCGGTTCCTCTACGTCTCTTGCTGGGGCACCGGCGAGCTGCGACAGTACGACGTCTCCGATCCGTTCAACCCCAGGCTCACCAGCTCGGTGCAGATCGGCGGGATCGTCCGGCGGGCAGGCCATCCGGCTCATCCCGCGCCGCTCAACGGCGGCCCGCAGATGGTCGAGGTCAGCCGCGACGGTCGGCGGGTCTACTTCACCAACTCGCTCTACCTGCCGTGGGACGCGCAGTTCTACCCGGACGGCATCCGGGGCTGGATGGTCAAGCTCGACGTCGACCCTGAGGGCGGGATGGCCTTCGACCCGAACTTCTTCCTCGATTTCGGCGACCAGCGGGCACACCAGGTTCGGCTGCAGGGCGGCGATGCCTCGACCGACTCGTACTGCTTCCCGTAGGGCTGGTTGCTCACGGGCCGCGCCTACCCCTCCCGGCTACCGGGAGGGGTAGGCGCACGCAACTGTGCGGCAATGGTCGATCCTGGCGATATCTGGCCCTGGCTCTCGCTGGCCCTCCTGGGGGCGTTTCACGGGCTGAACCCCGCGATGGGCTGGCTTTTTGCCGTCGCGCTCGGCTTGCAGGAGCGCCGCTTACGCGCGGTCGTCGCGGCGCTCCTGCCGATCGCGATCGGCCATGCCGCCTCGATCGGCCTGGTCGCAGTCGCTGTCGGCATGCTGCAGCTCGTGGTTTCCCGAGCCGCGTTGCTTCTCGCGGGCGGAGTTGTGCTGCTGGCCTTCGCCGCCTACAAGGTCGCGACCCGCTTTCGTCACCGGCGGTGGGTCGGAATGCGCGTCGGGCCGCGCCAGCTCGCCCTCTGGTCGTTCCTGATGGCGACCGCCCACGGCGCAGGCCTGATGCTCGTGCCGGTGCTGGTTCACCTCTTCGGAGACGACGCCGGACTGACGATTTCGGGTACCGGGCATGCGAGCCATACGGGCGTCATCGGTGGTTCGCTCGAACTCGGGATGACCGCGGTCGCTGTCCACACGGCGGCCATGTTCCTGGTGATGGGTCTCATCGCGGTGACGGTCTACCAGGTCATCGGTGTGGAGGTGTTGCGCCGGGCCTGGATCAACCTGGATCTCATCTGGGTGAGCGCGCTCGCGCTGGCCGGCCTGGTCACGCTCGGGCTCGGCCTCTTGGCACTGTAACGATCCGCACAGCCTGACCAGCAGAAGACCTCCACCCGGTGGTGAAGGGCCATTCACCCCGACGATTCCACCACCAGCACGGCGGCGCCGTGGATCCGGCCAGCGCGGAGATCCTCCAGCGCCCGGTTCGCCTGTTCCAGAGGATAGGCCTGAACCGTCGTCCGCACCGGCACCTGCGGCGCGAGTGCCAGGAACTCCTCGCCGTCTCGGCGGGTCAGGTTGGCGACCGATCGGAGCACCCGCTCGCCCCAGAGGAGCCTGTAGGGAAACGACGGGATGTCGCTCATGTGGATTCCCGCGCAGACGACGACCCCACCTTTGGCGACCGCACCCAGCGCCAGCGGCACCAGCGTGCCGGCTGGGGCGAAGATGAGGGCGGCGTCGAGCGGCTCCGGCGGACGCTCGTCGGAGCCGCCGGCCCAGACGGCGCCCAACTCTCGAGCGAACTGCTGGCCCTCGGTATCGCCTGGCCGGGTGAAGGCGTACACCCGCTGGCCGCGGAAGCGGGCGACCTGCGCCACGATGTGCGCCGCCGCGCCGAAGCCGTAGAGGCCGAGACGTTCGGCCTCCCCCGCCAGCCGAAGGGCCCGGTATCCGATTAAGCCAGCGCACAGCAGCGGGGCGGCCTGCAAGTCCGGATAGCCCTCGGGGATCGGGAAACAGTAGCGGGCGTCGGCCACCGCGTACTCGGCATAGCCGCCGTCGAGCTGGTAACCGGTGAAGCGCGCCTCGTCGCAGAGGTTCTCGCGCCCGCTCAGACAGTAGCGGCAGTGTCCGCACGTCCAGCCCAGCCACGGCACGCCGACCCGGTCGCCGACCGTGAACCGGTCGACTCCCTCGCCCAGCTTCGTGATCACCCCGACAATCTGGTGGCCGAGCACGAGCGGCAGTTTCGGATCCGGCAGCTCGCCGTCGACGACGTGCAGGTCAGTCCGGCAGACGCCGCAGGCCCGCACGCGGAGCTGCACCTGCCCCGGTCCAGGTTCGGGGAGCGGTAGCTCTCGCAGTTCGAGCGGCCGGCCAGGCTCGGTCAGCACCATCGCGCGCACCGCTGCGCCTCCCAACGGTATGGACACTCGGTCGCCGGGAGTTTACTCCTCCGGGATGAAGGCGACGAGCCGGCAGAACGCAGCCTCACCGCCTTTGAAGCGCCAGGGGAAGCAGCCGACCATCACGCGCCGGTCGAGCACCTGGTCGATCTCCCCGCCAGCGTTCTCGACGTAGATCACCCCACGCGGAAACAGTTGGACGTGCATGACCTGGTAGTCCTCGTCGGGAAAGAGCTGGCCCAGCGGGCGCCCCAGCTTGCGCTCGGCCTCGGCCGCCAAGTCCGGTCGCACCCGGCGGATGACCGTGTTCATCGGGTGATCGGCCGAGCCGGCGTCGACCGCAAGCCAGGAAATGCCGCGTTCCAGCACCCACTCGGCGAAGGCGCGCGTCGGGCCCGGGTGCTTGATGAAGTAGCGGGTATCGTCGGGGTCGGACTCGGCGCAGGCCGTGGCCCAGTCGCTCGGATAGTGCCGGTGATAGCCGGTGTGGATCACCAGGATGTCGCCGGGCTGGATCCGGATCCCGGTGTCGCGCTCCCACTGCTCGAAGTGCTCGGGGCCGTAGATGTCGTAGTCGCCGACGCCGTAACGAGTCAGGTCGACGACGCAGGCCCAGCCGACCAGCTTCGAGAGCGGGATCGAAGCGATATCCAGCCCGTTGGTCTGGAAGTGGAGCGGCGCGTCGAGGTGCGTCCCGACGTGGAGCGTCGAGGTAATTCGCTGGCCGCCCGCTCTCTCGAAGGCGAGCCGCTTGACCCAGGTCACCGTCGGCCCCTCGTAGAGGGCGAAGCCCGGGGTGTGGATATCCCAGTCCTGCGAGAGGTCGAGAACGCGCATCCTGTCCAGCGGTGCGCTCACGTTCGATCCCCTTCCCATACCCAGACGGTAGACGTGGCCGGTCTCATCGCCAATGACGACGATCGGATCACTGGTCAGCCCTCTCACTGCTCCCTGGCGCGATCGCCCGCAAGCAGCAAACGGGTTCACCCTTCACTCGAGTGGACAGGAGCGGCCTCACTCGCTGCTCCTCGGTCGTACTGTGGAAACCGCCCTCGCGGGGGCCGTCTCCGCCGCCGGGTGACTCACCTGCGGGATCAACACCCAGCGGGGGATGAGGAAGCAGGCAGCCAGCGCTACCAGCAGCAACACGGAGGTGAGCAACAGCGCGCGCTGGATGCCGATCAGGTCGGCGACCGCGCCGGTGACCGGCGCGCCGATGCCCCCGGTGACGAATCCCATCCCCAGGATGAACCCAGAAGCGACACCGATACGTCCAGGGAGCAGCCGCTGGGCCGCCACCAGCGTCACCGAGATCGAGGCGTCGGCCAGCGCCCCGAAGAGCGCCCCGGTGAGCAACGCCAGAGGGCCGGGGAAACCAGCGAAGAGCAGGAGCGCGGGAATCGCCAGCGCCAGCGAGCTGACGAGGATCCGGTGTTGGCCGATCCGATCGGCCAGCATGCCGCCGAGCAGCGTTCCTATCGACCCGCTGGCGATGACGACGCTGGCGAGCAGTCCGTAGAAACGCACATCGTAGCCGAGATCACGGTACCAGACAGGCGCGAAGGTGACAACCGCCACGAAGACCCAGCTCCGCAGCATCACGACCGCCATGACCGGTGCAAGTGCGCTCCAGCGGATCGGCTGGCGCTGTGTCCGCTCGCGGGCGCGCAGCGTCGGCAGGCCGAGCTGGAACTGCCGGAGCGCCCACCGGAGCGAGACCGCTACGCTCAGTCCCAGCGGCAGCATCGCCAGCGACCCACGCGTCCCGAGCGCGCCAAACAGCAGCGCAGCGATCAGCGGCCCGAGCGCGTACCCGGACGTGCCGCTCACCGTGTACACCGACATCGCTGTGTTCCGGTGACGGTCGTCCACCAGCATCGAGGCGTTGGAAGCGCCGACCGGATGGTAGGCCCCCGAGCCGAGGCCGGCGAGCAGCGCGCCCACGTACAACAGCGCCGGGGCCTCGACCAGGCCGAGTGAGCTGACGAAGATCGACGACCAGGCCAGGCTGAGCGGCGCCAGGAGCTGTCCACCCCAGCGGTCGGCGACGTAGCCGAAAAGCGGTTGCGAGAGCGAGGACGCCGCCGTATAGCACAGCGCCAGGAGCCCGATATCGCGGTTGTCCAGGTGCAGCCGCTGGGCCGCGAGCGCGTACAGGATCGGCAGCAGGCCACTGTACAGATCAACCGTGAAGTGGCCGAGCATGAAGGTCAGCAGCCCCCGCCAGGCCCACAGCCGCGCCCGCCGCATCGTGAGACGCTCCCTATCTCCGCGTGAAGTCAGGCGACGGACCCAGATCGCGTATAAAGCGCGCGATGAGCCGGATGGCGGCGTCGAGGTCGTCGAGGCTAATCAGCTCGTTCGGCGAGTGCATGTACCGGTTCGGGACGGACACCAGCCCGCAGGGGATACCGGCCCGCGCCGGCGCGATGGCGTCGGCGTCCGTGCCGGTGCGGGCAGGCGCTGCCGAGAGCTGTACCGGGATGTCCTCGGCCCTGGCCGCCGCCAGCAAGCGCTCGAAGACCAACGGATGCACCATCGAGCCTCGATCGAGCACCGGCCCGGCGCCGATCTTGATGTTCCCGCCACCGCGCTTGTCGGCCTCCGGGTGGTCGGTCGCGTGGGTGACGTCCAGGATGATGGCCACACTCGGGTTCAGGGCGAAGGCGCTGGTGCGCGCGCCGAGGAAGCTGATCTCTTCCTGTGTCGCCGCGATCGCATAGACATCGGCTCGCGGCCGGTCGCCCGACAATGCGCGCAGCACCTCCAACGCCACGAACGCGCCCATCCGGTTATCGATTCCCCGCGCCACCAGCCGGTGGTTGCGCAGCTCCACGGGGGCGTGCTCCAGCACCACCGGGTCGCCCACCGAGACGAGCTCGCGAGCCTCGTCACCGCTCCTCGCGCCGATATCGATCCACAAGTCTTTGATCCGGGCCGCCTTGCCTTTCTCCTCCTCGGTCAGGAGATGGGCTGGCTTCCGCCCGATCACGCCCAACACCGGCCCTCCACGCCCGAGCACTCGCACACGCTGACCTGTCAAAACCTGGTCGTCCCAGCCACCGATGCTGCGAAACCAGAGATAGCCCTCATCGTCGATGTGGGTGACCATCAAGCCGATCTCGTCGATGTGTCCCTCGACCACAACGACCGGGCCCTCACCGCGGAGCCGGGCGAAACTGTTCCCGTTCTGGTCGACGGTGACCTCGTCAGCGAATGTCTCTGCCTCCTGACGCCAGACACGAGCCGCCAGCTCCTCGAATCCGGAGGGGCTCGGCGCTTCGAGCAGCCGGATCAAGAAGTCCTTGCGCTGTTGCTCCACGACCTCTACCTCCTGCTGTGCTGCACCGTGTGTCCTCTACCTCGCACAGCGACAGGCCGGTAACGATCGACCGGCGGCACGCGCGGTACTCGCGCCTCGATTCGAGTGAATCGAGCCGGTACCTAGTTGACCTGGCAATGCGCGGGCAAACCATTGAGCACGTTCGTCACGTTGGTCAACGCGAGATAGAGCGTTCGCTCCAGCGCTTCCTGCGTCGACCCGCCGAGGTGCGGCGTCATGATGACGTTCTCGAACTGGATGAACGGGTTGTCGTCGATCGGCTCGACCTCGAAGACATCGAGCCCCGCTCCCGCGATCTTGCCGTTGCGCAACGCCTCGACCAGAGCGGACTGCTTGACGACCGGGCCGCGGGCCAAGTTGATCAGGTAGGCGGTGGGTTTCATGAGACCGAGCGCACCCTCGTCGATCAGGTAGCGCGTCTGGGGCGTCAGCGGCACGTGGAGCGACACATAGTCAGCTTCACGCAGCAGCCGCTCCAGCGGCACGTAGCTGATCCCGTGCTCGTTGGCGAAGGTAATGTCCCAGCGGATATCGTAGGCCAGCACCCGCATCCCGAACGCTCGACCCAGCAGAGCCACGCTCTTACCGGCACGCCCGAGGCCGATGATGCCGAGCGTCTTACCCCACAGTTCCTGGCCGAAAAACCGTCCCCACTCACCACGCCGCATGGCGCGATCGGCCTCGAGCATCCGCCGCGAGAGGCCGATCATCATGCCGACCGCCAGCTCCGCGACCGAGTGGTTGTTACACCCGGCACAGATACAGACCGCGATGCCGCGGCGGCTCGCTTCCTCTACATCGATATGGTCGTAACCGACCCCGCTGGTGCTGATCACCTTCAGGCGGTTGGCGTGCGCGAGCACCTTCTTCGTTACCGGCTCGAGCCCGGTAATCAGCCCGTCGACGTCGAGGATCAGCTCTGCGAGCTGATCCTCGGTGACGGGATAGACGATCTCCCGCTCGGCGAGTCGGCAACCGCGCGACTCGAGAAATCGTGCGATCTCCTCGCGCACTCCGCCGTATTTCCAGGACAGCACCAGCACGTCCTTCGCCATCAGAACCACGCTCCTTTCCCCCGACCAAGCGACGAGCGGCTCGCGCCATTCTACGCCATCATCCGAAGCGCTGGAGCTCAGCGCAACCACACCCTGCGGCTACTGGTCAGGCGGTCGGCTCGTCAGCCTGCTGGGCGCGCATCTCTGCTGGTGGCGCATCGAGAAGTCCAAGGCTCTCCTCCGGTTCGAGGTAGTAGAACGCGAGCCGGAGGCGCCCCACCGGCGTGCCGAGCACCTGGCGGAAGATCTCCACTGCCTCGCAGGCGAAAGCGCGCCGCCGCTCGACCGGCAGCGGCTCTTCCCGCGCGTAGACGACCTCGAGGAGCGGCATCCCTCTCCCCTCCTTCGGTTAGCTCAGCTCAGCCGTCACCTGTGTGCCACCGCTGCCGCCGACAGCGCGGCCACGAGCCCTTTTCCTTTCACCGGATTGTGCCATGGAGGGTCGGATTACCGAGCACGTGCCAGCAGCGTCTCACCGCCCAAAACCCCCTCACCGAGTGGCGGCCACACCGAGAGGTCGAACGGATAGTCCGATCCGGGAGCCACGCGCTCCATTCCCACGAGGCTGATGAGGAGCTGGATCGCCTCCGGAGTCCATAGCACGGTATCGAACCAGAGGTGACGGAGGTAGCCGCTGGGCTGAATCGATAACGCGCCCCGGACAGCCGGCCATACCCGGTATCCCTGGTCGAGTCGCCCGATCTGGTAGGGCAGAAAGCCGCCACCGTGCGCGACCAGCAGCTTGACGCGTGGGTAACGGTCGAGGAGTCCGCTCAAGATCAGGTCAGTCAGGGTTACCGTCGTCTCCCAGAGCACGCCGATCAGGTTGGGCATCTGCGGGCGACGGAGCCGGGGATCCTGGCTCAGGAGCGGGTGGAGGAAGAGCACGGCCTCCAACCGGTCGGCGGTTTCCCACATGGGGGCGAAGGCCGGGTCGCTCAGCAGCCGGTCGCCGGGGCCGACGATGGCACCGCGGAGGCCAGCGTCGCAGACGCGCTCTAGTTCACGCGCTGCCAGATCCGGCGCATTGAGCGGCAGCGTCGCCAAGCCGGAGAGCCGGTCGGGTCGCTCCCGACAGCAGTCGGCAAGCTCGTCGTTGTAAAGGCGCGCGAGTTCGCACGTCAGCGCCGGCTCGGCGTCGTAGAGGAAGAGCTGCGGGACAGGTGAGACGAGGCTGTGCCGTACGCCGGCTCGCTCCTGGTCGGCCAGGAAGAGATCGGCATCGTAAAAGGCCGGCTTCAGCTCGAAGGCCCACTTCCCGCCGACCGTGAGAAACGGCGCCTTCGCCGGGTCGCGCTGCTCCCAGCGGGCGTCCAGGGCATCCGCATGCCCGCGCACCCAGTCCAGCACGGCCGGCGGGATGAAGTGCGCGTGGACATCCATCATGGGTTACTGCTCCGTGAGTACTCCCGCGTCCTCGTCCAAGACATCCCCCAAATCGTCAGGCTACGGCGAGGTGACGGCGGCTCGCTCGGGCGTGCCGTAGGTGTAGAACGACTCAGGCATCGTAGGCGCCCCGATCCAGATGGTGCTGTGGTAGAGATCTGACTCGTTCGCGACATCCCACACCACGGTCTTCCAGTCTGGATCGAAGATCAGGTATCCCGTGTCCCCGAACAGCTCGACGCGGTTACCGCCCGGCTCGAAGAGGTAGAGGAAGAACGCCTGGGTGGTCCCATGCTTGCCGGGGCCAGCCTCGATGCGCACGCCCCAATCCATGCACAGCTCGGCGACGTCGTACAGGTGCTGCGGGTAGCCGTGCCAGTAAGCGACGTGGTGGAGCCGGTTGCCCTGCCCCGTGCCGTCGCGCATGACCGCGATCTCGTGCACCATCGGGCTGACGCTGAGCCAGGATCCCACCTTGAGCCGATCCCGGCCGATCTTGGTCTCGCGCAGCTTGAAGCCCAGCGCCTCGCGCAGGAACGCCTCGTGCGGCTCCACCTGGCTCACGAAGCAGTTGACGTGGTCGAGCCGCCTGACCGGGACACCGCGTAGCGGCCGGCGCTGGGGCCGGTTGCGGAGCGGGCTGCGCTGCTCCTCCGGCGCTTGATAGTACTCGAGGTCCCAGACCAGCTCCATCTGGTGGCCGTCGGGCATGCGGAACCGGAAGCTCGCCCCCTGGCCGAGCTCGCCCTCGCTCCAGCCCAGACCCAGCCCGCGCCGCTCGATCTCCTCGGCCCCGGCCTGCAACAGCTCGGGCGCCGAGACCCGCCAGGCCACGTGCCCCAGCCCCGCGTCCGGCGCTTCGGTCAGCTTCAGCGTGTAGAGGTACCAGTCCTCATAGGCGCGAAGGTAAACCGATTGTCCCTCGCGCGCGACCTCGGTCATCCCCAGCACCCCGGTGAAGAACCACGAGCTCTCCACCGGCTTCGGCGTCAGCAGCTCGACGTGCGCGAGCTGCGCGACGACCGGCACCTGCGCCTCGCCCATCGCTCGAACCCTCCCTACAACTCAGCGGAACCATCCGGCGCCCACGACCAGGCCGGATCTTTCCACCCATCCAGGTCATACTGTGCGAGACACTCGTCCACCAGCGTCTCGAACTGATTCATCAGCCCGCGCTTCTCCGCCCAGCTCAGGGCATCGAGGTACTTCTGCTCGTGGTTGCCGGCGTAGTTCAGCTCGTACAGCCCGTGCCGGCCCGCGAACTCGGAGTACATCGCGTCCCACACTAGCTTGTAGAGCTTGCTCCGCTCCTTGGCCGGCATACCGGTCCCGCGCAAGTAGCGCTCGAGGATCGGCTGCACCTCCGGGTTGAGCAGGTCGCGGTAGCTCGACACGTTGATGATCGGCGCCCCGCCCAGCAGCCGCTCGTAGATCTGCCGGATGCGATCCCAGGCGAAGTTGGTGTAGATCCGCGCCGCCGCTGCGTACTCCAGCCGCGGCACCACCGACCTGCCGAGGCTGGGCTCGGGGTCGTGCGCCATCGCGGTCACGATGCTCCAGAACAGGTGGCGCATCGCTACGATCTCGCCCACCAGCACCTGGTTGCCGCGGAAGTCGGCCGTGCCGTTGCACTCCAGACTCTTCTGCAACAGGCCGATCATGAACTCGGTCTTGATCGCCATCCGGATCGTGGTCTGGAAGTTGAAGCGGTTGAAGAACCCGGAGTCGGCGTAGAAGCGCTTGGCCCTGGGCACGTCCCGGTAGACCAGCACGTCCTCCCAGGGGATGAAGGCCTCGTCCAGCACCAGAAACGCGTCGTTCTCGTCGAACCGGCTGGCCAGCGGGCTATCGAACGGGCTCTCGGCCTTCAGCTCGTAGGACGCCCGCGAGATCAGGATCTGCCGCGGGTTGTCCATGCGCACGAAGAAGACCAGCGCCAGGTCCTCGTCGCGCCCCTCCTGCAAGCGCGCCGCGCTGCCGCTGTTGACCCCCACGAAGGTCGCGTGCGTCAGCGCCGAGGCGGTCGCCACCTGCTTGGCGCCGCTCACCACGATCCCGCCATCGGTCTCCTTGACCACGTGGACGTAGACGTCGCGCGCCTCGCTCGGCGGGCGGTTGCGGTCGACCGGCGGGTCGACGATCACATGGTTCATGAAGAGCACCTTGGAAGCGAACTCCTGGTACCAGTTGCGCGCCGTATCGGCGAAGGGCGCGTAATAGTCGGGGTCGGCACCGAGCGTGGCCATAAAGGCGGCCTTGTACTCCGGTGTGCGGCCCATCCAGCCGAAGCTCAGCCGCTGCCACAGCGCGATGGCGTCCCGAGCGCCGAGCAGGTCGGCCGGCGAGTAGGCAGGGGCGAAGAACTTGTGGGTGACGATCCCCCAGCGGTCGGTGGCGAGGAGCGTGTCCTTCGTCTCGGGCGCATGAAGGGTGTCGTAGCGGCGAGCCATCGAGCGGGCCGCGTTCCGGAATGCGGAATGAGTCGTGACGTCCTTGACCCATTCACCCTGGAAGAGCACGCGTCGCCCGTCTTGCAGGCTTTCCAGGTACTCCTCGCCGGTCAGCGGCCTAAAGACCGGCTTCACGAGGTCTTCCATAGCGTTCCTCCTCGGTTCGCGTGCGAGATGTCGAGCCTGACAGTAGCATACGCGAACCTAGTGAGGTCACCGCAGCCAACAGGCGGAGGCTCGGTGTGGACGATCGACCTGTGCACTCGCCTAGGGGTCACCCACTACAGACGCTGATGGTGCCGCGGGCAGCAAGTGTCCGAGGGAACCACGAGTATGGGGGTCGCGGTGCTGGCCGCGACCCCCATTTCGTCAGTCTCGGGGCGGTTCAGCAGGTCAATCGTCGGCGTGAGCCGGCTCGGCGGGGACTTCGACCGGCGGTGTGCCATAGAGGAAGAACTCGGCCGGCAACGGCGATCCGAACCAGATGATCCCCTTATCGAGCTCCTCTTCGCGCCAAGTGATCGGCTTCCAGTCCGGATCGAAGATCAGGTATCCCGCGTCGCCGAAGAGCTCGACGCGGTTGCCGCCCGGCTCGATGACGTACATGAACATCGCCTGACTGATCCCGTGCTTGCCAGGGCCGGCCTCGATCTTGATCCCGACCTCGCTGAAGATGTCGGCGATGTCGCTGAGGTGTTGCGGGTAGCCGTACCAGTAACAGACGTGATGGAGTCGCCCCCGGCTGCCGGTCTGGTCCATCATAAAGGCGATCTCGTGCACCAGCGGGCTGACGCTCAGCCAGGCGCCGGCCTCCTTGCCGTTGTTGAGCTGGATATTCTCCCGCAGCCGGAAGCCCAGCACATCCATCAGGAACTGCTTGTTGGAGGTCACGTCAGACGCGAGCAGGTTGACGTGGTCGATCCGCCGCACCGGCACGCCACGCAGGGGCCGGCGCTGCGGCCGGTTGATCAGCTTGGTCTTGGCCTCCGCAGGCGTGCGGTAGTATTCGACCTCCCACAGCAGCTCCATCGGGTGGCCGTCCGGCGTGCGGAAGCGATAGGCCCGCCCGTGCCCGAGGTCCCCGTCGTGCCAGCCCTCACCGAGCCCGGCCGCCTCGATCGCCTTCACGCGCCGCTCGAGCGCCTGCGGTGAGGTCGTCCGCCAGGCCACGTGCCCCAACCCTGGCTTAGGGGCTTTCGTGACCTTCAGCGTGTGGTGGTACCAGTCCTCGTAGGCCCGCAGGTACACCGAGTCGCCACGTCGCTCGGTTTCCTCCAGCCCGATCAGATCCTTGAAGAACCAGAGCGTCCCCTGAAGGTCAGGAGTGAGGATCTCGGTGTGGGCGAGTTGTGCTACATCGAAGATCGGCTCACTGTTTGCGGTCATGGAACTCCCTCCCGTCCTGACTCGGTACTGAACCGCACTCGGCTGGGGGCCGAACCCTCTCCCGGCGGTGCTATGCCTCCCCGCTCCGCCGTTGCCGGGCGAGCAGGCAATCTGCCCTGGCCGCCCGCCCGGCCGGCAGAGATCTTATGCCTGCTGCTCATGGAATTGCCTTAGCACCCAACTGACGTCGTCGTTGTTGATGAGGTCGGGTGCCAGCCAGCCATCCAAGTCGTACTCCGCCATGCACTGTTCAGCGAAGCCACGCATCTGCTGTGCCCGACCAACGGCTTCGGCCACGACCAGGCATTCGAGCCGGATGTTCTCGTGGTTCCCAGCGTAGTTACGCTCGTACAGCTCGTGGCGCCCCGCAAATTCAGAGACCGTCGAGTCGTAGAGCAGCTTCATCAGCTTGACTCGATCGTGGGCGTCGTAGCCGTGCGAGCCGCGCACGAACTTCTCCAGGTATGGCCGCTCCGCTGGGTTCTTGAAGTCCAGCGCGTGGCTCGGGAGGTAGACTAAGCCGCTCGCGACGTTATCCAGGATGATCTGCCGCACCCGCGACCAAGCGGTCGGCGCGAGCGCCCGGTAGGCCATGCCGTACTCGATGTTCGGGTGAACGTAGCCGTCAGTCCAGGGGATCGGGTTAAGACACATTGCATCGGTGAGCGCCCAGAAGATGTTGCGCCATGCGATGACCTCACCCACCTGGGCCTGGACACCGCGGAAGTCCTTCACCCCAGTCGCCTCAATCGCCTTCAGCAGCACACCAGCGATGAAGTCGAGTTTGACCGCAAAGCGCGTGCAGCCGTGGAGTGTGAAGCGCGGGATGAAGCCGGATGCCGGGAAGAAGTTGTTCACCTTCTCCACATCGCCGTAGACGAAGACGTTCTCCCAGGGCACGAACACGTTGTCGAAGATAAACACGGCATCGTTCTCGTCGAGCCGGCTGGAGAGCGGGTAGTCCCACGGGCTTCCCATCACCGCCGCAGTGTACTCGTACGACGGCCGGCTGATCAGCTTAACCCCCGGCGCGTCCATCGGCACCGTGAAGATGAGGGCGAACTTCTTGTCCTTGATCGGTAAGGGGCCGTAGTGGGCGATAAAGTTGTAGTGGGTGAGCACTGAGCCGGTCGCGACCACCTTGGCACCGCTGACATAAATGCCGCCATCGGTCTCGCGTTCGACGTGCATGTATACGTCGCCGACCTCGTCCGGCGGCCGGTTGCGGTCGACCGGCGGGTTGATGATCGCGTGGTTCCAGAAGAGCACCCGTTCCTGCCCGAGCTTGTACCAGCGACGCGCGTTCTCGCTGTACGGCTCGTAGAAGGCAGTATTGGCGCCGAGCGTGCCCAGGAAGCTGGCCTTGTAGTCAGGGCTCCGCCCGAGCCATCCGTAGGTCATACGCGCCCACTCCGCGATCGCATTGCGGGCACGGATGAGCTCGTCCGCTGAGCGCGGCGCGCGGAAAAACGGGTGGGTGAAGCCTCCATTGCCGGTGTCGGTCTCCATCGTGAGAGCCTCACGCTTGGCCGGGTCATGGAGTGAGTCGTAGAGTCGGGCCACCATCCGTGCGGCGTTGCGGAAAGCCGGATGAGTCGTCACGTCCTTGACGCGCTCGCCGTAAACGTACACCTCCCTCCCGTCGCGCAGGCTCTCTAGGTACTCCTCGCCGGTGAAGGGGCGAGTGACTGCTTGAACGGTTCCCTGGGCCACAGCCTGCCTCCCTCCATTTGCACAGGTGGCTCTGGGAGCTTGATCATGGATTCCACTTCACTCTAGCGGGGTGGCGCGGTGTACGTCAAGACTATTGTTCATGTATGATGAACAGAGCGCGCGATCAGTGCCATCGTTAACGCCTTTGCCCTCGCTCGTCTCCTATATGTTCAACATAGATGAACACCGGACTTGCGAGTCGGGTTTGCATGACGTATGGTGGGAAGGGGAAGGTCAGCGATGCTCCAGACGGTACGGCGGGCTGCTCAGGTACTGCGATTGTTCACCCCGGAGCAGGCGGAGTGGGGCGTGACTGAGGTGGCGGCGGCACTCGGCCTGCCGAAGTCCGGGGCCCACCTGCTCCTCCGCACCCTCGCTGCCGAGGGGTTGCTGCAGCGTACTGCGAGCGGTCGCTACCGCCTCGGTTGGAGCTTGTTCGAGCTCTCCCAGACCAAGCTGGAGACGACCGACTTTCTGCTCGTCGCCCGCCGGGTCATGGAGCAGCTCGTCGCTGGCTGGGGCGAAACGACACACCTCGCGGTGTTGGTCGACGGTCAGGTGTTGTACGTTGAGAAGCTCCAGGGGGATCGAGCGCTCGAGATCGTGCTCTCCCGCGTTGGCAAGCGCCTCCCGGCCCACTGTAGCGGCGTGGGCAAGGTGCTGCTGGCCCACCGCCCCTGGGAGGAAGTCGTGGCGATCGTCGAGCGCCAGGGCTTGCCTGCCCTCACGCCGAACACCATCACCACCATTGAGCGCCTGCGCGCTGAGCTCGAGGCAGTTCGTCACCAGGGGTTCGCGTACGACCAGGAAGAGGTGATGGTAGGCTTGTGCTGTGCCGCCGCACCGATCCGCGATGAGACAGGCGAGGTCGTCGCTGCGATGAGCCTGTCGGTACCCGCCTACCGCTTCTATCCCTACCGGCAGCGGTTGACGACCGCAATCGTCGAGGCCGCCCGCCGGATCTCCACTCAGCTCGGCTACGACGGAGAGGGGTCGCAATGGAACGACACAGCAGGGTCAAGGTCGCGATCCTCGGCTCGGGCAACATCGGGACGGACTTGATGTACAAGCTCCTGCGCGATCCCGGCCACATGGAGCTGGCGCTGGTGGCCGGGATCGACCCACAATCGGAGGGCTTGGCCCGCGCCCGCGCGCTCGGCATCCCGGCCAGCCACGAGGGCATCACGGCCGTCCTCGCCGACCCGGAGATCAAGATCGTCTTCGACGCCACCAGCGCCAAGGCGCACGTGCGCCACGCCAAGCTGCTGCGCGAGGCCGGCAAGATCGCGGTCGACCTCACGCCGGCAGCCCGCGGCCCCTACGTGGTGCCGCCGGTCAACCTCGGCCAGCACCTCGACGAGCCCAACGTCAACCTGATCACCTGCGGCGGCCAGGCGACGATCCCGCTGATCTACGCGGTCAGCCGGGTCACGCCGGTGCGCTACGCCGAGATCGTCAGCACGGTGGCCAGCCGCTCAGCCGGGCCAGGCACGCGCCAGAACATCGACGAGTTCACGTACACGACCGCGCGTGGCCTGGAGGCGATCGGCGGCGCCGAGCAGGGCAAGGCGATCATCATCCTCAACCCGGCCGAGCCGCCGATCCTGATGCGCAACACGATCTACGTGATCCCGGCTGGCGACTTCGACCAGGGCGCGGTCGTCGCCTCGGTCGAGCAGATGGTCGCCGATGTTCAGCGCTACGTCCCTGGCTACCGGCTCAAGAGCGCGCCCGTCTTCGACCGGCGCTCGACCCCCTGGGGCGGGCGGGTCGTCATCGCGATGCTGCTCGAGGTCACCGGTGCCGGCGACTTCCTGCCGCCCTACGCCGGCAACCTGGACATCATGACCGCGGCCGCCCGACAGGTTGGCGAGCTGTTCGCCCGGCACCTGCTCGGCGTGCGCGAGGAGGTGGCGGCATGAACGCCCCACGGGTGACCGACACGACCCTGCGCGACGGCTCGCACGCGATGAAACACCAGTTCACCCGCGAGCAGGTGCAAAAGATCGTCCAGGCGCTGGATGCCGCTGGCGTCCCGGTGATCGAGGTGACCCACGGCGATGGGCTCGCGGGGAGCTCGATCCAGTACGGCTTCTCCGGCACCTCAGAGATGGAGCTGATCGAGACCGCGCGCCAGGCCGCCAGCCGGGCCAAGATCGCCGCCCTGCTCATCCCCGGTATCGGCACGCGGCAGGAGCTGCGGGAGGCCGCCGCGCGCGGGGTCCAGGTCGTCCGGATCGCCACGCACTGCACCGAGGCCGACATCTCCGAGCAGCACTTCGGCCTGGCCAAGGAGCTGGGGCTGGAGACGGTCGGCTTCCTGATGATGGCCCACATGCGGCCCCCGGAGTTCCTGGCCGAGCAGGCCGCGCTGATGCAGTCGTACGGCGCCGACTGCGTCTACATCGTCGACTCGGCCGGCGCGATGCTGCCCGACGACGCGCGGGCGCGCGTGCGCGCGCTGAAGGAGCGGCTCTCGGTCCAGGTCGGCTTCCACGCGCATAACAACCTGGGGCTGGCGATCGGCAACACGCTGGCCGCCCTCGAGGCCGGGGCCGATCAGGTCGACGGTTGCCTCCGGGGGCTGGGCGCCGGGGCCGGCAACGCGCCGACCGAACTCATCGCCGCCGTGCTGGACCGGCTGGGGATCAACCCGGGGCTCGACGTCTTCGCGCTGATGGATGCCGCCGAGTACATCGTCGCGCCGATCATGCCCTACCAGCCGATCCCCGATCGCGACGCCATCACGATCGGCTACGCCGGGGTCTACTCGACCTTCCTCCTGCACGCCCGCCACATCGCGGCCGAGTTCGGCCTCGACCCGCGGGAGCTGCTGGTCGAGCTGGGCCGGCGCCAGGCCGTCGCGGGGCAGGAGGACTGGATCTTGGACGTGGCGGTCGACCTGGTGCAGGCGAAGCAGCAGGTGGCGTAAGCTCCAAAGATCTGCCGTCGGCGTGCGCGTATGAGAGGAGAGCGCGATGACCCCTCGGGCCAGATACCAGACGCCGGCCGCTGCCCAACCAGGCCCCGCCGAGCCACCGGCCGCCGCGCCCAGCATCGACCCGCGCGATTTCCGGCGCACGCTCGGCCGCTTCGCCACCGGCGTCACCGTGATCACCACGGTCAGCGGAGAGACGGTTCACGGGATGACGGCCAATGCCTTCATGTCCGTGTCACTCGACCCGCCGCTGGTGGCGGTGGCAGTCGATCATCGGGCGCGCATGCACCGGTTGCTGGAGGAGACCGGCCGTTACGGCGTCAGCATCCTGGGCGAAGACCAGGAGCTCTTGGCCCGGCACTTCGGCGGGCGCCCGCAGGTGAGCGGGGAGCCCCGCTTCGAGTGGCACCATGGCCTGCCGCTGATCGCGGGGGCAGTGGCCCACCTGGCCTGCCGGGTCGTGCAGGCGGTGCCGGCTGGGGACCACACGCTGTTCATCGGGCGGGTCGAGCACCTCGACTGCCGCGACGGCGCGCCGCTGCTGTTCTACGGCGGCAACTACCGGTGCCTGGAGGTACAGTTGCACGACTCCGGCGCCTGGTGGTGGTAAGGGCGAAGGAGACGAGCGCCATGGACGCGTCGACCGTGCCGGTCGAGCGCACGACGTTGCACACCGGCCCGTATCGCACCTACCTGTACCGTGCCGGCGCCGGGAGAGAGCCGGCGGTGCTGTTCCTCCACGGCTCCGGGCCCGGCGTGAGCGCCTGGGCCAACTGGCAGTTCGCGCTGCCGGCGCTGGGCCAGCGGTTCGACTGCCTGGCGCCGGACCTGGTCGGCTTCGGCCAGAGCGAGCACCCGGATCCACCGCTCCAGGGCATGGGCGCCTGGATGCAGGCCTGGCTGGAGCAGTTGATCGCCCTCCTCGACGCGCTGGGCATCGAGCGCGCGCACCTGGTCGGCAACTCCATGGGCGGGGCGGTCGCGCTGCACCTGCTCTGGCGGCACCCCGAGCGCGTGGAGTCGGCCGTCTTGATGGGAACGGTCGGCGTGCCGTTCCGGATCACCCCAGGCCTCGACGGCACCTGGGGCTTCTACGACGATCCGACCCTCGAGCGCCTCACCCAGATCTTCCGCTGGTTCGTCTACGACCCCGAGCGCGTGGGAGGCGATCTGGAGGCGATCGCCCGCCAGCGCTATGAATCGACCCAGGATCCCAACGCGCGCCGCAGCTTCGCCGCCATGTTCCCCGCCCCGCGCCAGCGTCACCTGGATGAGCTGGTCGTCCCCGACGACGTCCTGGCAGGTATTCGGCAGCGGGTGCTGCTCGTCCACGGGCGCGACGACCAGATCATCCCGCTGGACACTAGTCTCTACCTGCTCCAGCGGCTCCCCCGCGTGCAGTTGCACGTCTTCGGGCAGTGCAGCCACTGGACGCAGATCGAGCACCGCGACGCCTTCAACCGGCTCATCGCGGGCTTCATCGCCGGGGAGCTATAAGCATGCTGCTCCTGAAGGTCACGATGCTCGAAGGTCGTACGACCGAGCAGAAGGCGGAGTTGATCCGGCGGCTCACCGCGGCCGCTGCCGAGCACCTCGGCTGGCCGGCGGAGGAGATCCGGGTGATCATCTACGAGGTGGGCCGTGACGAGTGGGGCAGTGGAGGACGAACGATGGCGGAGCGAGCGGGAGGCGAGGACGATGCTCAGCGCCGCTGAGCGAGCGCTACTCGATCTGATCCGGTCGGCGCGCCAGGCCGGCCGGCTGCTCGACGCGAGCCAGGAACCTGGCGGCGTCGACCTGGAGGGCGCCTATCGCGTGCAGGCAGCGCTGCTGGAGGGCCAGAAGCTGCGCGGCTACAAGCTGGGCCTGACCAGCCCCGCCAAGCAGGCGCAGATGGGGATCGCCGAGCCGATCTACGGCCGGGTGACGGCAGGCATGCTGCTGGAGAGCTCGGTGCCGCTCGGCCGCTTCCGGCAGCCCCGGATCGAGCCTGAGCTGGCGGTTGTGCTGCGCGAGGACCTCCCGCCGAACGCCACGCCCGGCGCTGCCCGGCTGGCCGCCGGCGCGGCCTTCCTGGCGATCGACATCCTCGACAGCGTCTGGAAAGACTATCGTTTCAGCATCACCGGGGTGGTGGCCGACAACGCCTCGGGTGGCGGCTTCCTGCTGGGCGAGCGCGCGCTGCCGCTGCAACCCGACGGCGAGCTCCGCCTCTATCTGGACGGGGAGCTGCTGGCCGAAGGGCCGCTGGGCAGTCTCGGTAACCCGGAGGAGCGGCTGTGCTGGCTGGCGCGCGCCACCGGTGGCTTACAGGCCGGCCAGGTCGTCTTTCTCGGCGCGCCGGCCGCGGCTGTCCCTGCCCGGCCAGGCGTGCTCGAGGTGCACGGGCCGGAGGGGAGCCTCTTGCTCGCCCGGCTCGAGCCGTGAGGAAGGAGCGGAGCGATGGCAGAGCAGCGCGTGGTTGCGGGTCCGGGGATCCAGGCGCTGGCCGAGCGGCTCGATCAGGCCTGGGAGACAGCGACGACCATCCCGCCGCTGACCGAGAGCGTCGGCCCGCTCAGCGCCGCGGAGGCCTATGCGATCCAGACCCGCTGGAGCGAGCTGCGGGCACGCCGGGGCGAGCGCACCGTTGGCCGCAAGATCGGGCTGACGAGCCGGGCGATGCAGGAGCAGATGGGCGTCTTCGAGCCGGACTACGGCAACCTCTGGGCCTCCCGCTTCTTCCCGGCTGAGCGCGGCCGGGCCGACGTGCCAGCACAACTTTTCATCCAGCCCCGGCTCGAGGGTGAGCTGGCCTTCCTGATCGGCAAGTCGCTGGCCGGCCCCGGGGTGACGCTCCAGGCGGTGCTGGCCGCTACCGAGGCTGTGGCGCTCGCGGTCGAGATCGTCGACAGCCGGATCGAGGGCTGGCGGATTAAACTCGCGGACACCATCGCCGACAACGCTTCCTACGGCGGTTTCGTGGTCGGCGCCTGGAGTCGAAGCCTCCGCGAGGCCGACCTGCGGACGATCGGCATGCTGGTCCACCACAATGGACGGCCTGCCGTGGAGGGGATCGGCGCCGCGGCGCTCGGTCATCCGGCCCGTGCGGTCGCCTGGCTGGCCAACAAGCTGGGTGAGTTCGGGATTCGGCTTGAGCCGGGCGACATCGTGCTCTCCGGCTCGCTCGCCCGCGCCATCCCGGCACAGGCCGGCGATCTCTTCGTGGTCGAGATGTTCGGCCAGCCGCCGCTGACCATCCGCTTTACGTGAGCGGTGGGCTACACCCCGTCTCGTCGGGCAGGAGCGGACGCACCACCAGCCCGTACTCCTTCCCTTCGCTCTCCCAGCGGGTGAGGGTATTTGCTTGCTGGAGCTCCTGGAGCAGTCGCGGCAGCTCTTTGCGGCTCGAGACGACGCCACAACGCGCTTGCGGCGAGAACCAGGGCGCGGGCTCGCCGAACGTCGCCAGCGGGGTCGCCAAGGGCCACGGCTTCGACCGCGCCGGGCTCCACTCCGGCGGTTGCTGCAGCAGCTCTGCTGGTATCACGACCACCTGGAGCTTCGTGATGAGGTAGGGGACATCCCTCTCGATCACCTCGTCGGCCGGTAACCAGTCGAGGAGATTGCTCGCCGTCTCGTAGAAGGCGGCCAGGCGCTGGCGAGCGGCACGTTGTTCCGGCGAGAGCGCGGACGTATCGGCTCCCTCGTCGAGGCCTAAGCCGTAGACCGATACCCGACTAGTTCGGCCGCCCGCGTTCACGGTGAAGAAGGTCGTCGGAGCATCGTAGACCCCAGGCAGGGGATAATCGGCGTCGCCAGCTAGCAGGCCGGCGGCCTGGGCTTCACGGAGCAAGCGCTGGAGGCCCGCCTCACTGATTCGGCTCTGGAGGACATTGGGCAGCGCGGGCGGGGGATAGATCGTCACCTGAGGGCCGAGTTGGATAACCGTGCCGTCACCGTAGACCGAGAGCTTCGGAGGCCAGGTGACCGAATACAGCGGCGGTAGCCAGCCCCCGCCGACATCGATGCGGAGTACCAGCTCGTCAGGCCCACTGGGGTGGGCGATCGGGGTCGGCGTCGGGGTCGCCCCCGGAACGCCGATGCCAGTACACGCCGTGAGGAGCAGCAGGGCAGCCAGCACGACGACCCGTACGCCTCGCAGCCATCTCTGGCCGCGCTGGCGGTGGTGTCCCCGCGCTGCGCTCGGTTCCATGCGCGTCCCTCTGCGGCCGGCGTGCTCCAGGATCGCCCCCTCGGCCACTAGCGGCAACCGGTGACGCGTTCAAGAGTATAAACCAGTAGACGCTTGTGCTCCCATGAAGGCCAGCACTGGCACAGCGAGGCCCAGCATCCGCTGCTCAGCGCTCTTCTGCGAGCACTGCCACAGCAGCGGCTCGACCATCCGAGAGCGTTGCCGACGGGGTCGAGCTTCTGCTGCCACAGCGAGTCGACCAGCGACCGAGCAGCTACACAAGCTGCCGAGCAAACGGGACAGCGCTCAGCGCCAGCGCTCGCCGTAGCGATTCAAGCTGACCAGTTCGGCCAGCGGCTTGCGACCGCCGCGAGCCGGGCTCGGGCGAGGGTCGCGCGCCGTCCGGGGATAGCCGATGGTCACGATCGAGCGCGCCGTGCGTTCCGGCGGAATACCGAGGATCCGCTTGGCCTCGGCCTGCTGGCTGGCATCGCCGTACCAGGCGACGCCACCACCGAGGCCGAGCAGCTTCGCCGCGATCAGCAGGCGCTCGCTGACCCGTCCCTCGTCATAGGCTTCACTGATCTCACTAGCGCCATCGAGCACGATGGCGATCCCCAGCGAGGCCTCGGCGACCCAGTTGATCGGCGCGCGGAGCCGGCTGATCTGGCGCAGGATCTCCCGGTCGTCGACCACGATGAAGTGCCAGGGCTGGATATTCCGCGAACTGCCCGTCCAGCGGGCCACCTCCAGGAGCTCGGTTACCACGTCCGCGGGGACTGGATCAGGCCGGTACTGCCGGATCTGCCGCACCTTCCGGATCTGCTCCAGCACCTGATGGGCGTTCGACCGCGTTGCCATCGCGTCGCTCACCTCCGAATCCACTCGTGCCCCTCGCGCGGTCGCGGTAGCGCAGGATGCTGCCTCAACCGACCGCAGCATGCTTGCGACTCGAATCATCGGGCAGCAATCCCGGTTTTTCCAGCCCGCCGCAGTGCGGTCGCACTGGTAGAATTGCGCGTGCACCGGTGGTGCGAGTCCGTGTCGCGACGCCGGTTTCTTCATAGCCGCCTGGGAACGGTGGAGCACAATGGGAGATTCACGCTTCCTCCGGGCCTGCCGGCGGGAGCGAACCGATACGACGCCAGTTTGGCTGATGCGCCAGGCCGGCCGCTATCTGCCCGAGTATCGAGCGATCCGCGCGCGAGCCTCGCTGCTCGACATCTGCAACCGAGCGGAGCTGGCGGCCGAGGTAACACTCCAGCCGGTGCGTCGGCTCGGCGTCGACGCCGCGATCATCTTCGCCGACATCCTCTTGCCGGTGGTATCAATGGGGATCCAGCTCGAGTTCGCGGCCGGCGAGGGGCCGGTCATCCGCGACCCGGTGCGCGCTCCGGAAGCGGTCGCGCGCCTTCGCCGACCGGAGACCGAGGAGATCGCGCCAGCGATCTACGACGCGATTCGGCTGGTGCGGCGGGAGCTGGACGGGAAGGTGCCGGTGATCGGCTTCGCTGGCGCGCCCTTCACCGTCGCCAGCTACCTGATCGAAGGAGGCAGCTCGCGACACTATCTCGAAACGAAACGCTTCATGTTCACCGAGCCGCGGGCCTGGGACGCGCTCATGGACACACTGTCCGACGTCACCACGCGCTACCTCCGCGCTCAGGTCACGGCTGGCGCCCAGGCAGTGCAGCTCTTCGATAGCTGGGCTGGCGCGCTGAGTCCGCTGGATTACCAGGAGCGCGTCCTGCCCTGGGTCAGGCGGATCGTCGCTGAGCTGCGCCCGCTCGGCGTGCCGGTGATCCTGTTCGGCACCGGCACCGCTGGCTTCCTCCCGGCACTGGCCGCGAGCGGGGCCGACGTGATCGGTGTGGACTGGCGCGTCCGCCTCGATGACGCCTGGGCGACGATCGGGCTCGAACGGGCCATCCAGGGAAACCTCGACCCGGCGGTGCTCTTGGCGCCGCGCGACGAGATCGCCCGGCAAGCGCGGGCGGTGCTGGAGCAGGCCGGCGGCCGCCCCGGGCATATCTTCAACCTGGGCCACGGCGTCCTCCCGGAGACGCCAGCCGAGAACGTGCGCTACCTGGTCGAACTCGTGCACGAACTCGGAGCCTCCTCCACCGCTGCTGGTGACGGCGGGGAACAGGCTGCGGTAGACGAGGTCACGAGAGAAAGGTAGGAGTCGTGATGACGGCGAGGCGTGGCGAGACGGTGGCGGTGCTGCTGATGGCCTACGGCGGCCCGGACAAGCTTGAGGACATTCCTGCCTACCTGGCCGATGTCCGGCACGGCAGGCCCTTCTCACAGGAGCTCCTCGTGGAGATCACCGAGCGCTACCGCCTCATTGGCGGCCGCTCGCCGATCGTGGAGCTGACCCGTGCCCAGGCCGCTGGAGTCGAGCGGCTGCTCAACAGCTCCAAGGCTGCCACGGAGGACATCCGGTACCGGATCTACGTCGGCATGCGCCACTGGCATCCCTACATCCACGAGGTCGTACCGGAGATCCTGCGCGACGGCGCCGACCGGCTGGTGGCAGTGGTGATGGCGCCGCACTACTCGAAGATGAGCGTCGGTGCCTACCTACAGCGGTTGTCCGAGGCGCTGGAGGCTCACCGCGCTGATCTCCCAGTGCTGACCGTGGAGAGCTGGAAGGACGAGCCGACCTTCATCGACGCGGTGGTCGACCGGATCGCTGAGGGTCTGGCTCGTTTCCCGGAAGAGCAACGCGACGGCGTTGTCCTCCTCTTCACCGCGCACAGTCTGCCGGAGCGCATCCTGGGCTGGGGCGACCCCTACCGCGAGGAGATCCTCGCCTCGGTCGAGCAGGTCACCCAGCGGTTCCCGGCGCATCGCTGGGTCTTCGCCTTCCAGAGCCAGGGCGCCAGCGAGGAGCCCTGGCTCGGCCCGACGGTCGAGGAGACGCTTGACCGGCTGGCAGCGGAGGGCATCGAGAACGTGCTGCTGGTGCCGATCGGGTTCGTCTGCGACCACGTCGAGGTGCTGTATGACGTCGACATCGAGCACCGCCAGTACGCAGCCGGGCTGGGCATCCGCCTGGAGCGCACCGCGTCGCTCAACGACCACCCGCTGCTGTGCCAGGCGATCGCCGACGTGGTTCGCCGTCGGGTAGCCGGGGCGCGCGCGGTGGCAGCGAGCTGAGGATGGCTGGGGCAATTGCTCGCCACATCGTGGTCATCGGCGGTGGGATCGCCGGCCTGACCGCCGCCTACCGGCTGCAGGCAGCGACCCTTTCGGCACCGCTCCGCATTACCCTGGTCGAAGCGACGGAGCGACTGGGCGGCTGGGTGCGCACCGATCGCCGGGGCGACATACTGATCGAAGCTGGGCCCGACTCCTTCCTGGCCGCCAAGCCGGCCGCGAAATCCCTGGCGCTCGAACTCGGGCTAGGCGATGAACTCATCGGACTCCGGCAGGGCTACAAAGGAGCGTTCATCGCGTGCCGCGGCCGGCTGGAACCGCTGCCGGAAGGCTTCTCGCTGATGATCCCCACCCGGCTGCGACCGCTCCTTACCACTGGCTTGCTCTCGATCCAGGGGAAACTGCGGCTCGCCCTCGACCTGGTCGTAGCCCCACGCCGAGATGACGGGGACGAGTCGGTCGCGGCGTTCGTGCGCCGCCGCCTGGGGCGTGAGGCTTACGAGCGGATCGCCCAACCGTTGCTCGCGGGGATCTATGCCAGTGACGCCGAGCGACTCAGCCTGCTCGCGACCTTCCCCCAGCTCCGCGAGCTGGAATTGCGTTACGGGAGCCTGATCCGCGGGACACTCGCCCGGCGCCACACCGGCCAGCGAGGCGGGTCGGCCTTCCTCACGCTGCGGCGCGGCATGGGCGCGTTGATCGAAGGGCTGGTGAACCAGCTCGATCCTGTCGACCTGCGTCTGGGCGAGACGGCCACGGCACTCACGGGCCGCCAGGGGAGTTACCGGGTCAGGCTCTCGCGCGGCGGCGAGCTCGAGGCCGACGCCGTCCTGGTGGCCACGCCGGCCTACGCCGCCGCGGAGTTGCTGGAGCAACTGGATCCCGAGCTGTCCAGGCTCCTGTGCGGTATCCCCTACGCATCCAGCGCCACCGTCACGCTCGTCTACCGCGCGCGTGACGTCGCGCCGGTAGCCCGCGGCCGAGGCGTCGTCGTGCCGGCAGTCGAAGGGCGGCAGGTGACCGCCGTTACTTGGGTCGCGAACAAGTTCGAGGGCCGCGCGCCGCCCGACCTCGCTCCGGTTCGGGTCTTCCTCGGGCGCTACGGGCAGGAAGGGATCCTCGAACGACCAGATGACCGCCTGGTCGAGCTCGCGCTTGAGGAACTGCACGGGCTGCTGGGGCTCCGAGCCGAGCCCCTCTCTGCCGTCGTCCATCGATTACCACGCTCGATGCCGCAGTACCTTGTCGGTCACCTCGACCGCCTGGCCAGTATCGATGAACGGCTCGCACGGTGGCCGGGACTCTTGCTGATCGGGGCGGCATACCGCGGAGTCGGCGTGCCTGACTGTATCGCGAGCGCTGAGCAGGCCGCTCGAGCTACCCTGGCAACACTGCAAATCCAGGCGTCCGCGGTCTCCTGATCGAGGCGGCCAGCGATGCTCGCCTAGGGGTTCGCCAACCAGTCCCGGATGCGCTCGAGCCACGACTCGCGCAGGCGTAGCGCTTCCAGGTCTGGCTCCGGTAGCTCGACCGGTTCTCCAGTAACGATCCGCATCGCGGCCCCGCGCATCCAGCGGACATACTCCTCTCCTGCCAGCGCAGCGGCGCGCGCGAGGGCAGCGGAGACGCGCGGCGGCCGAGCCTCGGGATGATGCGCGTCGCTCGCGATGAGGTGAGCAGCTCGCGCGGTGAGAAGCAGCACAGCGGCACGCTGGGCTTCCCGGCCGTTGTAGCCGAGAAGCGAGCTCGCGTTGAGCTGCACGAGCGCACCGCCCTGTACGGCCTCGAGTACGAGTTCCGGACAGCGCTGGACGGGCGGATGGCGCTCAGGATGGGCGAGAACCGGCCACAGTCCATCGTCCCTGAGAGACGCGATCGACTCACCAACCGAGTTCGGCCACTGGTTCCAGTCCGGCAACTCCACCAGCACGTAGGGCGTCCCGTTTAAGGTCATCAGCCGGCCCAGCTTGTGCTCGTCGCCCAGAGCGCGGCTGAGCTTGTACTCGCACCCTGGTATCACCTCGATGGGGATCTCCGCCGCTCGTGCTAGCTCGTTGAGACGCCGTACTGCGCCCGGGATCGCCTCGGGGTGCACCTCACCGGCATGGGGCGTCGCCGCGATGATCCGCGTGCCGTCGGCCGCGGCCACTCGCAGCATCACGAGGGCCATCGCCTCGTCTCTCGCGCCGTCGTCCACACCAGGAATCAGGTGGCTGTGCACGTCGACCTGCGGGATCCCAGCGCCCGGCACCAGTGAAGGCACTCCGGCGACCGAGGTCGCCCCGCAGGCCCCACCTGCCGGCAGGCCAGACTCACCTTCTGTCATTGACTCTCCGCTCGTCGACACCAGGCGCTTGCCGGGCAGTCCACCGACTTCTATCCACGAGACAAGCTGTCATCGTCCAGGGCCAGATTATACGAGGGTACCAACCAGTGGCCAGCACAGTCCGAACGCGGGCAGGAGCGCGTGCGGCGGCCGCTGGCGCCTCCGGGCCGCCATCTCCCGCGACAGCATGCCGCTTAGCGCTGGACGCAGCCCGTCTCATCCGGTAGGAGCGGGCGGGGGAAGATCACAAAGAGCGTGCCGTCGCTGCGCCAGCGGGTCAGCGTGTTCGCCTTGCTCATGGCGTCCGCCACGGCTGCCAACTCCTCGCGCTCGACGACTCCGCAGCGTGCCTGCCGGCCCAGCACCTGGTAGGGCGAGCCGAACTCGGCCAGCGGTGCCGTCAGCGGCCAGTCCATCTCCGAGGGCTGGACATCGGTCGGCTCCTCGATCGCCTGGTCGGCCGGAAGCACGATCAGTTGCAGGCGCTCGATCGTGTACGATCGTTCCGGTAGCGCGATCGCCGTCCGCGGCAGCCAGGAGCTGAGGCTGAGCGCCTTGTCCAGAAACTCCCGCAGCCGGCGCCGGGCTTCGCGCTCTTCCACGGGAATCCTCGCATCGTCCACCTCGGCCTCCATGAGCGCGTAGACGGACACGACCGAGGTGCGACCGCCGGCATTGACCGTGAAGATCGTCACCGGCGCGTCGGCGATAAGGGGGAACTCGTAGCGCCGGTCACCCTCGAGCAGGCCGGCGATCTCCGCCTCCCGCAAGATCGCCTGCACACCCTCCTCGGTGAGCCCGGTCACCAGCAGGTTCGGGAGCGCTGGCGGCGGGTAGATCATGATCTGCGGCCCCTGCGTGATCACGCTGCCGTCACCGTAAAGTGCGAACAGTGGGAATTCCGTTAGCGCCCAAAACGGCGGCAACAGGCCACCTGTACGGTCGATCCGGAGCACCAGTTCATCCGCCCCCGTCGGATGAGCGATTCTGCCCGTTTCAGCAGTCGGGCTCGGTGGTGAGCTGGGGGTAGGCGAGGGCAGTCGTTGGGTTCCCGCACCACCGCCGGTGTCCGCCTGCGCACAGGCGGCGAGGAGGGGCAAGATCAGCACCGCGCTCGCACGAGCGAGGAATTGCCTTCGGGTCGAGAGCACTCGCCTTCTCCTTTCGGCGCGACTCTGTGTCTTCATCGAGCAGACGACCCAGCGCCTCTGAATGTTCCTCCAGACGAGGCAGACGAGATCCCGCACCGGCGCCAGCTCATAGCACGCACCAGGAAACCAGCCCCACGCGCGCTCATCCTGTAAGATGTCTGAGAGGACGAGATCGTCGTGGGAGGGGAAGGGGGTGCTCCTGGCAAGCTCGCCGTCGCCGACCCTGCCGGCCGCACACCCGGACGAGTTCAACGGCGGAGCAGTCCCGGAGCCGCCAGCGCTCTCGGTCGTCATCCCGGTTTACGATGAGGCCGAGAGCTTGCCGCTGCTCTACGACGAACTCCGGGAAACCCTGGACACGCTTCCCTGGCTAGCCGAGGTCATCTTTGTCGACGACGGTAGCCGGGACGGTTCGGCCGTCGTTCTGCGCCAGCTCTTCGAGCGCGACGGGCGCGTGCAGGTGATCGAGCTGCGGCGCAATTTCGGGAAAGCCGCAGCGCTGCAAGCCGGCTTCGCGGCCGCCCGCGGCAAGTGGGTCGTGACGCTGGATGCCGACCTGCAGGACGTGCCAGCCGAGATCCCTCGACTGCTCGAGGGTCTCGAGCACGCCGACCTGGTGAGCGGCTGGAAGCGGCCACGCCGCGACCCGCTGTCCAAACGCCTACCCTCGTTGTGGTTCAACCTCGTCGTCCGCGTGCTGACCGGTGTGCCGCTTCACGACTTCAACAGCGGGCTCAAGGCCTATCGGGCCGAAGTGCTGCGCGAGCTGCCGCTCTACGGTGAGTTGCACCGCTATATTCCCGTCTTGGCCTACGCGCGCGGCTTTCGAGTGACCGAACTCCCGGTCGCGCACCGACCGAGGCGCTTCGGACGCTCCAAGTTCGGAGCCAGGCGCTTCGCCAGCGGCTTCTTCGACCTCTTGACCGTCCTCTTCCTGACCCAGTTCATCCGCCGGCCGCTCCACCTGTTCGGCTGGTTCGGCCTGCTGTCGCTCGGCCTGGGCACGTTGATCAATGCCTATCTCAGCGCGCTCTGGTTCCTCGGCCAGCCCATCGGGCACCGGCCACTACTGACGCTCGGCGTGCTGCTGATGACGATCGGCGCGCAGTTCTTCCTCACCGGCCTCCTGGCCGAGCTCATCGCTCACGCGGCACCACGGCCGGACTACGGTGTCCGACGCCACCTTCGCCACCACACGCCAGCCACCGGAGCCGCTCCTCCGGCCACCAGTGGCGGAACCCACCCACATGACGCCTAGGATCGGAAGCGGCCACCGCACAGATCGACCAGGCGAGAGCGCGGCCCGCGTGCCGAGCGCGTCGAGCCCCCCTCTCGAGGTCGAATGGGTCGCCTGCGATCTCTGCGGTGCCGACGACGCCGAGCCAATCCTTGCCCTGCGCGACCTGATGCACCGAACCACGGCGGAGCAGTTCACGCTCTCACGGTGCCGGTGCTGCGGCCTGCGCTACCTGAATCCCCGCCCTGCCCCGAACCAGCTCGACCGCTTCTATCCAGCGGCCTACACCCCCCACCGGCGAACTGGCCTCTCGGCCGGGGCGCGTCGCCGGCTCCTTCGCCGGGAGTTGCGCAGCCTGTGGCCGCTGCTCGCTCCCCCGCGCCGAGTGCTCGAACTCGGCTGCGGCTCCGGTGACCTGCTCCAGCTCGTGCGTGAACTCGGCAACCCGAACGTCGTCGGCATCGAGCCGAGCGGAGCCGCGGCGGACTACGCCCGAAGCCGCTGGGGGCTGGACGTGGTGACCGGCACGCTTGAGACAGCACGGTTGCCCTCCCTGAGCTTCGAGGTAGCGCTGGCACAGCACGTGCTGGAACACGTGCCCTCGCCGTCAGCGACGCTTGCCGAGCTGAGGCGCGTGCTGCGCCCAGGCGGCGTCCTCGTCCTCTGGCTGCCCAATGCCGACTCATGGGCGGCGCGCGTGTGGAAGGGTGCCTGGATGGGCTACGACGCGCCACGTCACCTCTACACCTTCGACCTCCGCACTCTGCCCGCCCTCCTCAAGCGGCAGGGGTTCAGTGTGGTTGCCGTGCGCCACGAGTGGGTGGGCATCGAATGGTCGTGGGGGCTGCGGCTGGCCCTGCGTCAGCGCGGAGACCACCACGACCTGCTGGATCGACTACTCAGCCGGCTGCACGTGCCGCTCGCGGTAAGTGCGACACCCGTTTCCCTGGCGGCAGCCGTCGCCAGGCGTTCCGGCCGGGTCCGCATCGTGGCCCGGCGGCTGGACTGACCGTGTTTTGCTGGGCATAACAGAAGCTTGTTCTACTCCCTTCCTGCCTGCTATAACGGGCCCGGCACCCTGGAGCCGTCCTCCTTGGTGCCGCCTGAACCAGAAGGCGCGCGTATCGTAGGGAAAGGAGAACGGCGCGATGCCCCGCTTGCGCCTGAGCGACGGTGAGTACACTCGCCGACGCGGCAGGATCCTCGAGCGTCTCGGCGCCCGCGATATCACCGCCCTCGTGGTGTTCGGCCCCAACAACGTCTCCTACTTCAGTCGTTTCGGGTTCATCCCCACCGAGCGCCCCATCGCCTTCGTCCTGACGCGCGACACCTCGGCCCTCCTGGTGCCGCGCCTGGAGCTGGAGCACGCGCAGGAGTTCGCCCTGGTCGACCGGATCGTGGCCTATCCCGAATACCCCGATGAACGTCACCCGATGCAGTTCCTCAAGGACATCCTGACCGACCTGCGGCTCAGCCGGGCAAAGATCGGTGTCGACTCCGACGGCTACGGCCAGCTCTACGGATACCGCGGCCCGAAGGTCAGCGAGCTGCTCCCCGAGGCCGAGGTCGTCAACGTCGCCGACGATGTCGAGTACCTGCAGATGATCAATTCCGAAGAGGAACTCGAGCTCCTGCGAGAGAGCGCCCGCTGGGCCAACCTCGCCCACGCCTACCTGCAGGAGTACTGCCGCGTCGGTGCCACCGAGACCGAGATCTCGATGCGCGCCTCCTACGAGGCATCGCAAGCGATGATCCGGACGCTCGGCCCGGAGTATCGCCCGCTCGGCCGGGGTCTCGCGTCTGCTGGCTTCCGGGGCCAGATCGGCAAGGATTCCGCGTTGCCACACGCGATGACGAGCAACGCCCGGCTCAAGCCCGGCGACATCCTGGTCACCGGGGCGACCGCCTACATCTGGGGATATAGCTGCGAGCTGGAGCGCACCATGATCATGGGCGAGCCGACGCCCGAGCAGGAACGCTTCTTCAACCTGATGCTCCAGGTGCAGACCCTCGCGATCCAGACGATCAGGCCGGGGATCCCCTGTTCGGCGGTCGACAAGGTGGTGCGCGACTTTTTCAAGGAGAACGGGCTGGAGCAGTACTGGCGGCATCACACTGGGCATGCCAAGTCGACGCTCGTGCACGAGGCCCCCTTCCTCGATATCGGCGACCACCGCACGATCGAGGTCGGCATGGTCTTTACGGTCGAGCCAGGGATCTACGTGCCGGGGCTGGGTGGGTTCCGCCACTCCGACACCGTCGCCGTGACGCCGGACGGGGTCGAGATGATTACCTACTACCCGCGCGACCTCGCGAGCCTGACCATCCCGATCTGACCAGTGAACCGAGGCCCGGAGCCTGTGTGCTGAGTCCCGATCGATGAGGAAGCGTAGAAGTGGAGGAGGACGATGCCCGAGCGGATCTCGCGCGAGCGAGCTGAGACGATCGTACGCCAGTTCCGTCGCTACGAAGAGTATTTCGCCGAGCGCGGCATCGACCGGCGGCAATTCCTGCGCCTGATCGCGGCAGGCAGCGCCGCAGCGACCGTCATACCGGTGCTGGTCGCGTGCGGCCAGGTGAGCGAGCGCGAGGCGACCGAAGCGGCGACCCCAGCGCCGACCACACCGGCGGCTGCTCAGACCCCGGCCACCGGCGCGGCGCCCACCCCGGCCGCGGGCGCGACACCGACAGCCGCAGCCGGCGGGCCACAGCGGGGCGGCACGATCGTCATCGGCACGCTCGGCGAGGCGCAGACCATCAACCCGCTGTTGACCAACGAGAGCGAAGGCCAGTGGCGGGCCCGCATGCTCTTCGACGAGTTCCTCAAGCTCGACCTCGAGACCCTCGAGCCGGTGCCGAACATCGCCAAGGAATGGAAGGTCGAGGGAGACACGACCTATACCTTCACGCTGCAGGACGGTGTCACGTTCAGCGATGGCACGCCGCTGACCGCCGACGACATCGCTTTCACGCTGCACGCGATCCTGAAGAAGGAGACGGCGAGCCCCTTCGTACCGCGCTTTATCGGCATCCAGGGCGCCGAAGAGTACAACAAGGGCCAGGCCGATACGATCAGCGGGATCGAAGTCATCGACGAGAAGACGATCAAGATCACGCTCAAGGAGCCGAACGCTGCGTTCCTCGCCAACCTGCGCTGGCTGCGGCCCTTGCCCAAGCACCTACTGGAGGGAAAGAGCCTCACTGACGATCCCTTCTTCCAGCAACCCGTCGGTGCCGGGCCGTTCATCTTCAAGAGCTGGAACATCGGCGGCGATTTCGTTGCCGAGCGCAACCCGCACTACTGGCAGCAGGGTCTACCGTACCTCGACGGCTTCACCCATCGCACCATCGCCGACTCCCAGTCGCTCGTGATCGCGCTCGAGACCGGCGATATCGAAGCCTCGATGTACGCCCAGCCGACGCTGGCCGATCAGTTGCGAGCGCGCGAGAACCTCGTCGTGCTGGTGCGGCCGCCGGGGGTCGACATCAACGGCTGGAACTTCGGGGAGAAGAACGTCGAGGCGCTCGCCGATCCCCGGGTGCGCCGGGCCATCGCGATGGCGATCGACGTCGATCGGTTCGCGAACGACTTCCTGTTGGGGCTCGGTAAGCCGGCGATCGGGCCGGTTCCTCCCGGGCATTGGGCGTTCAAGCAAGGTCTCCAGCGCATCCCCTATGACCCGCAGGCGGCCAAGCAATTGATCCAGGAGGCCGGCGCCACTGGCCTGCGCGTGCGGCTCACGGCGAACGCCGGGAACAAGTTCCGGGAAGACTGGGTCACCTTCACCCAGCAGGCCCTCGCTGAGATCGGCATCGAAGGCGTGCCCGACCTCAAGGAGTGGACACAAGTCGTCCAGGAAGGCACCAAAGGTACCTTCGAGCTCATCTGCCCCACCTTCGCGAGCATGACGGTCGACCCCGACGAGCTGTACCTGTGGTTCCACTCCAGCTCGCCGCGCAATGTCTCGGGGTACTCCAACCCGGAGATGGATCGCCTGCTCGAAGAGGGGCGGCGCACGCTCGATACCGAGAAGCGGAAGGAGATCTACGGGCGCGTCCAAGAGTTGATCCAGCAGGACGTGCCAGTCTTCTACGCGTGGGATCGGCCGTTCATCAACGTCGTCACCAAGGACTTCGCTGGTTATGTCAATACCGTACTCTCGTTCTTCGAGCGCCTCGAGGAGTGGTACCGGGTCAGGAGCTAGCGCAGCCGCGTAAGGAAACCTCGGCGGGGTGAGCCAGTCCCGGGGCCGGGAGTGCGCTCGCTCCGTCGAGGCCGACCGTAGCTCGCTGGGGAGGCCGTCGCCTCGTGACGCCAGGAAGCCGTGCCTACATCGTGCGTCGCATCCTGCTCCTGCCGTTCCTGCTGGTCGGCTTGAGCATCGTCGTCTTCACCCTCATCCACCTCGCCCCGGGCGACCCAGCACTCGCCTTCATCTCCGAGCAAGCCATCGACCCTGAACTGGTCGCGCAAGTGCGCCGGAACCTCGGACTCGATAAGCCGCTCCCCGTCCAGTACGCGATCTGGGCCTCACGCGTCGCTCGGCTCGACTTCGGCACCGCGTATACGTTCAACCGCACTCCGGTCATCGATCTCATCCGGGCACGGCTGTGGGTGACGGTACAGCTCCAGAGCCTCGCCCTCCTGATCGCGCTGGCACTCGCGATCCCGATCGGCGTGATTTCCGCCCAGCGGCGCTACTCCCTCTTCGACCATACGACGACGGTCGGCGTGCTGCTCGGCCTCGCGATGCCCAACTTCTGGATCGCGCTGCTCCTCCAGCTCCTGTTCGCGGTCAAACTGGGCTGGCTACCGCCATTCGGCTCCGGCGCAGGCACGCAGGGGTTGCAACGCGTCGCGCACTACGTCATGCCCATTACCGTCCTGGTCACGGCCGTGTTGCCGATCTTCGTTCGCTTCATGCGCTCGAGCATGCTCGACGTGATCGCGCAAGACTACGTCAGGACAGCGCGCGCCAAGGGCTTACCCGAGCACGTGGTGATCTACGGGCACGCGCTCCGGAACGCGCTGATCCCGATGGTCACCGTCGTCGGCAACCAGCTCGCCGGACTGCTCAGCGGTTCCGTGATCGTGGAGTACATCTTCGGATGGCCGGGGCTCGGCTCGCTCGCCTACGAATCCATCCTCCGCCGCGACTACCCGGTCATCCTCGCGCTCACGCTGCTGGCCGGCAGCTTCATCCTGATCGTGAACGTGCTGGTCGATATCGTCTACGCGCTGGTCGACCCGCGCATTGCATTCGACTAGGTGCGCGCACCCGGGTCACGGACTGGAGGCGTAAAGGGGTTATGGCCGAGACCGTTGCGACGCCTTCCCTGAGAGTCGACCGGTTGAGCCGTCCACCAGAATCGCAGTTGCGCCTGGCCTGGCGAAGCTTCAGGCGCAACCGGCTGGCCGTCGCGGGCGGCGTGGTGCTCCTGCTCCTCTACCTGACCGCGATCCTCGCACCTCTCCTCGCTCCGTACGACTACCGCGCCTTCAACCCGGGTCAGCCGCTGAAGCCCCCGAGCGCCCAGCACTGGATGGGAACCGATCGGCAGACGCGTGACGTCTTCAGTCGGGTACTGGTCGGCTCCCGGGTCTCTCTTTCAGTCGGTTTCGCCTCGGTCTCGCTCATTATGCTGATCGGGATCACACTCGGCGCACTGGCCGGCTACCTCGGCGGAATCGTGGACAATGTGATCATGCGCTTGACCGACATTATGTTGGCGATACCCTTGCTCTTCTTGCTCATCGCTGCAGCGGCTCTCTTCACGCCGGGTATCAAGACGACGGTCATCGTGATCGGCTTCACCTCATGGATGACGACTGCCAGGCTCGTGCGCGGCGAGTTCCTGCGCTTGAAGGCCCTGGACTACGTGCTTGCCGCGCGGGCGCTGGGGGCCTCGACGGCGCGGATCATGGTGCGGCACCTGCTGCCGAACGCGTTGCCGGCCATCATTGTCCAGGCCACGCTCTGGCTCTCCTACGCCATCCTGCTCGAGTCGAGCCTCTCGTTCCTCGGCCTCGGCGTGCAGCCGCCCACGCCCTCCTGGGGCAACATGCTGGCCGATGGGCGAGTCGATATGCGGATGGGCTGGTGGGTCGCGGTCTTCCCGGGCATGGCCATCTTTCTCACTGTGCTCGCGTTCAATCTCGTCGGCGATGGGCTGCGCGACGCGCTCGACCCCTGGCGACGGGAACGGTAAGGAGCAGTTCCAGCGTATCGTCTGGCCAGATCGCGGCTCCGTGTGCTACACTATGCGCTGAAGAGTGAGCGGGCCCTCGTAGCTCAATGGACAGAGCACTTGGCTTCGGACCAAGGGGTTGGGGGTTCGAATCCCTCCGAGGGTACTCCAGAGCGGGCGCAGCCGAGCGCCCGCTCGGTTTTTTCCTCAACCTGCACGCGCCACCGCGTGCTAAGATCGGCCGCGCAACTGAGCCGTGCCTGCCTGGAGGTCACCGATGCGCGCAGTCGTGCTCTCGATCGGCTCCGAGCTCCTCGACGGCCACCTCACCGATACGAACGCCACGTTTCTCGCTCAGGAGTTGACTGGTCTCGGCGTCGAGCTGCTCGGCGTCTGCCAGGTCGGTGACACGCTCGAACACATCCTCCGCGCGCTCCAGCGCGCCTGGGGGGACGCCGAGCTCATCATCACCACCGGCGGTATCGGCCCGACGGCCGACGACCTCACCCGAGAAGCCATCGCCGCCCTGCTCGGCGAGCCGGTCACGGTCGACCCCGAGTTGCTCGAGCAGATCCGGGCCTTCTTCGCCGCTCGCGGCCTGGTCATGCCCGAGCAGAACGCCAAGCAGGCCTGGCTCATCCCTTCGGCGGAACCGCTGCCGAACCCGATCGGTACCGCACCAGGGTGGCTCGTCCGCCGGGATGGCCACTTCATCGTCACCATGCCCGGCGTGCCGCGGGAGATGATGCGGATGTGGCGCGAGCAAGCCGTACCCCGCCTCATACCGTACCTCGGTGGCGGGGCTATCCGCTCGGTCACGCTCAAGACGATCGGACTGGGCGAGTCGGCCGTCGAGCAGGCCATCGCCGACCTGGTCGCGGCTGGCTATCCAGTCGTCGCCACCTATGCAAAGGATGACGGCGTCCACGTGAGGATCACCGCCCAGGCCGCGGCCACCGTCGCGCGCGTCGCTCAGGAGATCCGCTCCAGGCTGGGCGACCACGTGTACGGCGACGAGGCGACCTCGCTGGGCGCCGCGGTGCTGGAACCGCTGCTCCGGTTGCGGTGGCGGCTCGGCGTCGTCGAGGTCGACAGCGGCGGCCGGATCTCGAACTTGCTGGTCGAAGAGCCACTCGCGAGGGATACGCTCGTCGGTTGTCTGGTCTACCCTTGCTGGCCCGCGAGCGACACGCTCGCTCCGGAGGCGCTGGCTCAGGAGGCGATCGCGCTGGGGCGCGCCAACCTCGAGAGGGCCGACTGTCTCTACGCCGTGGTGATCAGGATGACACCGGGCGCGACACCCGACCACACGCGCGGCGAGGCGATCCTCTGGCTGGAAACCCCTGCAGGGGCTCTGGAGCGACGACATCAGGTCACGTCACCCGCCTCCGAGATCCGAAGGCGTGTCAGCCTGTGGGCAGCCGAGTTTCTCCGGCTGGCGTTACTCCAGCAGGCACGCCAGCATCTGCCAGGTTGACCGGCTCGGCGATGGTACGCCAGGTGCGCCGGGGGCCGTAGCGTCGCACCCGCCAGGCGACGCCGGCTGGGTAGCCGGCCATCTTGGCGAGATCGCCCACGAGCCGGATCAGGGGCACCAGCAGCGCGGCAACCACGAGGCGCTCGGGGCCGACCTCGCGGCGCCGCCAGAGCCGCCACAGCGGGCGACGCAGGTAGGCCAGCGCGCCCAGCCCAGCCACCAGCGCGAGCCAGCGGTCGCGCGTGAGCAGCACCGCCGGGATCAGACCCAGGTACGTCGCGTAACGGATCAGGTGCCGGCCAGTGAACAGGCCAGCTTTGCCGTCGCCGCGTGCGTACCGGTAATACTGGCGCCAGAACTCCGTGAGGGAGTGCCGCGGGCGAAACCAGACGACCGCCTCGGGTCGGAAGCGGAAGCGGGCACCTGCGCGGCGCAGGCGCAGGTCGAACACCACGTCTTCGCAGTAGTCGAGCCATTCCGGATAGCGGATCCCGGCCAGGAACCAGCTCCGCCGGAACGCCACGGAGCGGCTCGAAGGAAGGAATCGCTCCGGCCGGATCTCCTCGACGTCAGGCAGCGTGGTCACACCCAGGGCCAGCTCGAAGAGCGTGTGCGGTGCCGCCCGGAAGAACCCCGACACGACGTCCGGCTGCTCGCGCTCGTCCACCAGGAATGGCTCGACAAGCCGTTGCAGCCAGTCCGGCTCTAGCACCACCCCGCCGTCAGTCACCGCCACCAGCTCACCGCGCGCTCGCTCCAGCGCCGCGTTCCGCCCCCGGGCGATCGAGGCTCCCGGCAGCTCGACGACGGTCAGCGGCAGCCTGGCGATCCACTCCCGCAGGATCGCCACCGTCTGGTCGCGTGAGCCGCCGTCCACGACGATGACCTCATCGGGCAGCCAGGTCTGCGCGGCGATCGACGCCAGGAGTCCGGGCAGTGACGCCGCCTCGTCTTTGACGGTTAGGATCAGGCTAATGGTCGGACGCTTCTTCCCACGCACCTGGATGCTCCTGCTCGAACGCCTGGAGCAGCTCGTCTTGCCGAGCCAGCATGCGTGCGCGGCTGGCCTCGTCCAGGTCATCATAGCCGAGCAAGTGGAGCAAGCCATGCAGCGCAAGGTAGGCGATCTCGCGATTGGCACTGTGGCCGACCTCCCGCGCCTGCGCCGCAGCCGTATCGGCCGACACCGCAATGTCCCCCAGATAGGGAGGGTCGCCGGGGAAGCTCAGCACATCGGTAGGGCCGGGTATCCCCTGGTACCGCTCGTGGAGCTCGGCGATTTCCTCGTCCCGGCAGATCCAGAGGCCGAGCTCACCCGAGGCACCCTCCTGCTCGGCGGCGAACTGCAGGAGTTCCTTCAGTCGTTCAATCGAGGGAGGAAGGATGCCGGGGCTGACCTGGAGCTCAACGGTCAACCTGCCCATCGGCGTCGCTCACTAGTCGGCCTCAGCCATCGCCGGTGCCGTCGTCTCCTCGACAGCGGGATACCGTCCTGGCTGGCGCACGAGCTCCGGGTACTCGATGCGCGGATGGTAGATCCCCTCGAGGATGCTGAGGAATACCCGGCGGATCTCACCGACCTGTCGCAGGGTCAGGTCGCACTCATCGAGCTGGCCGTCCTCCAGCCGCTCGCGGATGATCCGGTCGACGAGCTCTTCCAGCTTGCTCCCCGGGCGGGCCGCCTCGCCTTCGGCCGCGTCTTCGTAGAGCTTGCCCGACTGCGCCGCCGCCCTCACCGTCGCCTCCACGCTGTCGGCCAGGAGGATCACCCCTGCCTCCTTCGTCTGCGGCTTGGGGCCTGGGTAGCGGAACTCAGCCTCGTCCACCGGTTCGCCACTCGCCAGGGCCTTCGAGTAGAAGTACCGGATCAGCGAGGTACCGTGGTGCTGCTGGATCACGTCGACGATCGGCTTCGGCAGGCGGGCCTTGCGTGCCAGCCGGACGCCGTCTGACACGTGCTCCTTGATGAGCTGCACGCTGGTGCGCGGGTCGAGCGTCTCGTGGACGTTCGTCCGGTTGGCCTGGTTCTCGACGAAGAAGGTGGGCCGGATCACCTTACCGATATCGTGGTAGAGCACCGCGACCCGCGTCAAGAGCGGGTCACCACCGACCACCTCGGCGGCTGCCTCGGCGAGGTTACTCACCACCAGACTGTGGTGGTAGGTGCCTGGAGCCTCGCGGGCGAGGCGGGCCAGCAACGGCTGGTTGGGGTGCGCCAGCTCCAAGAGCTGGAGGTGCGTGGTAATGCCCAGCAGCCTGCCCAGCAGGCTGAACGACAGGAAGCACAGGCTAGCCGACAGCGCGCCGTTCACCGCCGCATACACCAGAAACGTCACCGCCTGCGCAGCAGCGACACGGCTGTCGACCAGCTCGAACAGGAGGGCGGTCGTGCCCGTCGCGGCGGCGACCGCCAACCCGCTCCACAGGAAGGTCACGGTTCGCTCGGCCCGCCAGATCACCGCAGCGCCAGCCAAGCTGCTCACGAACGCGAACAGCGTGATCTCGTACGAGAGCCCGGCGACAGCACCGAGGTACAAGCTGGTGAAGGCGGCGGTGATGGCAGCGATCCGGAAATCGAGCAGGATTGCCAGGAGCATGATCGCGCTGGCGATCGGGAACATGTAGCGCAGTTCCGGGTGGGGCAGCACCAGCCGGCCGAGGGAGACCGAAGCGACCACCATCACCGCGATCAGGAGAAGCTGCCGCATCTGGCGCGTATGGCGCAAGAACCGATGCAAGGAGAACGTCAGCCCGGCTGTGATCAGCGCCAGTATACCGAGCAGGCCGATGAACTGCTGCCAGGACTGCCGCGGGGTGAGCAGCCCGAAATACTCGAGCTTCTCGATCACCTCTGGAGTCACGACATCCCCATCGCGCACGATGACCTGCCCAGCCTGCACCGTGATGAGCACCGGTTCCACCTGCTTCGCGGCCGCCTCACGCGCTGCCTTGGTGCGCTCCTCGTCGACCTGCACGTTGGCGCGGATGAACGGCCGTGCCAGGGTGATCGCGAGCCGGCGCTCGGTGGAGGTCAACGACGGATCAGCCAGGCCGAAGAGCGACTCTTTCGCCGCAGCGACGTTCTCCGGGCGCACCTCCCCGTCCATCACCGCCATCAGCAGCCGGCGTGCCTCGGCTTCGATCCGTAACCACGACGCGTCGCTGACACTGACCAAGAGCTGCGCATCGTCTGCGGTGAGGCCCTCGAGAGCCGCCTGGGCTTTCTGGGTCGCCGCGGCGAGATCCCCTCCCCGCTCGGCGCGGATCGTCTCGACCTGCGCCAGGAGCCGGTTCAGCGCCTCGAGCTGTGCCGTCGCGATCAGCGGGTCGTGGACGAGGACGATGTTGCGCGCATCGTCGTAGGCTTCTTTACGCGCCTGCTCCGTCAGGAGCTTGCTCTCGAACGTGGCGGTACGAGGAGCTTTGACCGTTCGGTCGGCAATCTGGCCGGCGCGCAGGTTCAGCTCGCCCGACTCCCAGGTCGTGTAGAGGACGGCCGTGAGGACGAGGGCGACCAGGGAGAAGAACGCTGCCATCGCGAGCAACGATCCCGCCCAGGGATGCTGACGCTGGATCGCCACGAGCTGGGCCAGCCCGGGGAGTCGGATTGTGTGACGACGGCGGGGCATCTCTCGGGTTCCCTCCGGCAGATCGCGTCGCGGGAGCGGAAAGCTGGGGCTCTACACGCCTCCGGAGGCATCCAGACTCAGCTCTACCCGCTCGCCAGCTCGGCCAGCGCCCGCCGAGCCGCTTCGGCGATGGCCCGGCCTTCTGCCCGCGCACCGACACGCTCGCGCAAGATCGGCATCAGCCGGCCCATGTCCCGCGGGCCGCTGGCTCCCAGTTCGCGCGCCACCTCTCTTGCGAGGTGCAAGAGTTCCTCGTCCGAGAGCTGGGGCGGCAGGTACTCCTGGAGCACAGCGATCTGCGCCTGCTCGCGCTCGACCAGATCCTGGCGTCCGCCCTGCGCGAACTGCTCGATGGCATCGCGGCGCAGCTTGATCTGGCGCCGGATCACCTCGATGATCTCCTCGTCGGTGAGCGGCCTGCCCCGCTCGATCTCGGCATTCTTGATATCGGCCCGCAGAAAGCGGAGCGTCTCACGCCGGGTCACGTCCCCGGCTCGGACTGCCTGCTGCAGATCGTCCAGCAGGCGCTGGGCTAGTGCGCTCACCGCTCGTCCTTCTCACACGTCACAGCCGCGCAACCGGGCGGAGCACGCGACCCTCGAGTGCCACCGCCCACGAGCGAACCGACGGACTGACCTCGCCGCTCGCCGGAATCACCCGGCTCAGGGATCACCGCGCTCAGCCAGGCGGCCGTGGATGCGGCACCGACCAGCCCCAGGGTCTGCGGATACGCCGCGCATGGACGGCTTCGGAAGACTCGAGCTCCATGCGCGAGATCCCGTCAGCCAGGTCAACGCAGTATACGCTATGTCCAGAAGGCGCGTCAAACGGCGCTGACAACTCACCCGGCTGGTCGCTGTGGAGGCGGACACCCGCCTCGTTGTACAGGCCTCCAGACAGCGCTGGTCGATACGCTGCGTGTGGCTGTGGACGAGCCGCAGCGCCTGTCCAAGGCAAGACAGATCTGGCTCAGCTTGGCGGCCACCGAATCTGTCCTCCAGACTGGCAGCCATCGAGTGGACGGCGAAATTGCCAGTGTGGTATAGTAGTTTGCGGCCTTTTGGGGCGCATTCGTCTAGCGGCCTAGGACACCGCCCTCTCAAGGCGGAGATCACGGGTTCGAATCCCGTATGCGCCACCCCACGATCCCCCGCCGGCCTGGCGGGGATTTTCGTTCACACCGCGCTGCGCCAGCCTCGAACCACGCCTCGCAGCCCTAGAAACCGAGCGCCAATCCCTCGACTCGCGGGTCAGAGCCACCGGTCAGCACCCTGGTCTCCGGATCCACCGCGATGACCTGGGCCGCCCCACCGGAACCCCAGTCACCGAGCCGCTGCACCCGGTGGCCACGGCGTTCCAGGTCGGCTAATACCGCGTCACCGTAACGGTCTTCGATCCGCAGCACGAAGTCGTTCGGCAGGTTGATCGGGTCGGTGCCGGGGAAGCTGTACCAGCGCGGGTGCTCGACCGCCTGCTGGGGATCCATCCCGAAGTCGATCAGGTTGACGATGACTTGCAGGTTCCACTGCGGCTGCTGGTCACCGCCCGGCGTGCCGCCGACCCAGCGCAGACGGTCGCCCTGAGTGATCAGCCAGCAGTTGAGCGTGTGCATCGTCCGCTTGCCGGGGGCGATAACGTTCGGGTGCCCCTCTTCCAGCGTGAAGCCTCGCCCAGCGCGATTGTTGAGCAGGATGCCGGTGCGCCCGGCCACCACCTGGCTGCCGAAAGCCGCGGACAAGCTGTGGATGAAGGAGGCGGCATTGCCCCACCGGTCGACGACACAGAGGTAGGTCGTCTCGCCGTCGCGCTCGATGGCGCCGGGCGAGACCTCGTCCTGTGCCCGCTCCGGGTCGATCCGGGCGAAGCGGCTCCGGGCGAACTCCTTGCTCAAGAGCGTGGTGAGCGGCACGTCGACGAAGCGCGGATCGCCCGAGTAGGCCAGCCGGTCGGCGAAGGCCAGCTTCTTGGCTTCGACGAGCAGGTGGATCAGGTCGGGGCTCGCGGGCCCGAGCCGGCCCAGGTCGGCCTGCTCCACGATGTTCAGCTCCTCGAGGACGATGTGCCCCTGCGTCGGCAACCCGGTCTCGTAGACCGTGTAACCGCGATAGGTCGTCTGGATCGGCTCGCCGACCTCGCAGCGGTAGCCGGCCAGATCGTCCATCGTCAACAGCCCGCCGCTCTCGGCCATGAAGCGCGAGATCTCCTCAGCGATCTCTCCCTGGTAGAAGACGCCGGGGCCGCCTTCGGCGACGAGCCGGAGCGAGCGCGCCAGGTCGGGCTGGCGGAAGAGCGTACCGGGCCGTGGGACATCGCCGCCGGGCAGGAAGATCGCGGCCGAGGTGGGATACTTCGCCAGCTCGGCGGCGTTGGCGGCGATGGTTCGGCTCCCCTGCTCGGTCAGCGGGAACCCCTCCTCGGCATACTGGATGGCCCGCTCGAACAGCGGGCCTGGCTTCCAGGTACCGAAGCGCTCGATGGCGGTGAAGTAGACCGAGACCGCGCCGGGTACCGAGACCGAGAGCTGGCCGTAGAAGGGCATCTTCTGGTAGCCGCGATCCACGAAGAAGTCGCGGGTCGCGGTAGCCGGCGCCGGCCCGGAGCCGTAGAAGGCCGTGACCTTCCGGCTCGCTGCCTCGTAGTAGAGTACGAAGGCGTCGCCACCCAGGCCGCACATCGCTGGTAGGACGACACCAGTCACCAGCGCGGCCGCGACCGCCGCGTCCATCGCGTTACCGCCGCGCTGGAGCACCTCCAGCCCGGCTGCCGTTGCCAGCGGGTGCGCGGTCGCCACCATACCGTTCCGCGCCAGCACCGCCGCTCGCCGCGTCTCGCTTACCCGCCGACTCGACATCGAGTGTCCTCCTTCGTAGTACCTAACCCCGCTCAGCATAACCCAACCATCGTCCCAGTAGAGCATCTGACCGCAAGCGGATCTCGATTACGCTTATGCTAGGATTACAGGGCCACGAGCCGGAGGATTCTCCACGATGCGGCTCACCGAGTCGACAGCGAAAGGTGCCCAAGGTGGCAACCGATGGACAGCTCCGCTTCGGTATTAAGACGTCTCCGCAGCAGACCACCTACGAGGATATCCTGCGTGTCTGGCAGGAGGCCGACGCTAACCCGGCCATCGAGCACGCCTGGGTGTTCGATCACTTCATCCCGCTCGGCCCGGATCCGACAGGGCCCTGCCTGGAGGGCTGGGCGCTGCTGGCAGCCCTCGCCGCCAGTACCGAGCGGCTGCGCATCGGGGTGATGGTGACCGGCAACACGTACCGTCACCCGGCGGTGCTGGCCAACATCGCCGCGACTGTTGACGTGATCTCGCGTGGGCGGCTGGACTTCGGCATCGGCGCGGGCTGGAATGAACTCGAGCATTCGATGTACGGGATCGATCTCCCCGCTCCTGGCCGCCGTATCCGGATGCTCGGCGAGGCTTGCGAGGTTATTCGCCGGCTCTGGACCGAGGGGACACCCAGCTTCGAAGGCCGCTACTACCGGCTGCGGGAGGCGCGCTGCGAGCCCAAGCCTGTCCAGAAGCCTTATCCACCCTTCGTGATCGGCGGGAGCGGCGAGCAACTGACGCTCCGGGTCGCGGCCAGGTACGCCGACATCTGGAACTTCGCCGGTGGTCCCGTCGAGACGTTCCGCCACAAGAGCGCGGTGCTGGATCGCCACTGCCAGGAGATCGGCCGCGATCCCCGGTCGATCGTGCGCTCGGTGCAGCTCCGAGTCGACGACGCCGATCTGGCGGCGACGCGCGAGCTGGTGCGCCGCTACATCGATGCCGGAGCGACCCACCTCGTGCTCATCCTGAGGCCCCCCTTCCCCGAGGGCATCACCCATCGCCTGGCCGATGAGGTGATCGAGCCGCTCCGCGCGGCCTACCAGCCCGGTCATTGAGCGGCGCTCACCGGCGATGGGCGACTACTTCGAGATGCGGCCGCAGCCAGGGCGGCAGCCGGCCGACGGGAAGGCGCCCGGCCAGCGGCCGCAGCGCGCGTAGCGGGATCTTGCGGAGCTGGGCCGGAGTCAGCCCGGGCTGCGCCACGAAGCGGCAGGCAAAGCCGCTTGCAGCCAGGCGGGCACGCAGGTCGCCCGGCGAGAACATCGAGGGGTGCCAGAAGTGGTAGTCGTACAGCCCGGCGAGCCGGTAGTACGGCACTGCCAGCAGGCGGTTCGGCGTCTTGAACAGGTAGAGCCCGCCGGGCCGCAGCACTCGGGCCACCTCCTGGAAATGGCGATCCGGATCAGGCAGGTGCTCGACCAGGTCGCTCGAGATCACGATGTCCAAGCTGCCGTCGGCGAACGGCAGGCGCTCGGCGTCGCCGCAGACCGCGAGCGCCCCGCACACCCGTCCCCGCAGCGGCTCGAGCGCCGTGCGGGCCAGATCGAGCCCGATCAGCTTGCGGTATCCCAACCGCTCGAGCGCCTGCAGTAGGAACCCACCCCCAGCGCCGAGCTCGAGTATCGAGAGATGGCGCGGCAGCGACTCCAGCACGCGCAAGAGGCCGCGCGGCAGGTTGTGGTCGCCATAGGTATTCGCCCAGTCCGGGTAGACCCGGTCGACCGCTTCGTAGAACTGGCGGCGCACCGCGGGCGGGGGGGGCTCGCAGCGGTAGCGGGCAGCACAGCCGCGACAGAGGAACGCCCGCCCGACGAAGGCGACCCCGCAGAGGAGACAGCATCGCCGCGAGCGCTCAACCACCATGCGTCCAGTCCTCTCGCAGGCGCCGCGCGCCCCACGCCAGTGTGCTGAGAAGCACGAGAGCGTAGCCTGCAGACAGCCAGGGGTCGCGCCAGAACAGGCGCGCGTAGCCACGAGCCAGGCCGCCGAGCACGGAGAACAGCGGCACCTCGTCCGCGTAGAGCGCGTTCAGTACCAGCCCGCCGGCCGGCGCGCCGGGGTCGTCGGCGCTCGAGAGCGGCAGCCCGCCCGGTGGCCGCACCCACGACCAGTGCACGACCACCGGCCGCTCCCCAGCCTCGATCGTGACGCGCAGGTAGCAGTCGCGCGTTGGGCCGGTGGGGTCGAACCTCGCCTCCAGCACCCCGGTTAGCCCTGACCACTGGGCCTGATCCAGCGGCGTCTCGACCAGCACGCGCTCGGCATAGGTCGGCCGGAAGATCAGGTCGCCGTCGGCCTCAGCATCGCCCTCGAGCCGATGGCCTTCCGGATAGACATCGCTGGGGCTGAAGCGGAAAGTGACCGCGCTCCCTGGCCGCGCGCCGACGGCAGTCAGGGTGAAGCGGTACTCCTGCCGGTAGGAGTCGGGCAGCGGCTCGAAGGAGAAAGTCACGTGGCTCTGATCGTGGAGCGCGGACGCTGGCAGCCGCGACTCGCGGAGCAGCGCGCCGTCGGAGAGCCGGTAGAGCCGCAGCACTACCTCCCCCGTGTTCTGACGCGCTGGCGGCGGCAGGCTGGCGAACTGACCCTGATCGACGTAGCCCCGTCGCCCGTCCGGCAAGATGACCTCGGCCCAGCCTTCGCGGGCCGAGCCGACCTGTACCTCCGTGCCGCCCGGGAGCACTGTCACCTCGCGGCCGGCGATGGGCGCCTCGCGGACGATGGCGGGCTCACCCTCGCGCAGCCGCCCGATGCCGGGCGAGAAGTCGGCGCCGTACGTCGAGACCCTCAGGGTAATGCCGTTCAGTCCGGGGTAGAGTGAGAGGAACGTCTGCCCGACCGTCCGGCCATCGACCAGCTCGCCGAGCCACTCCTCGCTCTCCGGCCAGGCGTAGAAGTCGCGGTCGGGATAGCGCGGGTCGAGGTGCGGCTCGTAGGTGACGCGGAGCACGGCGCCCCCGGTCAGCGCTGGCCTCTGGCCGGGCAAGAACTCGTTGGGCACGTTTACGCGAAGCTGGACGCCGCGCAGGCCATCGTACGCCGAGTAGAACGGCTGGCTGGCGCTCGTGTACACCGTGATGGTGCTGGCGCTCGGCGGGAGCGCGGAGACGAGCGCGAGCGGAGCCCGGCAGCCGGCCAGGAAGAGCGCCAGCCCGAGCAGCGCGGCCGGCCTCAGGTGCGAGCGGCCCTTGAGGTATCCCCCGGTGCAGCGAGTGGTTGTGGGCATCGGCCTCAGCATGCCCTCCCCTCGTCCCCCGGCGCGTGATCGGTCGAGCCTCCACCCGCCGCGCCCGCAACCGGTACCCCGGCCTGCCAGAGTACCAGCACGCGCCAGGCCAGCCACAGCGTCACCGCGGCGAAAAGCCCGCGCACGACCGGCTGCCAGACCTCAGCCGGCAGCAACGCTGCGGCCACGAGCTGCGGGTCGGGCAGGCGCTCGACCAGGTCTTTGCCCAGTGGCTGGAAGAGTTCCCAGGTGACGCTGCTGCCCCAGCGTGCCAGCCAGATCGCATAGAGTACTACCTGCGCCGCATGCGCCAGGATCAGACGCCTCTCGACGACGAGCCAGGGCACCAGGAGCGGCACGGCCCAGATCACGTACTGCGGGTTGAACGGCATCAGGGCGATCAAGAGGAGCAACGTCGCCGCGCCGCCGGCCAGGAAGGCGTTGGTGCCCTGGTTCGGCTCGTGGAGCCACCAGAGGAGCAGCAGTGCGTAGCCCAGCGGCAAGAGCGGTAGTAGCTCATCGCCGACCGGCAGGCTCAGGCTGACCAGATACCGGATGTGCGGGTAGCGCCCGAGCAAGGCCAGCGTCGGGCTCTCCCCGGTCAGGCCGAGGACAGCCAGGTCGACACCTGCCCAAATTCCGACCGCCAGCCCTCCCAGCGCGACGGCCTGCCGCCACGAGCGGCGGTAGGCGACCGCGTAGAACGGCAGGGCGAAGAACGGGAAGAAGCGGGCGAGCCCGCCCAGGCCGAGCAGCAGCAGCCCGGGCAGGCGCTGGCCCCGCCGGGCCAGCATCACGGCAGCAACCAGAGCGAGGATGGAGAGCGAATCGTGGCGGCCGAAGACCATGCTCGTATAGATGACCAGCGGGTTCAGCCACCAGAGCGCCAGCGCGCGCCCTCGCCACGCCGGAGCGACCAGCCGGGTCAGCAGCCAGCCGGTCGCCAGGTCGGCGAGCAGATAGGGCAGCTTCATCAGGACTAATGCCCGGCCCAGATACGCATACGAGAGGAAACGCTCCAGATCGTCCGGCTGCGCTCCGACCCCGGCGACGCCGGAGTAGGCCGACCAGATCCCGGCATTGCCGGGGAGCAACCGCTCGATGACGAGGAACCAGACGTTGTGCACCTGCTGGATCACCACCTGCCCGCTCCAGCTCAACCAGGCGCCGTGGATGACGGCGTCGTTGGCGCGGGAGTAGATCTGGTAGAGATCGCTGTGGAACGTTGCCGGCATCAGCGCCAGCCTGACGAGCAGGCCAGCGAGCCAGACAGCAGTGACCAGCGTCACACCCGCCTCAGGAGCTTCTGCCGGATACCGGCCAGACTCGCGCGCGGGCTGCGTAGCGGCGCTCGTCCTCATCGTCGGCTCCGGGAGACCAGCGAGGACACGACGAGCGCCAGCGGTAAGCCGGCGAGCAGCACCGTCCGGTGCAACAGTGCCACCAGCGCCAGTGTGCCAGCAGACAGACCCAGCGCCGACCCGGCGGCCAGGACGCTCCCCTCGCGGATGCCGAGCCCACCGGGAACCGGCGACACCATGCCGGCCAGCGCTGGCAGATTCGTCAGCACGAGGAGCCGGCCGAATTCGAGCCTGAGCCCGAGCGCCGCGGCGACCAGCCAAAAAGAGGCGAGATCAGCGACCCAGCGGAGAAGCGACAGGCTAGCCAGCCACGGATAGAGCGACCGCGCGCGGAGCAATTGGTATCCACTCGAGCGCAGTACGGAGAACCTCGGGTGTCTACGCCTCCCTCCTACCACCAGCGCGGCGAGCGCAGCTCCCACGAGGACAGCGACGCCGAGTGCCGCGAACGGCGGGCGCAGACTCCACCCGCCCACGAGACCCGGCGCCAGCACGAAACCGAACCCTGCACCGACCACGAGCATCGCAGCGTCCAGCGCCTGCTCGATCACGAGCGTGGGGGCCGACCGCAGCAGTCCCACACCGTAGGCCTGCCGGGCGACCAGCCCCTTCACCGGAGCCCACGCGTACCCGGGTGCCGCGTAGTTCGCCACCGTCGCCGCGACCGTCGCACCGAGCGCCGAGCGCAGCGGCAGCGTCTGTCCGAGCACCAGGAGCATCCGTTTCCATCGCCAGGCATGGGCGACCGGGGCGACCGACGCTGGTAGCAGCGCGAGCAAGAGGAGCACCGGGTTCGCCACCTGAAGCGTGGCCAGCGCCAGACCAGACCGTGTGACCTGGAGCACGACCACAGCGATGAGACCCAGCCCACCGAGGAGCCAGGCCACGCGCCAGGCGACCGCGAGCTCACGCGCTGGCGCCGGCAACTTCATCGCCCGTCCCCCTCGAAAAGCTCGAGCTCGCGTCTTGCCCCGGACACTGGCGGCAGTGCAGCCGCCAGCCGCCTGGCAATCGCCTCGCGCGTGGCGACCTGAAGGAAAACCTCGCGGGCGGCACACCCGAGCCGGAGTCGCACGTCTGCGACGCGCAGCGACGTAATGGCGTCCGCCAGCGCGGCTGGGTCAGCCGGCGGCACGAGCAACACCGATTGCCCGTGCACGAGCAGCCGGCGCACGGCCGGCGAGTCGCGGGTGACGATCGCGGCGCCCATCGCCATCGCCTGGTAGACCTTGTTCGGCACTACCCGCGCCGCCTTGGCGGTATCGCCGAAGATTCCGAGCACGACGTCGGCCTCGGCGATCCAGGCGGGGAGCTCAGGATACGGTACCCAAGGCAGAAACACGACGTTACGTAGCCCCAAGCGGTCGGCGAGCGCGCGCGTCTCATCCGCGAGCTGCCCCTGGCCGATCAGGACGAAACTCGCTGACTCCGGGCCGAGGAGCGCAGCCGCGCGCACGATCGTCTCCGGCCCGTGGAGCGGGATGAAGGTGCCGTAGAAGAGTACCCGGAGCGCCCCTGGCGCGCACGTCGGCCAGGTGACAGGCGAATTCCCCGCGTAGCGAGGAGAGAACAGCCCCTCGTCCGCGCCGACCGGCACCACGATGATACGCGTGCGGGGGGAGCGCGCCAGCGCCTGCATATACAGCGCGTTCTCCTCGGTATCGGCTAGCACCACACGGGCCAGTCGCAAGGCCGTTCGATCGAGTAGCCGCAGCGCATGCGCGCGCAGGCTCCTGCGAGCGACCAGTCGACGGTCTTCGACCAGCGTGTCGGTCAAGGTGACCAGCGGATCGAAGACGAGCCAGCGTCGGCACAGGCGAACCAAGGGGCCGAAGACCAGCATATCGAGGTGGCCTGGATAGCCGACCAGCACCAGGTCGGCCCGCATGAGTTTACCCGGCAAGTGAACCAGAAGGGTCAGGTAGCCCCACAGCAGCCGCAGGCCGAGCGCCGCGAGCGCGCGCCAGCCCCGTACCGGCGCCAGGCGGTCGCGGACTCGATCCCACACCGGCACGTTGAGCACATCCACCGCGCACCCGAGTGCTCGCAGCCCTGCCTGGGTCAGCGCGTTGCGCGGGTAGTCGGGCTGAAACGTGCCGAGCGCGAGCACGCGCGGACGGCCTGAACCACGGCGGTGTCGGCTCCCGGGCTCCACCGTGCCTCGCCTTTCTCACTGAAGCAGAACGACCGCGCCGCCAGGCGGCTGCGCTCGCGCTGGCGCCCAGTGTACGCTCCGGAGGCGAGTCGGTCACGCCGAAGACAAACAGAAGGCGCGCTGCCGTGTGCGGCAGCGCGCCCCCTTCAGTGTCCAGGCTTGGACTAGTACTCCATGCCGCCCGGCATGGCCGGCGTCTTCTCCTTCTCCGGCTTCTCGGTGATCAGCGCCTCGGTCGTCAGGATCATCGCCGCGATCGAGGTCGCGTTCTCGACCGCCGAGCGGGTCACCTTGACCGGGTCGATCACGCCCCACTCGACCATGTCGCCGTACTCCTCGCGGATGACGTCATAGCCGATGTTGGGGTTGTTCTGCTCTTTCTGCAGCCGGCGCACGGTCTCGATCACCACCGAGCCGTCGAGGCCAGCGTTCTCCACGATGCCGCGCATCGGCTCCTCGAGCGCGCGCTTGACGATCAGGACACCGGTTCGGACGTCGCCATCGGCTTCGACCTCGTCGAGTGCCGCCATCGCGTTGATCAGGGCCACGCCACCGCCGGGCACGATGCCCTCCTCCACCGCAGCGCGCGTCGCGCTCAGCGCGTCCTCGACGCGGTGCTTCTTCTCCTTCAGCTCGACCTCGGTGGCCGCGCCGACCTTGATCACCGCGACGCCGCCGGCCAGCTTCGCCAG
>JADBJL010000008.1 GCA_014874455.1 Thermomicrobiaceae bacterium
ATGGAGAAGCCCGACGTCGATCAGATCGAGGGGCTCTCGCCGGCCATCTCCATCGACCAGAAGAGCGCCAGCCGCAACCCGCGCTCCACTGTCGGCACCCAGACCGAGATCTACGACTATCTCCGGCTGCTCTTCGCCCGGATCGGCCAGCCGCACTGCCCCCAGTGCGGCCGTCCCATCGCCGCCCAGACCGTCCAGCAGATGGCCGAGCAGGTGGAGGCGCTGCCCGATGGCACCCGGCTGATGATCCTGGCTCCCCTGGTCAAAGACCGCAAGGGCGAGCACCAGGCGGTCTTCGACGAGATCCGCCGCGCCGGCTTCACCCGCGTCCGCGTCGACGGCGAGGTGCGCGAGCTGGACGAGCCGATCCCGCTCGAGCGCTACCGCCGCCACACCATCGAGGTGGTAGTCGACCGGATCGTCATCCGTCACGAGGATCCCGAGGAGCGGCATGCCACCCACATCCGGCTGATCGAGTCGCTGGAGACCGCGCTCAAGCTCGGCGGTGGGACGGCGATCGCGCAGCTCCTCGACGGGGAGGAGCTGCGCTTCTCCGAGGCGTTCGCCTGCGTGCACTGCGGCCTGAGCTTCAGCGAACTGGAGCCGCGTAGCTTCTCCTTCAACAGCCCGCACGGCGCCTGCCCGGAGTGCGACGGCCTGGGCATGCGGCTCGAGTTCGACCCTGACCTAATCATCCCCGATAAGGAGCGCACGCTGGACGAGGGGGCAATCGCGCCCTGGTCGAAGGTCGGGCGCGACAGTACCACCTGGTACCAGGCGCTCCTGCGCGCGCTGGCCGAGCGCTACGGCTTCCGCACCGACGTCCCAGTGCGGGAACTCCCCGAGCGCGTCGTCCAGCTCATCCTCTACGGCGACGGTGGCCGGCCGGTTACCGTGCGCTACCAGGCTCGCAGCGGCCGGACGCGCGCCTACACCGTCACCTTCGAGGGGGTCATCCCCAGTCTGCGGCGCCGTTACGACAGCACAGCGTCCGACTACGTGCGGGCCGAGATCGAGCAGTACATGGCCGCCCGGCCCTGCCCGGCCTGCGGCGGCACCCGGCTCAAGCCCGAGGCGCGCGCCGTCACCGTCGCTGGCCGTTCGATCGTCGAGGTGACCCGGATGTCGGTCGGCGAGGCGCTGCGCTTCTTCGAGGAACTGGCCGACGCCGAGCGGCCCCAGCCGCTCCTGAGCGAGCGCGAGCGGCTGATCGCCCACCAGATCCTCAAGGAGATCCGGGCGCGGCTGCGCTTCCTGGTCGATGTCGGGCTCGACTACCTGACGCTCGAGCGGCCCACCGCCACGCTCTCCGGCGGCGAGGCCCAGCGGATCCGGCTGGCGACCCAGATCGGCAGCGGGCTGATGGGCGTGCTCTACGTGCTCGACGAGCCGAGCATCGGCCTCCACCCGCGCGACAACCGGCGGCTGATCCGCACGCTGCTGCGGCTGCGCGACCTGGGCAACACGCTGATCGTGGTCGAGCACGACGAGGAGACGATCCGCACGGCCGATTGGATCGTCGACATCGGCCCCGGCGCCGGCGAGCACGGCGGCCGGATCGTCGCCCAGGGCACGGTCGAGGACATTGTCGCCACGCCGGAGTCGATCACCGGGCAGTTCCTCAGCGGCAAGCGGAAGATCGCGGTGCCGGCTCGCCGCCGGCCAGGCAATGGCAAGTGGCTGACGATCAAGGGCGCGCGCGAGAACAACCTGAAGGGGATCGACGTCAGCTTCCCGCTGGGCTGCTTCATCTGCGTCACCGGCGTCTCCGGCTCCGGCAAGAGCACGCTGGTGACCGACACGCTTTACCGGCGGCTGGCCCAGATCTTCCACCGCGCCAAGGAGCGGCCCGGCCGGCACGACACCATCATCGGGCTGGAGCACCTGGACAAGGTCATCAACATCGACCAGAGCCCGATCGGCCGCACGCCGCGCTCCAACCCGGCCACCTACACCGGCGCCTTCACCCCGATCCGCGAGCTGTACGCCTCGCTGCCCGAAGCGCGCGCCCGCGGCTACACGCCCGGTCGCTTCTCCTTCAACGTCAAGGGGGGCCGCTGCGAGGCTTGCCAGGGCGAGGGGATCATCGCCATCGAGATGCAGTTCCTGCCCGATGTCTACGTGCCCTGCGAGGTCTGCCACGGCAAGCGCTACAACAAGGAAGCGCTGGAGATCGAGTACAAGGGCAAGAATATCGCCGACGTGCTCGACATGACCGTCGAAGAGGCGCTTGCCTTCTTCGATAACTTCCCCGCTATCCGCAACAAGCTCCAGACGCTCTACGACGTCGGCCTCGGCTACATCCGCCTGGGCCAGCCAGCGACCCCCCTCTCCGGCGGCGAGGCCCAGCGGGTCAAGCTCAGCACCGAGCTGAGCCGCCGGGCGACCGGCCGCACGCTCTACATCCTCGACGAGCCGACCACCGGCCTGCACTTCGCCGACATCGAGCGGCTGCTCAATGTCTTGCAGCGGCTCACCGACGCCGGCAACACGGTGATCGTCATCGAGCACAACCTCGACGTCATCAAGTGCGCCGACTGGATCATCGACCTCGGCCCCGAGGGCGGCGACGCTGGCGGCGAAGTGGTGGCCGTCGGCACACCGGAGGAGATCGCCGCCAACCCGCGCTCCTACACCGGGCAGGCCCTGCGCTCGGTGCTCGGCGTGCCGGCGCTGGCGGCGGACTGACGCCACGAGATCACAACACTCGCTGTCACCACGGCGGCGGCCAGGGTGGCAGAGGGGAAGAGGCTGTTGCTATGATTGGGTCGGAACGCGAGGAACGAACGCGAGATCGACGCGCAGGCAGGGCATGACGTTGAACGAGAGCGAACCTGGCCAACCTCAGCAGAACGGCCACCAGAACGGGTACCGCCTGAACGGGCACTACCCCGTCCTCGTGCTGAACCAGAACTACGAGCCGCTCCACATCTCGAGCGTCCGCCGGGCCATCGTGCTGCTGCTGGCCGGCAAGGCCGAGCTGTTGGAAGTCTACGAGCACGAGCTGGCCTCGGCCCAGGCCCGGTTCCCGGCGCCCGCGGTCATCCGGCTGATCTACCTCATCCGGCGACCGCAGCCACGCGTGAAGCTCTGCCGGCGAGAGGTCTTCGCGCGCGACAACTACACCTGCCAGTACTGCGGCACGCGCACGAGCGACCTGACGATCGACCACGTGGTACCGCGCTCGCGTGGCGGTTCCCACACCTGGGAGAACGTGGTCAGCGCCTGCCGCGCCTGCAACCACCGCAAGGGGGGCAAGTCACTGGCTGAAGCGCGCATGCGGCTCCTCCGCCAGCCCTTCGAGCCCAGGCCGGGGCGCTACTACACCATCGAGCGGGCGCTCAACTCGCACGTGCACGAGTCGTGGCTCAAGTTCCTGCCCGAGCTTGACATCCACCACCTGAGCAGTCGGTAAACGGGGAACGGCCGGGCACCGCGAGCGCTGGCCGCTCGCCCGGCTGGTTGTCGAACCTGGAGGGAGCGCATGCTTGATCTCCGGCTGATCCGCGAGCAGACCGACCTCGTCCGCGAGGCGCTCGTCAAACTGAATGCCGAAGCGCCGATCGACGCCATCCTCGAGCTCGACGAGCGGCGCCGCCAGCTCATTGCCGAGGTGGAGCGGCTCAAGGCCGAGCGCAACGCCGAGTCCAAGCGCATCAGCCGCCTGCCGGCCGGGCCGGAGCGCGAGCAGGCGATCGCCGCCATGCGGGCCCTCGGCGACCGGATCGAGCAGCTCGACGACGAGCTGGCGCAGGTCGAGGCCCGGCTCAACGAGCTCCTGCTCGAGGTGCCCAACTTGCCCGACCCCGACGTGCCGGTCGGCCCCGACGAGAGCGCCAACGTGGTTGTCCGCCACTGGGGCGAGCCGCGGACGTTCGACTTCCCGGTTCGCCCGCACTGGGAAGTCGCCGAGGAGCTGCGGCTGATCGACTTCGCGCGCGGCGTCAAGATCTCCGGCTCGCGCTTCTACGTGCTGCGGGGCGACCTCGCACGGCTCCAGCGGGCGCTGATCACCTGGATGATCGACCTGCACGTCCGCGAGCACGGCTATCTCGAGGTCTACCCGCCCGACCTGGTGCGGCGCGAGGCGATGGTCGGCACTGGCAACCTGCCCAAGTTCGGCGACAACCTCTACCACGACGAGGAGACCGACCTCTGGCTGATCCCGACCGCCGAGGTGCCGGTGACCAACCTCTACCGCGACGAGATCCTGCCACCGGGCGTGCTGCCGATCTACCTCGTCGCCCATACCCCCTGTTTCCGCAAGGAGCGTGTCTCGGCCGGGCGCGATGTGCGCGGCATCAAGCGCGTGCACCAGTTCGAGAAGGTGGAGATGGTCAAGTTCGTCGAGCCGGAAACCTCGAACGACGAGCTGATGTCGCTGCTGGCCAATGCCGAGGACGTGCTCCAGCGGCTGGAGCTGCCCTACCGGGTCGTCCAGATGTGCACCGGGGACCTCTCCTTCACCGCTGCCAAGAAGTTCGACCTCGAGGTCTGGGCGCCGGGCAGCCAGGAGTGGCTGGAGGTCTCCTCCTGCTCCAACTTCCGCGACTTCCAGGCGCGCCGTGCCAACATCCGCTACCGCCCGGCGGAGGGTGCCCGGCCGCAGTACGTGCACACGCTGAACGGCTCGGGGCTGGCGCTGCCGCGCACGCTGATCGCGATCATGGAGAACTACCAGCAGCCGGACGGCAGCTTCGTCATCCCGGAGGTCTTGCGGCCGTATATGGGGGGCCAGGAGGTCATCGGCCTGCAGCCGGAGTACGGCCTGGCGCCGCGCCCGGTCTCCTAGTGCCTGGCTCTCGCTGCTCGAGGCGCTGCTGGGAGGGCACGCACATGGCCTTGGCCGAGATCCGCGTCATCGACGCGGAGGGGACACCGGAAGAGATCGGGTATGCCGTCGGCCACGCCCTGGCGGACACCCTGCAGGCGGCGGCCGAGCGGCACCGCTCGGCACTCGAGCGGGCAGTGGGGTGGGAGCGGGCGCTCGCGGTCGCGCGCTGGCTACTGGCGCAGGCTGAACCGGCGTTACCGGCCTGCGTGGCCGAGTTGCGCGGCATGAGCGCGGCCTCCGGCGTGCCGCTGGAGGTGCTGTTTAGCCTCAACGCGCTGCAGGAGACGCAGTTCTTCGCTCGCCGCCTGCAGTTTGAGGACACCTGTACCAGTCTCGCGGTGCCACCGGCTGCGACGCGCGACGGCTCGGTGCTCCTGGCGCACAACGAGGACGCCGGCCCCAGCCGGCACCCGCAGCCGTACGTCCTGCGCGCTCGCCCGAAGGACGAGCCGGCGTTCCTTGCCTTCGCCTATTCCGGCCTGTTCCTCTACCAGGGCTTCAACGACGCCGGGATCGCCTCCACCGGGAACGCGCTCACCGCCAGTGACCTGAAGCCGGGCTTTCCCAAGCTGCTCGCTTATCGCGAAGTGTTGCGCGCCCGCACGCTCGAAGAGGCGATCCGGGCGACCTGCCGGCCCGAGCGAGCGAACGGCAACAACCACTTGATCGCGACGCGCGAAGGGGAGATTTACGACATCGAGGTCACTGGCCAGCGGTTCGCCGTCCACTACGCCGGCAACCGGCCCTTGGCCCATACCAACCATGTGCTGGCGCCGGAGCTGCGGGAGGTCGAAGAGGGCGACACGCTGAACTCGCAGCTCCGGCTCAACCGGGTGAACCGCCTGCTCGAGGAGCGAAGCGGCGAGCTCAGCGTCGCTGATCTCCAGTCCATCCTGCGCGACCACGCGAACTGGCCGCGCTCGGTCCGCAAGCACGCGGCGCCCGCAGGCGAGCTGGCTCGCGAGCAGGGGGTGCGTACCGTCGCCAGCCTGGTCGTCGATGTCACTGCCGGAACGCTGTACCTGGCTGCAGGCGCACCGTGCCAGGCCGAGTATGTCTCCTTCACGCTCTAGGCCGCGCATCGTCGGTGTGCGGCACAGGGCCAGGCGCTCTCGGGCGATGGCCGGAAGGGTGGGTGCGGGCGGCGCCGGTCGCTGGGTGCCGGCGGTCGAGCTGCTTGGCCGTCGAGGCCGGTGCAGACAGCCCTGCTTCCGGGCGCCAGTTCGTGGGCTTCCCCGAATCCTGTTAGCCGCTGGCCGCTGAAGTTCCGTGGGCCAGTCCGTGAGAAAGAGCTTCGCTCCTGGTGCGAGCATCCGAGCAGCGGGTGAGCCCGTCGCGTGGACTGAGGGGCCTCGTGAGGAGGGCGGTCCTGCTCTCCGGCGCGGCGGCTGGCACGGTGCGGGCCTCGCTTAGGGGCCTCGTGAGGAGGGTGGTCGTTGCTTTGGGGGACGAGGTGACCAGAAAGCTGGCGATGACCGCGTGCGTCGACCTCCAATCGTGCACAAACCCCGGGGGGTCGACGCAGGGGGTCGAAAGGGCGAGATCGGCGTGCTGGTGGGGAGAGCGGCGCGGCGGGTGCTTGCGCCCCCTGGGATTTCCCGCTATACTGGTCGCGACGAGATCGCGATTCCCGTGCGGCTCTGGTTGGGTTCCGACAGTACCTATGAGGGCTTGAAACTCGGAACATACCTGTACTGAAATGCCGGACAGCGACAGTTCCGACAGTACCTATGAGGGCTTGAAACAGCAGCCAGGCTCAGGTTCTGGGCGAACGTCGTGGCGGTTCCGACAGTACCTATGAGGGCTTGAAACGCGCGCGAACTCGGCCGGGTACTGCCGGCGCAGGCTCTGGTTCCGACAGTACCTATGAGGGCTTGAAACGATGACCTGCGGTGGCACCCACGCCCCGCAGGCCTCGCGTTCCGACAGTACCTATGAGGGCTTGAAACGAGGTCTCGGTGCGCGCCATCGTCACCGTCGCGACGTTCCGACAGTACCTATGAGGGCTTGAAACCCAGATGAGCGGGCGATCACGGAGGCGTGGAAATGAGCGTTCCGACAGTACCTATGAGGGCTTGAAACCCAGACTCAGACGACCCGCGGCTGGAGTACAGCGTCGTTCCGACAGTACCTATGAGGGCTTGAAACCAGTTCCGCCACGCGCACGGCCACGTCGCGCACACGGTTCCGACAGTACCTATGAGGGCTTGAAACTTCTGGCAGGCGGGCGCCAGCTCCACCACGCCCACCGGTTCCGACAGTACCTATGAGGGCTTGAAACCACCACGTCACGGATGGCCCCTCGAACCTTCTCCCAGGTTCCGACAGTACCTATGAGGGCTTGAAACGACGCGGTCGTTCTCGTCAACCGTCGCGATCAAGAGAGTTCCGACAGTACCTATGAGGGCTTGAAACCGCTTCACCCGCTACCTCTGGCGGCGGGCCTCGGAGCTGTTCCGACAGTACCTATGAGGGCTTGAAACTCAAGACAGGGGGTGAGCACTCGTGAGGGTCGTCCTGGTTCCGACAGTACCTATGAGGGCTTGAAAC
>JADBJL010000027.1 GCA_014874455.1 Thermomicrobiaceae bacterium
GCTTCGTCACCCCCTCTCCCGCGTGCGGGAGGGGGAAGGGGGTGAGGGCAGAAAACCGCATCGCTCAGGGTACCCCCACGGCAACGCCGGATACCGTAGGCATCCCACTGCGCCGGTGCTGCAGCGCCGGGCACGACCAGCGCGCCAGCCGCCAGCGCGGGAAAGAGAACGGTTCAACCCTCAAGGGGGAGCCGCCTCCTCCTTGAGCCGGCATGGCGAGACCGTGCAGCCCCGGTCTCTCGCTCTGGCGCGCCTACGGAAGGATCGCCGTCCACTCGTAGGTGCCGAACTTCGTGCGGACGAGCTCCTCGGCCTCCGCGATCTCCTCAGGCTGTAACCGTCCCTCTTCCAGGCCGTGCCGCGTGGCGAAGACCTCGAGCATACGCTCGGTGATCGTCTCGCGTGGGAGGTTCGTCTGCTGGCGCAGTGGCGCGACCCGGCGCTCCGCGCTCCGGATCCCCTTGTCGCTCAGTTTCTCCCGGCCGATCCGCAGAACCTGCACGACCTTTTGTGGGCTGATATCGTAGGCCATGGTCACATGGTGCAGCACCGCGCCGAAGCGCCGGGCCTGGGCTGCCCCGCCGATCTTGCCCTCAGCCGAGGTGATATCGTTGATCGGCTGGTACCAGGCGTCGATCCCGAGCGAGCGTAACGCCTCGATCACCCAGGCATCCAGGAAGGCGTACGACTCCACGAACGACATGCCGGCGACCAGCTCCGGCGGCGCATAGATCGAGTAGGTGATCACCTTGCCCGGCTCGGTCAGCATCGCGCCACCGCCGGTGATTCGCCGCACCACGGTGATACCGTGCTGGCGCGCTACCTCCTGGTCGACTTCGTTGCGCAGCGATTGGAAGCGCCCGATGACGACGGCCGGCGCCGTCCATTCCCAGAAGCGGAGCGTCGGCAAGCGCTGCCCAGTGCCCACGCGCCGGGTGAGTACCTCGTCGAGTGCCATCTGCATCGGTGGGTCGAACGCTTCTCCATAGAGCAGTTGCCAGCGGTACCGTCGCCAGCGTGCCTGCGCCTCACCCGGCTCGACTCGCGTCACCACCTGCTCGCTCATGACCATGCCCTCCGCACTGCTCGCGCCACCGCCTCCGGCGAGAAGCCGACCATTTCCACCGCATCGTCGAGGTTCGCCCGGATCTGTTCCGCTATCAACTCTTCTGTTGCCTCTGCGACCGGCAACCCCTCCAGCGCCCCGGCGATGCGCTCGAGCGCCTCCGGCGGTTCCAGGAAGAAGTCGCCAGTCACCTGCACGCCGCGGAGGCGACCGTCCACCACGTCGAAATCCACCGCTACGAGCTTGCCACCCGGTGTCTTGTACTCGCCGCGCACGGGTACCTCCGTCTCTTCCGAGGTGGTGCCTTCTTGACCCATCTCTCCCGCTCCACCGACAATTCTACGGAGGCGCGCAAGGAGTCGAGCCGAAGCGGAGCAGCTCGCTGTGGCGCGCGACAGCCGTCCACTCGCGTCCGAGCCGACGCCGGTCTCGCGTCCTCGAACCTATCCACAAGGGTAGGGCACCGGCCGGACGCCGGCCGTATGCTGCTCGACGGCACCGACCAACCGGGGAAGGAGCAGCGCGATGGGTTCGGCAGACACCAGTGATGTCCGGCAACAGACCTGGATCGAGGGACGGCTTCCGCGCGAAGCCGACGTCGTCGTGATCGGCGGTGGTATCGTCGGCTGTGCCACTGCCTATGAGCTCGCCAAGCGCAAGGTGCGGGTGGTGCTGGTCGAGCGTGGGGAGCTAGGGGCCGACCAGTCGAGTCGCGCCTGGGGATTCGTCCGGCGACAGCGCCGCGATCCGGCCGAGTTGCCGCTCATGATGGCCGCCAACAAGCTGTGGCCGCGCCTTTCAGAGGAGCTCGACGCTGACATCGAGTGGGTGCAGTCGGGCATCCTGGCTCTCGCCAACGACGTCGACCGGCTCGAGTTCTACCACCGCTGGCTCGAGCTGACGCGAGACTTCGACACGGGCACGCGCCTGCTCACTCGCAAGGAGATCTCGGAGCTGATCCCGGGGATGGAAGGCCCGTGGATCGGTGGGCTCTACACACCGGGAGACGGCCACGCCGAGCCGCCCAAGGTGATGGCCGCCTATGCCCGCGCGCTCCAGGCCAAGCAGGTGACGGTGCTTACCGGATGCGCAGCCGAAGGGATCGAGCTGACCGGCGGGCGGGTAAGCGCTGTACTCACGGCGCATGGATCGATTCGAGCCCCGGTGGTGGTCTGTGCTGCGGGGGCCGGCTCCGGGCGGCTGGCGCGATCGCTCGGGCTACGGCTGCCCCAGCTCGTCGTGCGCGCCACGGTGGCTGAGACGGCTCCAGCGCCACCCGTCACGCGGTTGGCCGTGTGGACACCGGGTGGAGCCTTCCGCCAGCGGCCCGGCGGGAGCTTCTATATCGCCCGCGCCGAGGATGGAGACTACGATGTGACCCTCGACTCGTTCCGCTACCTGCGGGACTTCTTACCCAACTATGTGCGCAACCGGCGCGCCTTCCGGATCCACATCGGCCGCCCGCTGCTGCGCGACCTGCTCGCCGAGCTCCGCTCTCGCTCCGGGGCGAGGGCATGCTGCGAGCGCCCGGGTGAGCCGGTTCCGAACCTCCAGGTGGTGGCGCGGAGCCGGGAGAACCTGGTGCGGCACTTCCCGTTCCTGGCGGGCATCGAGGTGAAGCGGGTCTGGGCCGGCCTGATCGACAGCACGCCCGATGCGTTGCCGGTGCTCGGCGAGGTGGGCTGGCCCACTGGCTTCGTCTTCGCCACCGGATTCAGCGGGCACGGCTTCGCCATGGGGCCGATCGTGGGGCAGCTCCTGGCCGAACTGATCGTCGACGGCAAGCCGTCGATCGATATCGGCGCGCTGAGCTACGCGCGGTTCCAGACCGGTGGCGCCCGCAAGGCGGCGCATATCGCCTGAGCCACATCTGGTTGACGGCGTCCGGACGGCTCCCTGATACTGTCAGCGTGGAGTGGTTTCCGGAATGCCGGTACGATGGGTTTCCTTCGAGTTCTCGGGCAAGGGGATAGCCGCTGGCAGCCTGGTGAGCGCGCGTTCGGACGGTAGCAGAGTGGAAGGGAGGGGCTCTATGCAAGCATCGCTTACGGCGCGCATGATCGGCGCCGCGCGGCTGGACGCCGCGACCTACGAGGCGGTCGAGCACGACGAGGGAGCGACCTCGGCTGCCCTGCTGGTGGTCGTCCTCGGGGCTATCGCCGCTGGCATCGGCGCACTCGGTACCGGTCGGATCGGCGCCTTCATCGTAGGCATCGTCGCAGCCATAATCAGTTGGGGTGCCTATGCCGGCGTCGCCTACCTCGTCGGCTCGCGGCTCCTGGCGACGCCGCAAACGCGGGCGACGTGGGGCCAGCTCCTGCGGACGCTCGGCTTCGCGCAGTCGCCGCGGCTGCTGCTGGTGCTCGGCTGGATCCCGATCCTCGGCGGTCTGATTTCACTCGTGGTCGCGGTCTGGACGCTGGTCACGACGGTCGTCGCGATCCGCCAGGCGCTCGACTTCACCACCGGCCGCGCCATCGTCACCGCCGTTCTCTCCTGGCTCGCTCTGGTCGTCGTCTATGCGCTCATCTTGGCACCGTTCGGTGTGCTCATGATGAGGGGATGACAGCGAGGTGACTCTCAGCGCAGGAGCGACCTCTGAGAGGATGTAGGATTGCCTCGAGGATGAGTCTAACCAGGCATGTCGCCGAGTGGATCGCCGCGTTCCGTCCGGAGGACACGCCGGAAGCCGTGCGCCGGGAGGCGATCGTCCATCTCCTCGACACGCTGGGCGTCGCGCTCGCCGGGTCGCAGGCGCCGCTGAGCGCCATCCTGCGCGAGCAGATCGCTGGCAATGGTGGGGTCGCTCAGGCCACGGTGATCGGAACGACGCTCCGGGCACCGGCCCAGCAGGCAGCGCTGGCCAACGGAGCCGCTGCCCACGCGCTCGACTACGACGATACCCAGCTCGCCGAGCGGCCAGACCGGGTCTATGGCCTGCTCACCCACCCTTCGGCACCGGTGCTGCCGGCCGTCCTGGCGCTCGCCGAGCTGACCGGTGCGAGTGGCCGCGAGGCGCTGGCCGCGTATATGCTCGGGGTAGAGGTAGCCTGCAAGCTGGCGGAGGCTGCTAACCCCCGGCTCTACGAAGCCGGCTTCCACACGACGGGCGTGGTCGGCGCGCTGGGCGCGGCCGCCGGGGCAGTCTGGCTCTTGACCCGCGATGCGGAGGTCATTGCAACGGCCATCTCGGTGGCGGCCTCGATGGCCGGCGGGCTGCGGGAGCAGTTCGGAACCATGACCAAGCCGCTCCACGCCGGGCGAGCGGCCGAGAACGGCGTGGTGGCAGCGCAGCTCGCGGCTGCCGGGTTCACCGCGGCCGAGAACGTGCTGGAGGCGCCGCGCGGCTTCTTCAGCGCCTACGCTGGGGGCTTCGACGAGGCAGTCGTGCGCGGCCGGCTCGGCAACCCCTGGAGCCTGCTCCAGCCTGGCGTCTCGCTCAAGCCGGCGCCCTCAGGCTCGCTGACCCATCCGGCCATCGACGCCACCCTCGACCTCGTGCGCGCGCACGACGTGCGCCCGGAGCAGGTCGAGTCGATCCAGGTCGGCGTCAACCGCCACATGCCGGACGCGCTGCTGCACGCCATCCCGACCGACGAGCTGCAGGCAAAGTTCAGCCTGCCCTACGCCGTCGCCGTGACCCTGCTCGACCGGGCGGCCGGTCTGGCCCAGTTCACCGACGAGCGGGTACGACAACCCGACGTGCGCGAGCTGGTACGGCGTGTTGAGGTCGCGATCGACCCCGAAGCCGAGGCCGCTGGCTACCACCAGATGTTTACCCGAGTCACGCTGCGCCTCCGCGATGGCCGAACCCTGAGCGCCCAGGCCAGCTTCGCGCGCGGCAGCCCCCAGCGTCCCTTCACCCGGGACGAGCTGCTGGCGAAGTTCAGCGAGTGCGCCACGCTGGCGCTCTCGCCGGACAGGGTCGAGGAGCTGATCGCGGCGATCGAGCGGATCGAGGAGGCGCCGGACGTGCGCGGGCTACTCGCCCTGACGCAGCCCGCGCGCTGACACTCGGGCCTGCTACCCGCGCGGGAAGCGGTCGGGGCGGAACGGCGCGGCGATCGACTCCACCTCGCCAGTCAGGATCTCCTGCGCCAGCAGCCGGCCGATCAGCGGCCCCAGCGTCACGCCGCTGTGCGTCACCGCCTCGTAGTAGCCGCCGACCGCCGGCACCGCGCCGATGCACGAGCGACCGTCGGCCGGGATCGGTCGGACGCCGACCGCTGCCCCTACGACCTCGGCGCCGTCCATCCCGTCCAGCACCTCGCGCGCACGCTCGAGCAGCATCCGGCATAGTGGATCCCCGGCCTCGACCGCGCCGCGATCCCCGAGCTGCGCGTCGGCGTCGCGGTGGTGGAGCAGGACATGTCCCGGCCCGTCCGGCCGGACGTTGACGACCGGTGTGTGCAGTACCCGATGGATCGGCTCGGTGGAAACAGCGGCGCGGACGACCAGCCCGGCGGACGGTGCCAGCGGCAGCGGCAGGCCGAGCAGCGCCGCGACCTGGTCGGCCCAGGGGCCCGCCGCATTGACCACGGCGTCGACAGTCAGGGGCGCCCCGCTCGCCAGGCGCAGGCCGCGCACCTGCCCGCCGGCGACTGTGATCGCGACGACCGGGTCACTCTCGATGACTTCGGCGCCTGCCGAGCGGGCGAGCTCGAGGAGCGTGCCCACCAGCAGCGGGACGTCGACCCAGACCTCCTCGGGGTAGAGGACGAACTGCGTCGCCGGATCGGGGCAGCGAAGCCCTGGCTCGAGATCTCGCTGCACTTCACGGGCCGTCAGCCACTCGGCCCGGTAGCCCCAGCCGCGGAGCTCCTCGACCCGGCGCTGCATGGCCGGCACCCCGCCCTCGGCGACCCAGACGAGGTTGCCGCCGGGATGGTACCAGGGCGCCCCGCCGAACTCCTCGACCAGCCGCTGGTACTCCTGCAGCCCGGCGAAGTTCAGCTCGAAGTAGTCCCGCGGGGACTTGGCGCTGGCGTTGACCCAGGCGAAGGTGGCCCCACTGGTTCCGGCGGCTGGCCGGGCGCGCTCGATGACCTTGACCCGAGCGCCGGCCTGGCTCAGCCGCCAGGCGAGCGACGCGCCGACCACGCCAGCGCCGATGACGGCGACATCGAGCATCGCAACCCCCTTAAGCCGTCACCGGGAAGCCACGGTAGGCCTCCGGACGCCGGTTAGCGAGCGAGGGAAGCTGCCTGCGGATCTCGCGCAGGTAGCTGAAGTCGAGCTCGGTCACCACCACCCCCACCCGGTTCGCCGCCTCCGCCACCACCGTCCCCCAGGGATCCACCACCAGCGCATGCCCGTAGCACTGCGCGTTCGGCTCGTGCGGCCCGATCTGCGCTGGCGCCGCCACAAAGCACTGGTTCTCGATCGCCCGCGCCCGCAAGAGCACGTGCCAGTGATCCTTGCCGGTGTAGAGCGTGAAGGCCGCCGGCACGAACACCAGCTCCGCCCCCTCCAACGCCAGCAGCCGGTACAACTCCGGAAAGCGCAGGTCGTAGCAGATCGTCAGCCCCACCGTGTGCCCCTCGATCTCGGCCGTGACCACCCGCTCGCCAGGCAGGATCGTCGCCGACTCGTTGGCCGTCACGTTGCCGCTCAGGTCGATGTCGAAGAGGTGGATCTTGCGGTAGCTCGCCAGGATGGTGCCGTCCGGGGCGAAGAGCACGCTGGTGTTGTAGTACTTGCCGGGGGTGTCCGCGCGCTCGAGGATGGAGCCGCCCAGAAGGTAGATGCCGTGCCGGCGGGCGGCGGCGGCGAAGCGCTCGGTGGTGGGGCCGGGGATCGGCTCGGCGTTCGCCTCGTGCAGCTCGCGTGGCCCCAGGTAGGAGACGTACTCCGGCAAGGCGACCACCTGGGCGCCGCGGGCAGCGGCTTCCTCGATCAGCCGCTCGGCGGTGGCCAGGTTCTCAGCCTTGTCCGCGCGCGAGTTCATCTGCACCAGCCCAACCCGCAGCACCTCGCTCATCGAAGCACGCTCCCCACTCTCACGACGAACCGCCCGGGCGCATTGTACCCCGAGACAGGAACCCCCACACGGCGGGAACGGCGTGATCTCGTCGACCACTACCGCCAGCGACCCAACGGGAAGCACTCGCTGGCGTGCGGGAACACGTGTGATATTAGCGCGCTTGTTCTGCCGGGAAAATCGCGACGCCCCTATACTGGTACCATGTCTTACCGCTTTCGCCGAGAGAGGGCACGGCATGGAACAGAGGTCGCTGGCACGACAACCCAGATCGGAAGAGCAC
>JADBJL010000103.1 GCA_014874455.1 Thermomicrobiaceae bacterium
TCTTCCGATCTCAAACGGTTGAGCGATTGGTAGACCGTGCCCGATCGCTCAACCGTGGGTTTGTCTTGATGTTTGATATCACATGTGATACTATGCGAGGGGCGTTAAGTGAGCAGGCGGCGAAAGCTTGTCGAGCGGTTCTTGCGCCAGCCACCGGACGTGGCCTATGACGATGTCGAGACGCTGCTGCGGATGTTCGGTTGGTTTCCGGCCCGGACGAGTGGCAGTCATGTCACGTTCATCAAAGAGGGTGAGCATCCGATCGGCGTGCCCAAGCACCGTGGGCGACGCGTCAAGGGCAAGTATGTGCGCGTGATCGTCGAACGTCTCAGGCTCGACGAGCTGGATCTGGACGAACTGTGAGGAAGGGTCAAGGCATATGGCACGCAAGACATTACAGGAGTACCTGGACACACAATACCCCTATACGGTCGAGCCGGATCCCGAGGGTGGCTTCGTCGTGATCTTTCCGGATCTCCCCGGCTGCGCCACCGTGGCCGAGACGCCGGAGGAGATCCACCCGATGGCCGAGGATGTTCGGCGCCTCTGGATCGAGACAGCATACGCCTATGGGATGGAGATTCCGGAACCATTGAGTTCGGAGCAGTACTCGGGACGCTTCGTCCTGCGGATGCCGCGCTCGCTTCACCGGCGGCTCGCTGAGGCGGCCCGGCGCAACGGTGTGAGCCTCAACACCTACACGGTCGCCTTGATCGAGCGCGCCCTGGGTTCAACGGCGAACGACGAGCGGCTCGAGCAGCTCGAGCGCCGGTTGGAGCGGATCGAGCGCCGGCTGGTCAATCTCTCCACCCGGTTCGACCTGGACATGCACGTGAAAGAGTCACCCTACCAGGTGGAGTGGGAAACAACCCCTGAAGCATCGCCTGCACCGGTGGGAGCACCGGAGAACGGGCGTAGGCGACGCGATCGGTTCACGCTGATCAAAGGTGGGGTGGCGGCATGAGCACGTCTCGGGTTGAGGCGAGTCGAGCGACCCGCCGCGATCGAAAAGTGAGTTCCCAGGCCCTAGCTGACACGTACAGCGCGTTTATCGCTGGGATCGAGCTCGAACATCTGTGGCTCGCCACTCTCGAAGTCCACAACCACTATGGCCCGACCACCCCGCAGACCGGCAACGTGAGAGTGGAGGATGAGGTTACCTGGGAACCCCGCGATGGAGGGTTTCGAATCTACCACACGTACACCGTCATCTTCCTCGCTGCGAGTGACGAAGAGAGGCCGCTCGCCACAGTACGCGTGACGTACGGACTCGAGTTCTCCTCCGCTATGCCCCTCACCGAGGAACTCTTCGCCGTCTTCAGCACCGTCAACGTGCCGGTGAACACCTGGCCTTATCTACGCGAGCTGATCGCCAGCACGCTCGGCCGCTTCGGCTGGCAGCCGTTCGCGCTCCCGACGATGAAGCGTCTCCCGCGCCGCTCGTCGCGACGACGGTCATCGCGCGCCGCGCGCTCAGATGCGCCAGCAGCGTCGTCGTGAGCGCTGAACCCCGCTGTTACCCTCTCGCACCGTCCAGCCCGTCATCGGGTAGCTGAAGGAGATGCGACATCTTGCTGCCGACGTTGCGCCTGTGCCGTACTCAGTGAGCGCTGGCGCGGTGGCTACGATGAGGGCGACGGGTCGTGCAGCACCAGCGCCAGCGGGCGAACTGGCGAGCCGGTCGCGCCGACGAACTTCAGCGGCGTGCAGACGAACGTGAAGCGGTACGCACCCGCGGCGGCCAGCTCGTCGAGCTGGAGGTTTTCGATGATGTAGATGCCACGGCGCGCCAGCAGGATCAGATGCCCGGGCAGTTCGCAGCCGATGTCTGGATCGAACAGCCCGATCACGTCCCAGGCCATATTGTCGGCGCCGACCGCCCGCACGCCCCGCTCGGCGAGCCAGGCCGAGGCGGCACCTGAGACCCCAGGGCCGGCAAGGTAGCGCTCGGGCTCGCCCCAATAGCGCGCGTTCCCGGTGCGCACCAGCACGACGTCGCCCGGCCGGATGTCGACCCTCTGCGCCGCGCAGCAGGCTTCGAGGTCAGCTACAGTGACCGCGTAGCCTGGCTCGAGCGCCTCCACGCCCTTGCATCCGGCCACGTCGAGCAGGACGCCAGGCCCGACCAGCGGCGGGATCTCCTCCACCGCGAGCCGGGTGAAGCCGCGGGGCGACTCGACCTCGGCCACCGGGATCTCCCCGAGCAGCTTCAGGTCGTCTGCCTGGTGGCAGATGGCGTCGATGTGCGTGCCGCTGTGCTCCATGCAGACGATCACGCCGGACGCGCCGGAGCGCGGCCCGCCCGTCTCTGGCCGATAGGTATCTTCGTGCCGGCGGTGCAGGAAGTACGCGTAGCCGGGACGATGCGAGGGGTGGATCGGCATCGCCGCGGTGCGCGGCTGCTCCAGATCGAAGACGGTCGCCGAGTGGCCGGCTAGATCGACAGGAAGACCGGCCATCTGCTCTCCCTCTCGACTACGCGCCTCCGGACGAGCGGCGCGGGCTGGTTTGCTCGAGGTAGTCCATCACCATACGGTAGCGGGCGGTATCGAGCAGGCCGCACTCGTGGTAGTACGTCAGCATCGTGCGCAGGCGAAGGATCGGCATCACGTGGTAGCCATGCTCGTGGAGCCGCTCCGCGCCACCCTGCTCGCGGTCGATCAACACAATGAAGTCGCGCACGACCAGCCCGCTCTCTTCCAGCGCCTTCGCCGTGCGCAGCAGGCTGGTGCCACCGGTCATCAGGTCGTCGATGACCAGCACAGTCTGCCCTGGGATGATCCGCCCCTCGATGGTCGGCTTCTGCGAGTCGGGGCGGACGTAGAGCAGGGGCGTGTCGCTGACGAGCGCGTAGGCCGTCGCCAGGTGCAGGCCGCCCATCGGCACGCCAGCGACCGCTCCGAAGCTGGCCAGCCGTGGACGCCGCCGGGCCTGATCGGCCTGGATCTCGTGGTGGATCAGTACGGCGATGCGTCGCAGGACAGCCGGGTCACTGATCAGAACACGAGGGTTGAGGTAGATCGGCGAGCGGCCAGCGGTCGGGCCGAGGTCGAACTCGCCGAACTGTACCCCGCCGAGGTCGTAGAGGGCCTGGGCCAGGTCGAGATTGGATTCGGTACCGAAGAGCACGTCTAGCCTCGCTTCTGCCTGTGTCGAGGATCCTCCCAACTGGGCTGGGTAGTGCTGTACGAGAGAGCTGGCAAGACACCGGCAAGTATAGACAGTTCATACCCGGATAGGGAGTTTAGCATTCTCGGAAAGGAGCCCGCCAGTGAGCCAGTAGTCCCACGCTCCTGAGCTCAAGCCCCCGGAAGACGACTGGGCGAAGGCCTGCTCGATCCCCTTGCGCGCTGCAGCCGGCCCAGCGTGGAGCTCGATCAGACAGAGCGCCTGAGTGTGGAGCGAGCCGCTCCGTGCGTGGTATCCCTGATAGGAGCTCGCTCGTGCGGCTCGTCGAGGAGGAGACGGACTCAGTGAGGATGGACTATCTCGAGGCGCTCCGCTACCTGAGCGAACGCTCGGGCTACGACCGTGGCTTCGTGGCCAACCCGTTCGAGCGCGAAGGTATCGGGTTAGAGCGTACCGCCTGGATCCTCCGCGCGGTCGGTCACCCCGAGCGTCGTTATCCGTCGGTGCACATCGCCGGGACGAAGGGGAAGGGATCGACCGCCGCCTGCCTGGCATCCGTTCTGGCCGCTGCCGGGTACCGCGTCGGGCTCTACACCTCGCCGCACCTCCATACCTTCCGCGAGCGGATCCAGATCGCTGGCCGGCCGATCGATCCCGAGCTGTTCGCCGAACTCACCGCGGAGCTGGCCACGGCCAACGCCGCGCTGGTCGCCGAGCGACCGTCCTCGGGAGAGGCCACTGCCTTCGAGCTGACGACCGCGCTGGCGCTGCTGGCCTTCGCCCGTGCTGGGGTGGACGTGGCGGTAGTCGAGGTCGGGCTCGGTGGCCGGCTCGACGCCACCAACGTGCTCTTGCCCGAAGTCGCCGCGATCACCTCCATCAGCTACGACCACACGCAGATCCTCGGCCATACCCTGGCCGAGATCGCCAGGGAAAAGGCCGGCATCGTCAAGCCAGGCCGGCCGGTCGTCTCCGCCCCGCAGCGGCCGGAGGCAGAAGCGGTCATCGCCCGCGCCGCGGCGGAGCGAGGGGCACCGCTGCTGCTCGGCGGGCGCGACTGGGTCGTCGAGGGGGTGCCCGCCCAGTTCAGCTATCGTGGCCCAGGCGGGGAGTTCCACAATCTCCGGTTGGCCCTCCGCGGGGCCCACCAGGTTGAGAACGCCGGGGTCGCGCTGGCGGTGGTGCAGCTCCTGCGCGAGCGCGGGCTGTCGATCTCGGAGGCGGCGGTGCGCGGCGGCCTGGCGGAGGTATGGTGGCCGGGCCGGCTGGAAGTCCTGCGCGAGCGCCCACTGGTGCTGGTCGACGGTGCCCACAACGTCGACTCCGCCGAGCGGCTGGCCCGGGCGTTGCAAGAGGAGTTCACCTGGCGGAGGCTCATCCTGATCCTCGGTATCGCGCGGGACAAGGACATTCCCGGCATCGTGCGGGCGCTGGCGCCGCTCGTGGACGAGGTCATCGCCGTCGCCTCGCACTCGCCGCGGGCAGCCGCACCGGAGCGGATCCTGGCCGCTGTGGGGGAGGTCATGCCCGACATTCCAGCGCAGGCAACCGGCTCGGTCGCCGCTGCCCTCGATGTCGCTCTCAGGGGAACGCAACCGGACGACCTGATCCTGGTCACCGGCTCGCTCTATGCTGTGGCTGAGGCGCGCGAGGCGTTAGGGCTGGCCCAGGCCAATCCCCAGGAGCGCGCGCTCCTGTTCGGCTAGGCGGTGGATGACCTGCCAGAAGCTTGTACAGGGCTACTGTCAAGCCGTATACTGCGGCGCTGTCGTGGGCGGATGTGCGCACGTTTCACTCGAAGGCGCAGAGCATGGAGGAGACGCCTCGACGCTCCCCGCCCGAGCCGGCCCCGCTGCGGCGACTCACTCCGCGCGAGATTCGCCAGGCACGCTGGGCGGGGCGAGAAGCGGCGCCGGAACCGCAGAGCGATGTCCGACCTTCAGCAGAACCGCCGGCTGAGCCTCTTGCCCCGCTCGAAGAGCAGCCGGCCGGGTCGTCACGGCCACAGTTTCGCCGCGTGATCCGCTGGACTCTGGCCGTCGTCTCGCTCCTCCTCGCCGGTGGCCTGCTCACCTACCTCATCCCGATCCTGCTGGCGGCGCACCGGGCCTATGGCGAGGTCTTCGTCACGCCGGTGCCACGGCCGACCGTGGTGATCAATCCCCAGGGGACGCCGGAACTGGTGCTCTCGACGCCGGAACCCGGTGAGCCGACGCCGACCCCGCTCCCGAGCTGGGACGGCACGGAGCGGGTCAATATCCTGCTCCTCGGCGTCGATACGACACCGGAGCGAGCCGCCCTGGGTGATCCGCCGCGCTCGGATACCATCATCCTCGTCTCGATCGATCCGGTGACGAAGCAGGTCGGCATGCTCCCCATCCCTCGGGATCTCCTGGTCACGATCCCTGGCTACGGCGACGACAAGATCAACGCCGCCTACGCCTACGGCGCGCAGTCCGAGTTCACCGGCCCAGGACTGGTTCGGGCGACGATCGAGTACAACTTCGGCATCCCGATCCACTACTTCGCCGAGGTCGACTTCCAGGGCTTCATCAAGATCGTCGACACTCTCGGCGGCGTGACGGTCGACGTCCCGGCACCGATCAAGGACGACGAGTATCCTGGAGAGGGCTTCAACTACACACGGCTCTACTTCCCGACCGGCCTCCAGCACATGGACGGTCGCACTGCGTTGCGGTACGTCCGCACCCGGCACGACGACAACGACTTCGCCCGCGGCGCCCGGCAGCAGCAAGTGCTCAAGGCCCTTCGAGAGCAGGCGATCCGGCTCGGGTTGCTCGCCCGGGCTGCTGAGCTGATCGACGAGCTGGGTGGAACAGTGCGAACCGACCTGCGACCCCGTGACGTGCTGGCACTTGCCCGGCTTGCACTCGAGCTCGAAGACGAGGACATCCATTCGTATAGCCTGCAAGACGCTGTCACCGACTACTGGGTGCCCGGCGGAGCCTTCTACCTTATCCCCGACTGGCCCACTGCGCGCCGGATCGTGGCTGAAATGACAGCGGCGCCTCGGTAGACTCGAGGTGAGCAACGGAACCGACGAGCCCGCGCGCTCGCCATGCTCGTTATCTCGTTATGAAGAGCACGGTGCCCGGCACTCGGGCACGCTCCCCCTGGAACCGGCCAGGATAACAGGACGCCGTCCGCCTCAGTGAGTCTCGTACGGCAGGTTCTCGCGGCCCCCGGGCCGAGAGCAGGAGGATACTCGTGAGCAGGCGTTCCGCTGGCATCACCATACTCGTCGTCGGGCTCGTCCTCTCCGGGATCCTCGGCAGCTGCCGGATCCCCACCGGTTCCCCGGCGGCCCCGGTCAGCCCTGCCGCGAGCCCGGCGAGCACACTCGCGCCAGCTTCCCAACCGGAGCCGACACCGACCAGGGGTTCGGTGCCAACCGAAGCCGAAGCCGCAGCGAGTCCGACTGCCAGCGCCCAGCAGGCCGAGGTCTCGGTCTATTTCCTGCGCGGCGAACGCCTGGCAACCACGCGCCGTGAGATCCCATGGACACCGCGGGTCGGGACGGCTGCACTGGACGCGTTGCTCGCCGGGCCAACCGCTGACGAGCAGTCGATCGGCTTCAGCAGCGCGATACCACCGGGCACGCGGCTGCTCGGCCTGACGATCGAGAACGGGGTCGCGAGCGTCGACCTCTCAGGGGAGTTCGCTGCAGGGGGCGGAAGCCTCACGATGCTGGCCCGTGTCGCCCAGGTCGTCTTTACGCTGACCCAGTTCCCGAGCGTCCAAGGCGTGCAGTTTCGCCTCGATGGCCAGCCGGTGGAGGCGCTCGGCGGTGAAGGGCTGCTGCTCGACCGGCCGGTGGGGCGAGATGACTTCGAGGAACTCCTTCCGACGATCCTCGTCGAGTCACCGGCCCCCTTCGCTGTCGTCTCCAGCCCGCTCCGCCTGCGGGGCAGCGCCAACGCGTTCGAGGCCACGTTCATGATTCGGTTGACCGATGCGAGCGGCACGGTGTTGCTCGAGCAGCCGGTCATGGCGACCTCGGGCAGCGGCACGCGCGGGAGCTTCGACCTCACCCTCGATCTCACCGTGCAGCGCGCCGGCCCCGGGACGCTGACCGTCTACGAGGTCTAGATCGGAAGAGCACACG
>JADBJL010000066.1 GCA_014874455.1 Thermomicrobiaceae bacterium
CTGCGGCACCTAGCGCCTGTAGCGATCCGGCTGCCCAAGGAGCGGGCGACCTGGCTGTGCGAGCAGGCCATCCGGAACTACGACCCTTGCATTTCCTGCGCCACGCACTTCCTGCGCCTCGAGATCGAGGAGATGACAGGCAGCACACGGTAATGGCGGAGGATACTCTGGTCATCGGCATCGGGAACGAGCTGCGCGGCGACGACGGTGTCGGCCTGTGGGTGGCTCGCCGGATCGCTGCTGCCTGCTGGCCAGGAGTCACGGCTATCGCGATGGAAGCGAGCGATCCTTCAGTGCTCCTGCATGCCTGGGCCGGGGCGGAGCGCGTCTACCTCGTCGACGCGATCACGGCACCGCTGTCGCCCGGGAGTATTGTCCGGCTCGATCTTTCGCGTCACCCCGAAGCGTTTGCCTCGTCGACCGTGTCGAGCCACGGCCTGGGCCTCGCTGAGGCGATCGAACTCGGGCGAGCGCTCGGGGTTCTACCTCGTCGCATCACGCTGTACGGTGTGGTCGGCCGGGACTTCGCGTATGGCACCGCCCTATCACCCGATGTCGTGAGGGCGGCCCGGCAGGTGGTCGATCGCTTGCGGTGGGCAATTAGAAGGAGCCAGCGAGCCGATGCACGAGCACGCGCTGGCACGGAGCCTCGTCCGGCAGGTTCTCCGGCTCGCGGCTGAGCAGCAGGCCGAGGGGGTGTCTCGGGTGGCCGTGCGTCTCGGCGCGTTGAGCCACAGCGATCCCGAGACGCTGCGCGCACACTTCGAGCTGGAGGCACGCGCGACCATCGCTGCGGGAGCCGCGCTCGACGTCGCCGTGACGGAGGAACTGCTCGAGCTGGCGCTGGAGAGCATCGAGATCGAGCGGTTCGAGCGGCGCGACGACGGCGCGCTACCGAGCTGACGTGTCGCTGGCAGATAGTCTCGGCGACTGGATACCCCAGTGGTGCGCGGTCAGCGCGTGCGGATCCTCGCCGCTGTGCCCGCAGGGGTCGACATGGACGAAGACGGCGACGAGCCGCGGCTCGGCATGCAACAGCCGGTGACGCACCTCCTCGGCGATCCGATGGCTCTCGCGCGTCGGCAGGTCTTCATCGACCGTGACGTGCAGCTCGGCGTGCAGGGTATGGCCGAGCCAGCGCACCCGCAGATCGTGGACATCGTGGACTCCAGGGGTGGACGACGCCGCCTGCTCTAACCGGGCGACGATCTCCGGCTCCACCACATCCATCAGCCGGCGAACGACCGACACCGTGGCGTCCTTGAGGATGAAGAGGATGGCGGCGGTGATGCCGAGCCCGATCAGCGGGTCGAGGATCGGGAACCCGGCCAACGTGCCGATGACGCTGCCCAGCACGGCCAGGCTGGTGAGACCGTCGACCCGCGCGTGCTGGCCATCGGCCACCAGCGCCGCCGAGCCGATCTGCCTGCCGATACGGATGCGGTACGTGGCGACGGCCTCGTTCCCCAGGAAACCGACGACCGCTGCCGCACCCACCCACCACAGGTGCACCATCGGCTGGGGATCGAGGAGCTTCCTGATCGACTCGTAACCGGCGATGACCGCCGAGGCCAGGATCACGAGAACGATGACGATCCCGGCCAAGTCTTCGGCATGCCCGTACCCGTACGGGAACTGCGGCGTGGGCCGGCGCCGGCTCAGCGCAAAGGCGATCCATAGCGGGATCGAGGTCGCGGCGTCGCCGATATTGTGCGCGGTGTCAGCGAGGAGTGCGGCCGAGCCGGACAACAGGACGATCACGAGCTGGAAGACCGCAGTCAGGCCGAGGCCAGCGATCGATACCTTGAGCGCCTGAATCCCGCGCTCGCTCCCGACCAGCGCCGGATCGACGCCCGCTCCGATCTCGTGGCTGTGCCCCAGGTGCGCGAGCCAGTGGCGCATCCGTCCGATGACACCCGCATGTTCGCCATGGTGGTGCTCGTGCCGGTGCGCGTGCGCATCGTGCGGCCCGGCGTGCGCACCAGCCTCGTGCCGGCCTGGATCCGCGCCCTGTTCCCGGGTCGGCGACACGCCGATCTGGTTCTCTCGCTTCCGCTGCTCGCCCATGCGCCTCTGTCTCCCTGCCTCACCGAGCGGCCTGGCGCCCAACGACCTGCGGCACGAACCAGAGCGCGATCTCGTTGACCTTCAGCCAGTGCCCCCGGCTCACGCGCACCCGCTCGCCGTTCCATTCGACCAGGCCGGCCTCGGCAAGCTCGCGTAGCTCTCGTCCGTAGACGTCCTCCAGCGAGCGCCCGTGCCGGACGGCGAAGGCCTCGGCGGATATCCCCTCCTCCAGCAGCCGCAGGCCCAGGATCATCGTCTCGGTCATCTCCGTCCGCGGGTCGATCGCCTCCTCGAAGACGACCGGCAGTCGGCCTTCCCTCAGTAACTCGATGTAGCGGGCCGGCAGGCGCTCGTTGCTCGAGCGCGTGTTGCCCAGGTAGGCATGGGCGCCCGCACCGAGCCCGATGTAGCGCCCGTTCTTCCAGTAGATCTGGTTGTGGCTCGACATGAGCTCGGGCCGCCGTGCCCAGTTCGAGACCTCGTAGTGCCGCCACCCTCCGTCCGCCAGCTTCGCATCGGCCAGCTCGGCCATCTCGGCTACCATGTCGTCGTCCGGTACTCTCAGAATACCACGCTCGACCGCGCGCAGTATCGGCGTGCCCGGCTCGAGCGTCAACGCGTAGAGCGAAAGGTGTTCAGGCTCCCACGCCAGCGCCGTCTCGAGGTCGCGTTCCCAGTCCTCGAGCGTCTGCCCCGGCCAGCCGTAGATGAAGTCGAGATTGACGTTGGTGAACCCGGCGGCTCGCGCCGCCGCGAGTGCGTGCTCCGGCACGTGCGGCTTATGGGCGCGGCCCAGCACCTTGAGCCCACGCGGGTGGAGCGTCTGCACGCCGATGCTGAGCCGGTTGACCCCAGCCTCGCGGTAGCCGGTGAGGTTGTCCACGTGGGCCGATTCCGGGTTGGCCTCGAGATCGATCTCGGCGTCCGGCTCCACCGCGAAGCGCTCGCGCGCGGCCTGGATCAGCCGGGCCACCACCTCCGGCGGCAGCAGCGATGGCGTACCGCCGCCGAAGTAGACCGTCGCGACGCGAGCTGGGCCGAGCCGCTCGCGCAGCAGATCCATCTCCCGCACTAGCGCCTCGACGTAGGCCGGGATCAGGTACTCTTGCCTGGCATAGACGTTGAAGTCGCAGTACGGGCAGACACGCGCGCAGAACGGGATATGGATATAGAGCCCCAGCGGCGCGTCGTTCGGGAGCGGCGCGCGCATGGTCAAGATCGATCCTCCGCTGGTGTGGTGTCGACGCACATGCTTCATCTCTCCAAGTATGCTTCAGTCGTCCGCCACTGGACTCCGGGAAGGGCGACAAGTGGCGAGAAAGCTGGAGTTGAGGAAGGACATCACCGTGGAGCCGTCGGTCAATGCTCGCTGGGTGGACGCTCAGGTCACCGAAGTCAGCGAGGAGCCGTTCTACCTGCCCGTGCGCGACGAGGTGGCCGTGTTCGAGGCGGCCTACGCCCGCCGGCTGCCGGTGATGCTTAAAGGGCCGACCGGTGTGGGCAAGACCCGCTTCCTGCGCTACATGGCCTGGCGGCTGGGTCGCCCGCTGGTGACGGTCGCCTGTCACGACGACTTGACCGCCAGCGACCTGCTCGGTCGCTACCTGATTACCGGCGGCGAGACGGTCTGGATCGACGGGCCGCTGACCCACGCGGTGCGCATCGGTGCCATCTGCTACCTCGACGAGATCGTGGAGGCACGCAAGGACACGACCGTCGTCATCCACCCGCTGACCGACGACCGGCGGCGACTGCGGCTGGAGAAGACCGGCGAGCTGCTGGTCGCGCCGCCGGAGTTCATGCTGGTGATTTCCTACAACCCCGGCTACCAGAGCCTGACCAAGAACCTCAAGCCGAGCACGCGCCAGCGGTTCGTCGCCATCGACTTCGACTTCCCTCCCCCCGATCTCGAGGTCGAGATCGTGGCCCACGAGAGCGGCGTCGACCGGGAGATGGCCCGGCGACTGGTCAAGCTCGGGGGGTTGATCCGCAACCTGCGGGACGCCGGGCTCGACGAGCCGGCCAGCACCCGGCTGTTGGTCTACGCCGGCCTGCTTATCCACTCCGGCATCGCGCCGCGCCGGGCCTGTGAGCTCGCCATCGCCGCGCCGATCAGCGATGACCCTGCTGTGCGCGAGGCGGTGCTCGACCTGGTAGCGACCGTCTTCGCGGAGTGAGCGATGCTGCGCTCCGTCCTCAAGCGCCTGCGTGCGCCGGAGCCCGTCGCCGAGCAGCCTGGCCAGCACGCCGTCGTCGAGCTGGCCGAACTGGAAACAGTGCTGGCGCTCTACGTGCGCGCGCTCTCGGCGGGATCCCTTCGGATCGCGGCCGGGCCGTCAGGCACCCGCAGCCCGGCGACCGATGGGCGGGCGGTCTTCCTTCCTCCAGCGCTGCCCGCTCGTCCCTCGTTGGAAGGAGCGCGGCGCCGCTACCGCCTGATGGCCGCCTGGGCCGTGCTCCAGGCGCGGACAGGTTGCCTGGAGCTCGCCCCACTGCCACCAGAGTCACCCGCCAGCGCGCTGGCCTGGTACGAGCTGCTGCACGGCGAGTGGGTCGACCGGCGGCTGGCCCGCGAGTGGCCGGGTCTCGCACCATTCCTCGCGGAGCTACGCCGGGAAGAACTGGTGGCACGCCAGGCCAGGCGGTCAGCGAGCAACGGCCTGGCCGAGCAGGTTCTCCGCCACCTGCTGGATCTGCCACTGCATCCCCCGGCGGCCTCAACAGTGACCAGCGAACTGCCGCCCGCGCTGCTCGAAGGGCAGGTGTGGGAGCGGCTCCTGGGTGCGCTCGACGGTGCCGATCCCGAGCCGCTGCGCGAGCTGGCGTTGGATCTGGCAGCGCGGATGCTGGCCCTGGAGCATCCGCTCGATCTGCCAGCCTACCGTGCCCGTATCCGGCCGGAGCTGCTAGCCCGCCGCCCGCTCTTCGAGGCGCCGGAGTTACCGGACAGGCCGGTTGGCCCAACGCTCGACCGGCCGGCGGCGCGACGCGGCGACCCGCTGGTCGTCGAGGCGCGTAGCCCGGCTCAGGTACCGCAGCGGGCTCGCGGCTCGGGCCGCGGTGGCCGCCACGCGGTTCAGCTCTCCCTCGGCGACCGGGAGGCGCCGCCGACCCTGGCCCGGCTGACCCCGCTGAGCGAGGCCGAGAAAGCGGGTGCCTCGCTCTACCCCGAATGGGACTGCTGGTCGGGCTCGTACCTGCCCGACTGGTGCGCCGTGCGGGAGACGCGAGCCCGCGGCGGCAACGTCGACCTAGTCGAGCGGATCCTGCGCCAGCACCGCCCGCTGGTGCAGCACCTTAAACAGCAGTTCGAGGCGCTCCAGCCTGAACGGCTCCGGCTCACCCGGCAGCTCGACGGCGACGAGCTCGACCTTGCGGCTATCGTCGAGGCGACCGCCGACCGTCGTGCCGGGCTCAGTCCCGGCGAAAAGCTGTACAGTCGCACCCTCGAGCGCGAGCGGAGCATCGCGCTGGCTTGCCTGGTCGACCTCAGCGGCTCGACCGGCGCCTGGATCGACGACGATCCTCGTAACGAGCAGGTGATCGAGGTTACTCGCCGGGCGCTGGTCTTCCTCTGCGAGGCGCTGAGCGTGCTGGAGGATCGCTATGCCATCTTCGGCTTCACGGGGACGACCCGCAAGCAGTGCCAGATCCGGATCATCAAGGGGTTCGACGAGCCGTACGGGGCCGAAGTCAAAGGCCGCATCGCCGGTCTCTCGCCCGGGGCCTACACGCGCATCGGCCCGGCACTGCGACACGTCAGCGGCATCCTGGCGCGGCAGCCGGCTCGCCTGCGGCTGCTCATGCTCATCTCCGACGGCCGCCCGAACGACTTCGATGGCTATGGCGGCCGCTACGGTATCGAGGACACCCGCCGAGCGCTGCTCGAGGCCCGCCAGCGCGGGCTCGCCACTTTTGCACTCACCATCGACGCCGAGGCACGCGACTACATGCCCTACATGCACGCTCACTTGTCCCTCGGCGCTGGCGCTGCCAGCGCCTACCGTGAGCGTGCTGTCAGTCACAGGATGACTACTCGCGTCTCCGCATACGCTGCGGTTCTCAGCGTATGCGGAGCGTAGGCATGCTTCAGTCACTCCGAGCGCTGTTGCTACAGCGTGTAGCACAAGCGCACGTGATACGGTGTGACAGCACCTGCCTGCTGTTTGTTTTGCGGTAGTGTTGTACAACAGCGCCGGGTCTATCTACGGGTAGGTAGGGAGGCACCCCGGCTCCTTCGCCGGCACCGGCGCCGGGCGCGGGGCTAGTAACTCGCATACGTACGCGCCAAAACGCCTATCGCCCTGCCGCCCGCCTGCACTGGGGGAGTGGAGCGGGTCGCCCCCACCACCGCTCCCCCTACCCTGGTACACCACCATGTGTCACCCCTCCGCCTAGTGGTACTAATTGCTGGTACGCCTGGTACGCCAGCCCCGTCTCTGTGGTACGCTCTCGCCCCGCTCGCGTATCGCCGCCCGCCCGCAGTTAGCAGTCTTCAGGTTCGAGGGCGCTCGATGAGTGGTCTCGCTGCTCGTCGATCCTGTCGCCCCGATCTTGCCGTCTCGTCGCCTCTGCGGTACCATAATCCTGTTGACGGAGTACCTTGGTACTGAAGGGGGGTAGCAGGCATGGCATCGCTCCAGGAGCGCCGCCTCGCGAGTGGCGAGCTGCGCTGGGACGTGGTCTACTGGTATACCGACCCCGCGACAGGCAAGCGCAAGCAGAAGCGCGAGCGGTTCGCTGACGAGAAGCAGGCGCTGTGGCGCAAGCTAGAGGTCGAGCGGGAGTCTGAGCGGGGCCTGCTCGTCGTCCCGACAGGCGAGACTGTCGAGGAGCGTCTCGCTCGCTTCCTCGCCTCGCTCCGCCTCGCCAACATCGCCGCGAACACCTACAAGATTCGAGAGATGGCAGCACGGCGCTATATCGTGCCTTACCTGGGCAAGCAGAAGTTCGCGACACTCGCCCCGTCGCAGATCATCGCCTGGCTCGACCTGCTCCGCAAGCGGGGCCTGGCGACCAACACGCAAGTCACCGCCTGGTCTACCCTCTCCGCCGTCTACCGCCAGGCATACGAGATGGGCGAGATCGACCACACCCCGCTCGATCGGGTGCCCCGCTCGCTCCGCCCCAAGAGCACCCACCGCGCTGAGCGCCCGTTGCCCCGCCCTGTC
>JADBJL010000026.1 GCA_014874455.1 Thermomicrobiaceae bacterium
GCTTGACGTTCTCGAACTGGTGCGCCAGGATCCGCTCGATCCTTTGCTTTCGGAAGAGGTCAGGCACTAACTGGTTATAGGGCAGCGCGGAGTACAGGCTACCGTCCATGCCCCACATCGATACGGCCAGATTGGCCAGGTGTGTCGCCTGAGCCAGGTCGTTCGTGACGCCAGACATCTGGATACCGAGGAACATCTCCTCGGCGGCGCGGGAGGCCAGCGCGACCTGGATATCGCTCATGATCTCGTCGCGCGTCTTGGTGAAGCGCTCCTCGGTCGGCTTGGTAGCCGAGAAACCGAGCGCCTCGCCGTGCCGGATGATCGAGACCTTCACGACGCGGTTTCGTGGCTGAAGCAGGTACTGCGCCAGCGCGTGCCCCGCCTCGTGGTAGGCGATGCGGCGTCGCTCCTCGTAGCCCATCGAGGTGATCGGCTGGCGCAGGCCGAGCTCGTGCATCTCGCGGGCGGCGGTAAAGTCCTCGTAGGTGATGTAGTTGCGCCCGGCGAAGTGGGCGTGGATCACGGCCTCATTGATGACATAACGTATCGCGGCCGGGGTATAACCGATGGTGTCGTAGACCATATAGTCGATTGGAATGCTCGGGTCGTGCTTCACCTTGCGCAGGTAGTATTCGATGATTTCCCGGCGGCCCTCAGCGCTCGGCGCGTCGACCACGATCTTCCGGTCGAACCGTCCTGGCCGGAGGAGAGCCGGGTCGAGGGAGTCAGGCATGTTGGTGGCGGCGATAGTGAGCACCGGTGGCAGCTCGACGCGGCGCCGGCGCAGCCCGAGCAATCGCAAGAGGCGGCCGATCAGCGTGATTTCTTGCGGCGGCGGGTCGAGCTGCAAGAGCAGCTCGTTGAGCATACCGCTGCCTCCCCAGCCGAACAGCGGGCCGAGGAAGCCCTGTCCCGCATAGCGTCCGCCGCGCGCCTGCCCGATCGCGTCGATCTCGTCGATGAAGAGGATGCAGGCGCCGTACTTACGGGCCAGCTTGCGGGCCTTGCGGTAGAGCATCATGATCCGCAAGTTGCTCACGCCGAAGAACATGTTCTGGAACGACGGCGCGCTGGCATAGCCGAACGGCACGTTCGCCTCGGTGCTGATGCACTGCGCCAGGTACGACTTGCCGGTACCGGGTGGGCCCACCAGGAGCAGGCCCCGGATCGCCTCGCCGCCCATCTCCTTGAACTCTTTGACACCACGCAGCAGCGTCACCACGCGCCGCGCCGACTCCAGCACCTCGGGGTTGCCCTTGTAGTCGGCGAAGCTGACGCCCGTCTCCCCAGGCTTGATCCAGTACGTGCGGCCGCGGCCGAGGAACCAGAAGATGGCACCGAACTGCACGATGACGAACACGATAGCGAAGGCGATCTGCAACAGCGCGAAGCCGATCATCAGGGCGACGGGCCCCCACGTGCCTCGCGCGGGCCAGAGCCAAACGAAGAAGCCAGCCACGAGCAGCGCCACGAGCAACAGGCCGCGAAAGTGAAAGCGGAAGAGATCGATGATGCCCTGGATGAATTCATCGATCTGCGCCTCGAGATCGTCGCGGTAGCGGGGCCGAGGTTGCCCGCTGAGGGTGGTCGGAGCAGGTTCGATTCTCTGCGCCATTGGTCACCGTCCTCACTGCTGGAGCTGCGGCGTGTCGACCTCGATCACCTTGCCCTCTCGATCGACGACGAAGATCTGATAGACCTGCGCCGACTGGCCAGCGTCGTTACCGACCTCGGTGACATAAAAGTAGTAACTCAGCCCGTTCCGAAGGCGATAGCCCCCAATATACGCGCTCTCGCCGTATCGCAGGCCGCTGTCGCGCATCCGCTGGATGGCGCGCTTGAAGGTGGAAAGCGAACTTCCCTCGGCCAGGTGCGCTGCCTTCGTCTCCTCGCTGAACGAGTCCCACATCGCTTCCGCGTCGAACTTGCGCTGGCCTTCGAGGTACTGCTTGACGCTCTGCGGCGGCTGGATGAGGGGGGCCGCTTCAATCGGGGGAGCTGGTGCCGTTGCCAGGGGAGGGGTGAAGTAGGCCACAGCCTGCTGATAGCCAAGGTAGCCAACGAGGGCGACGAGCAGCGTCAGTGCTGGATGCCGCCAAGCGACCCGGAGTACCAGGAACACCACCCACAGGAGCTTGCGGAGGACGAAGCGCAGCGCCTGACCAACCCGGCGCCCCACGACATCGACCGCCCGTACGCCCTGTCGAATCGGCCTCGGCAAGGTCGCGGCCGGGCTCAACGAGTGCGAACCGTTCCCAGACGTAGCCATGCCAGCCCTCGCTTTGCCGGTACCGATCCCGGCGCTCTTCGGTTACGGCTCCACCGCAACGCTGCCCGGCACAGTGGGAAGCATCTCGCGGTTCCCTAATTGTAGCAGGTCGCCCGCAGGCTGAGACAAGCGCCAGAGCAGCCGCGCCTTCGCAACCGGTCTACGCTTCTCCGCGGTGTCCCGCGGGTCTCCTGGGCTCCACCCGGGTGGACTGGCCGACGCGAGACTGGTTCTATCCACCATTCGCCCATCTACGCTGTCCTGCGAGGACTGCTCAGCTAGGCCATATGCGCTGGGCGGAGCTGCCCCGCGCAGCCGTTCCCCAACGCACCCCGTGGAGAGGGACAGGCGATTCACCATCAGTACCCTACGTCGATTCTCCCGTCAATTTGGTCCTAGCGAACGTACAAGCTATACTTGGCTCGAGAAGGGTTTGCTGGCAGGGGCGGTGCCAACGAGCCAGTAGCAGGGGGCAAGATAACCGACATACAACTTGCGTCAAAGAAAGGACCGCGTCATATGCGCGACTACTACGTCACCACGCGTCCTCAGGCCAATGGCGATCATGAAGTGCATACCGCGGATTGTGCCTGGCTACCAGGTAAGGAGAATCGCCGCTATCTTGGCCGATTCTCCACCTGCTACGGCGCGCTTCTCGCGGCCCGTGCGCTCTACGAGCAGGTGAACGGTTGCTACTGGTGCTCACGCGAATGCCATACGAGCTAACGTCCTGACCCTGCCCTGACGCACTGCCTCGCCAGCAGCCCTCATCATCCCGGCATGGACGCGACTCCTCCTCGTCACTACCGCGTGCCCGTCGTACCGTCTGCGCCCCCACTAAGATACGCCCTGCCAGACCTCGGTCGTGGGAAGGAAGGTAGCCGCGACCAGGAACCGCTCGCTCGACCTGATGGGCGGTGCCGATCAACATCTCCAACCGAGTCAGTGGGGTTAAATGGTCATGCTGGCGTCATCCCGCTCAATGGCGGCATCGTGAGACTGCCTCGCGGCATGGCGGTCATCTGGCTCTTGCAAGAGGGCAGGCTGTGCTCCCAAACGGCGGGATCGCTCACCCAAAACAATCCCTCACCCGCGCCCTATCCAGCGCGAGCGTACCTGGACGCCAGGCGCCTCGGTGCAGCGAACCCTTTCGATATCAGCGGAGCCCTGCACGCTGTGCTAGGCTACGCCCTGGTATGACCGGCAAGAGCGAGCTGGCGGGAGGAGCATTGCACCATGCCTGGCCCCCTCGAAGGTATCCGGGTACTCGACCTGTCGCGCGTGCTGGCAGGGCCGTTCTGCACCATGATCCTCGGTGACCTCGGCGCCGACGTCATCAAGGTCGAGCAGCCCGGCAGCGGCGACGACACCCGCCAGTGGGGGCCGCCCTGGGCCGGCGGCGAGAGCGCCTACTACCTCTGCGTCAACCGGAACAAGCGGAGCATCACGCTTAACCTCAAGCACGAGCGCGGGCGCCAGATCCTGGTCGAGCTCGCCCGCGACAGCGACGTGGTGGTCGAGAACTTCCGCGTCGGCATGCTCGATCGGCTCGGCATCGGCTACCAGGCCCTCTCGACGCGCTTCCCCCACCTGGTCTGGTGCTCGATCACCGGCTACGGCCTCGACGGCCCCTACGCCGAGCGCGCCGGCTACGACTTCGTCGCCCAGGGCGAGGGCGGGCTCATGAGCATCACCGGCGAGCCCGACGGTGAGCCGATGAAGGTCGGCGTGGCCATCGTCGACCTCTTCACCGGCCTCTACGCCGCCAACGCCATCCTCGCCGCCCTCCACGCGCGCGTCCAGACCGGCCGCGGCCAGCTCATCGACGTCGCGCTGCTCCCGGTAACCGTCGCCATGCTGGCCAACGTCGGCAGTAACTACCTCATCTCAGGCCAGATCCCCAAGCGCTACGGCAATGCCCACCCGAACATCGTGCCCTACCAGACCTTCCGCGCCCGCGACCGCTGGATGACGGTCGCCGTCGGCAACGACCGCCAGTTCCGCCAGCTCTGCCGCATCCTCGGCAAGGAGGAGCTGGCCGATGACCCCCGCTTCGCCACCAACCCCCAGCGGGTCGCGCACCGCGACCAGCTCATCCCGCTTCTCCAGGCCGCCTTCGCGATGCGCGACGCCGACGACTGGCTCGCCGCGATGACCGAGGCCGGCATCCCTTGCGGCCCGATCAACACCCTCGACCGCGTCTTCAGTCACCCGCAGATCCTGCATCGGCGCATGGTCGCAGAGGTTCCGCATCCGACAGCGGGCTCGGTCCGGCTGACCGGTTCACCGCTCATCCTCTCCGAGACGCCGGCCGCGGTACGGAGCCACCCACCGCTCCTGGGCGAGCACACCGAGGAGATCCTCCGCGAACGGATCGGCTTGTCAGCAGCGGAGATCGCGCGGCTGCGCGAGGAGGGGGTAGTCTGACCGGTCTGGCCTGCCAGGCCGGCCACGCGCCGAGTTGCCCTCGAACGTCGCGCTCGCTGCTCTCGGGGAGGGATCGGCCATGGACGTGCACGATGCTCAACGCCTGGAACGCCTGCAGGCACGCCTCCAGGAGCTTCGCCTCTGGCGCGACGCCTCGACGCGCGCGATCGAGCCCTGGGAGTTCACCCCGCCGTCAGGCGTGGCCGCCCTCCTGCGCGTCGGTGACCCCTGGCCGGTCGTCGAGCTGCCGGTGCAGCTCCGGGCAGCGGTGACCATCCCGGAGGAATGGGCCGGAACGCCGGTCGAGCTCGATCTCTGGCTCGGCGGAGAGGGCTTCCTCCGGCTCTCGACCGGGCTGGAGAGCGGCCTCGACCCCTTCCACCACCGGTTCCCGGTCATCGGCTCGGCGCGTGGCGGCGAGCGACTGGAGATCGAGGCCGAGGTGGTGCCCAAGGGGCCGTTCGGTACCCACATCGCCGAGCCACGGGTGTGGTGGGCGTGGCTGGTGGCCCCGGAGACCGAGGTGCGAGGACTCGAGCGCGACCTCACCGTGCTGGCTGAAGCGTGCGCCCACCTGGGCGACCACGAGGTCGTGCCCCACCTGCTCGACGTCGCCGAGGCTGCACTGGCCGCGCTGTCCGTGAGCTGGCCCTCGGCGACCGCCCCGACGCTGGCGCGCCTGTCTGCGCGCTACGGCACTGTTCCGGGCAACATCTGGAGCCTGCCGCCCGAGCTGCACCGGGAGGCCATCGACATCGCCCCGCTGACCGTGGGGCTCTGGAGCGGCCCGCCGGCCCAGCCAGCGCTCGAGCCGCTGCCCGAGGAGGCACGGCGAGCCGCCCGGCGTGCCCGTGAGCTCGTCCGAGCGCGCCTGGCGGAGATCAGGGAGGCGTACCCACCGGTCGGCCGGCTGGCGCTGGCCGGGCACGCGCACCTCGACCTCGCCTGGCTCTGGCCGCTGGCCGAGACCCGCCGCAAAGGCCGGCGCACCTTCGCCACCGTGCTCGGGTTGATGGAGCGCTACCCGGACTTCACTTTTGTACAGTCCTCGGCACAGCTCTATGCCTGGATAGAGGAGGACGACCCGGAACTGTTCGAGCGCGTGCGCCGGCGAGTCGTCGAGGGGCGCTGGGAGCCGGTCGGCGGGAGCTGGGTCGAGCCGGACTGCCAGATGGTGGGCGGAGAGGCCTTCGTGCGGCAGCTCCTGTACGGCCAGCAGTACTTCGAGCAGCGCTTCGGCCGGCGCTGCTCGGTCGCCTGGTTGCCGGATACCTTCGGCTTTTCCGGTGCCCTGCCGCAGCTCCTGCGCGGCGCCGGGATCACCGGCTTCCTGACGACCAAGCTGACCTGGAACGAGACCAACGCCTTCCCCTACGACCTCTTCTGGTGGGAGGGGATCGACGGCAGCCGGGTCAAGGCGCACATCTTCCGCAACCCGGCACATGGCTACAACGGCGACATCGCGCCGCGCGACCTGCTCGGCACCTGGCGCGGCTTCGAGGGCAAGCGTCGGCACGGGGAGAGCCTGCTGACGTTCGGCCGGGGCGACGGCGGCGGCGGGCCCAGCCAGCAGATGCTCGAGAACTACGCCCGGCTCCAGGATTTCCCGGCGCTACCTCGCCTGCGCATGGTTCGGGTCGAGGAGTTCTTCCGCTCCCTGCCCGAGGAGGGCCTGCCGGTCTGGGTCGGCGAGCTGTACCTGGAGCGGCACCGCGGCACGCTCACCTCGCAGGCGCGGGTCAAGGCGCTCAACCGCGCCGCCGAGCACCGGCTCATTGAGGCCGAGGCCTGCTCGACCCTCGCCGCGTTGCTCGGCGCGGAGGACGGGCAGCCGGGACTGGACGACGCCTGGAAGACGCTGCTCCTCAACCAGTTCCACGACGTGCTGCCCGGCTCTTCGATCCGGGAAGTCTACGAGGAGGCGCATCGCCACCTCGCCGCCGTCGTCCAGGCGGCCACCGAGCGGCGAGACGCCGCGCTCGGCGCGCTGGCGGCGCGCCTGCGTGCCCCGGCGGGAGGGCCGGTGGTGCTGGTGGCTAACCCGAGCCTGGCTCCCCGGCCGCTCACCGCGCTCCTCCCGGATTTGGTTGAGCACGACATAACGTTACTGGATGCGCGAGGGGAGCCGCTGCCGGCTCAGCTCGCGGCCGATGGTTTGCTGGTGCACGCGCCTGAGCGCCGAGTGCCGGGGCTGGGCTGGACATCACTCCTGGTCTCCCGTACCCGGCCTCAGGCCACAGGGCGGCCCAGCGCGGCCGCGCGGATCGAGCGGGTAGGGGAGGAGGTCGTCCTGGAGAACGACCTGCTGCGCGTGGCCATCGGCCGGGACGGCACGCTCGCCAGCGTCTTCGATCGCGAGCTGGCCCGCGAGGTCTTAGTTGACCGCGGCAACCAGCTCTGGGCCTACGCCGACAAGCCGCGGGCCTGGGATGCCTGGGACATCGACGAAGGCTACGAGCGGCAGGGCCAGGAGATCTGCGAGGTCGAGGAGATCCGGATCGTGGAGACAGGGCCGCTGCGCGCTGCCGCGCGCGTCGCTCGCCGCTGGCGCGACTCCCGGATCGCGCAGACCTACCGGCTGCTGGCCGGCTCGCGGCGGCTGGACATCGTCACCGAGATCGACTGGCACGAGCGGCAGGTGTTGTTGCGGGCCCTCTTCCCGGTCGCGGTGCGCGCTCCCCACGCGACCTACGAGACCATGTACGGCGCACTCACCCGGCCCACCCACGCCAACACCTCCTGGGAGCGGGCGCGCTTCGAGGTCTCGGCCCACCGGTTCGTCGACCTCTCCGAGCCGGGCTACGGCGTGGCGCTGCTCAACGACGGCAAGTACGGCCACAGCGCCCGCGGCAATACCCTAGGCCTCAGCCTGCTGCGCAGCCCGGTCTACCCCGACCCGCAGGCCGACGAGGGTGCCCACCGCTTCACCTACGCCCTCTTCCCCCACCCGGGTGACTGGACGGCAGCCGGGGTCGTCGACGAGGCGCTGGCGCTCAACAGCCCGTTGTGCGTGGCCCTGGCGCGGCCGGCGGGCGGGGAGCTGCCGCTCGAGTTCGGGCTGGTCGAGGCCAGCGGCCTCCCGGTGCGGCTGGGCTGCCTGAAGCGGCCGGAGGTGGGCTCCGGCGTGATCCTGCGCCTGTACGAGCCGCACGGCGCGCGGGGCACGGCCACCGTGCGCTTCGCCCGACCCGTGCGGCAGGTCGAGCGAGTGAACCTCCTCGAAGAGCCGGAGACAACCGCTCCCGCGCCTGAGCTGGCCGGCGAGACTGTGCGACTGGCGCTCAGGCCGTTCGAGGTCGTGACCCTGCGAGCTGAGCTGTAGCGCTGCCAGCGGGGTCGCCTGCTCCGGCCTTCAGTGCTCGCCCAGGCGCTCGACCAGGCTCCTGCCAGTGGGTGGCCGGCCGGTGCGCTCGGCCTCGTCGTCGATGCGCATGAAGCCACGCTGGACGAAGCGGACGCCGAGCCAGCGGATCGGCTCCGGCTCCCAGGGTCGGATCCGGTGGCTGGTCATCGGCAGCCGGGTCAGCTCCGACTCGTGACCGGTGATCAGGTCGGCCAGCACGCGGCCGGAGAGGTTGGCGGTGGCCACGCCCTGACCGGTGTAGCCGCAGGCCATCGCCAGCCCCTCGCCAGGGTCGTAGCGCATGGTCGGCATCCAATCGCGCGGCATGCCCAGCGGGCCACCCCAGGCGTGGGTAAAGCCGATCCCCTTGAGGCGGAGGATCGGGAACCAGTCGTAGCACATCTGGCGGAGCATCTCGTGTGTCGGCCCATGACGGTCGAAGGCATCGTCGATGCGCGAGCCGAAGTGGTAGGGGGCACCTCGCCCGCCGAAGAGGATCCGGCCATCGACCGTCTGGGAGAGGTAGTCGACCGTGTAGCGGTTGGAGGCGACGCACTCGCGGTTACGCCAGCCGATCTCCTCCCAGACCTCGGCCGGCACCGGCTCGGTGAGGACGATCAGCGAGTAGACCGGGATCAGTGCGCGCCGCAAGCGGGGCAACTGCGAGAGATACGCCTCGCCGGCCAGCACCAGCACCTTGGCTCTCACGTCGCCACGCGGGGTGATGAAGCGGGGCGCCTGGCCGGTCACGAAGTCGACCACCGGCGTCTGCTCGTAGATCGTCGCGCCCAGCCGCTCGACTGCCCGGGCCAGCCCGCGTACCAGTCTACCCGGGTGCACCACGGCGCACTGCTTGACGAAGATCGCGCCCTCGGCCCGGGTAACCCGGATACGCTGGGCCAGCTCGGCAGGGCCGAGGCGCTCGTACCACTCGGTCAGTCCCAGGCGCTCATAGGTGCGCCACGACTCCTCGATCGCCGGGAGCTGGTGTCGGCCGCGGGCGATCCTGAGCGCCCCGCCCTTGTGGAAGTGGGCCTCGATCCCCTCGGCAGCGAGCACCCGGCCGACCTCGTCGACCGTCTCGAACATGGCGAGGGCGATGGCCCGGGCAGCATCAGCGCCGTAGCGCCTGGCCAGCAGGCTGAGCGAGAGTGGAAAGCCGGGGGTGACCCAGCCGCCGTTGCGGCCGGAGGCACCGAAACCGGCGATCTCGCGCTCGAGGATAGCAACTCGTAGAGAGGGGTCGCGCTTGAGCAGGTAGTAGGCCGTCCAGAGACCGGTGTAGCCAGCGCCCAGGATGGCGAGGTCGACGTCGATCGAACCGTCGAGCGGTGGACGAGGGGTGAGGTCGTCGTCACAGGTCTCGAGCCAGTAGCTGTACTGGCGGTAGCGCATGGTCGTCAACGGCCCGATGAGTGGAACAGCTCTGCCCTCAGCGGACATCGCACCCTCCTCCCTGCACCCACAGCCGGGCGCTCTCCTCACCTGCCACCGCCGTAGTCTACCGCGAGTCTCTTCCTCGGTCAGCACGGGCGAAGAGGCATCATCCACTGGCGTGTGTCTGACTTAATTCAGGCCGGTACATCAAACGACAGTTTGTCACTGTTCGAACTCCGCTCATGTATACCAAGTTGCAACTTCCACTTGTAAGTCCAAAGTACTCGCTGGCACCGTGAGCGCGCACCAAGCTGCCATGGGCTTCTCTCGAGACGGGTGGGATATAGCAACCATGCATTCTAGCAACGTCAATGTGTCCATAAGCGAGGCTAAACAATCATCTCTACTGCTTAGTTGAACTACGATAAGCACTCCATTCGTCGTCAAGTCCCGACCAATCGACGCCAGGGAAACGACTTTCCAGGTAAATATTACCGTACAGGCCAAGGTACTCAACCCGGCTCATTTCCTCCGGGATTTGACCTCGGTCCATCGCGATGAGGTATCTATCGTAGATTTCGGTAAGAAATGTCAGGACACTCTTAACTGAGGTCAATGACATCACCTCAAGGCTACCAATCATCAGCGCCTGGTAGAGGACTGAAAACTGCTGGACGTGATCCGCTTGACGTAGGCACGCTGAGACGAGGAGCGGGCTGTTCGGTGAGAGCGCTGACCGGAGCAATGAGGAAAGTTCGGAAATACGCTTGGGGACGAAGATCGTCTCCACCGGCTGTGCCCCTTCAGGGGCAACCGCAGCCCGGACGAAGCTAGGGAACCACCGAAGTACAACCTCGTCGTCTGGCACACCGGCTTCAACAGTATGGAAGAGACTGTACGCCAGGTGGGGGTTGACTAGAGCAAGTTGTTGAGTCCACCGCTCAACGAGCGGCCCCCGACCTGATTCACCAACCTCGCGAAGTGCTACCTCAACCCAGATTCTCAGCTGCCCTACATCCTTAACGCCATCTGCAACGCTGGCTTTTGCGCAGAACTGAGCAAGGGTGACATCGCTGTCCCCCTCTCTGTGCCAGCAACCGATAACACTCAGCGAGAGTAAATCTCAGCTCCCACGAGCCGCAGTGCGGGAGATGATAGGGATATAATAGTTCGGCCGTTGGGAACCGATCAACCCTGTAAGCCGGTCGGATCACCCTCACTCCCAACCTCTCCCCCGCACGCGAAAGAGAGATGTGTCTATGCCGTGGAGCCGCGCGTTTCTCTCCGGTGACTTTCGACTTAAGCCTAAAGACTCTTGGATGTAGCGCTGCCTTCCACGTCGCTGAGCCCGCAGCTTCAGCCCCGGCATTGGCTTGGGGCAGCTACACTCCATTCGCGAGCGCGCCACCAACGCCGATCTACCCACTTCGATACCCGATGAACAACACCTGGCTAGGTAGTGACCAGCACTTGGCTACAAATTGATCATTATCAGAGCTGGTAGCGCTGAGCCGGGTTGGTTAGAGTCTCCATACGTTGCGCATCGCTCCGAACGAGGCGGAACCAAGGCGGCCGCGCGGGCAGCGCTCCCCCTCTGGCTTCGCCGGGCGCGTGCCGATCGCGCACCCACAGAGGTGGCTTCGGGCTTCCCACGCCCCGGCAGCGACCGAGCACGCCGGATCATCGCCTGAAAGCCGGTCGCGCCGGGCTCTGCCCGTGCCGCTTCGCCCGAATCGCTCCATTCAGCGGCAGCCCGTGCCTCGTCTCACGTAACCCGCTGAGAGGAACCAGCACAACGAGCCGGGCCAGGGCACGGGGCGCGGAGACACAAGACATCCGTGTTTCAGGGAGGGGAGGCATTCCGTGGATTCCACGCAAGGACGATGGCACATCTGGTCGCGTATCAACGAGCTGACCGCTGCCTGGTTGGTGCGAAACGGCCTCCAGCAGGCACGCCGCTTCCGCGAGGTGTTGCTGCTGGCCGCACTCGCCAGCGCTATCTGGCTCTTGCTCGCCTGGCCAGCGGCGACCGGCGGGCCACAGGAGCTCCACTTCACTGCAGACGCAGACACCTATGTGGAGGAGCGGTCTCCGGACACCAGCTTCGGAAGCGAGGTCGAGCTGCTTACCGATGGCTCCCCGCGACGGGAAACGTACCTGCGCTTCACCGTCACCGGCATCCAGGGGCCGGTCGAGCGGGCGATACTGCGTGTCTACGTCACCGACAGCACGACCAATGGGCCGATCGCCTACGCGGCGGCCAGCAACGACTGGGACGAGAGGACACTCACCTGGAACAACCGGCCGGGCGTGGTGGGCAGCCTGCTCCACGACCACTGCACGCTGAAGGCGGGCACCTGGGCAGAGTTCGACGTCACTGCGCTGGTCACAAGCGACGGGACATACAGCATCGCCCTGATCCCGAACTCAGACGACGGCCTCGATGTCTCCTCGCGCGAAGGGCAGTACGCTCCTGAGCTCGTGGTGGTCGTGGCAGCGCCCGAGGAACCCTCCACTCAGCCGGTAGAGGACACTCAGCCTCCCGACACCGTGATCGATAGCGGACCGCCAGCCTTCACCGACAGCCAGGAAGCTCGCTTCAGTTTCCACGCGACCGAGCCCAACAGCGCGTTCCAGTGCCGGCTGGATGGCGACACCTACGCGCCGTGCTCCACCGGCCAGACCTACACCGGCCTCGTGGAGGGCGAGCACACCTTCGAGGTGCAGGCACTCGATGCCGACGGCACCGCCGACCCAACACCGGCCAGCTACACCTGGGTAGTCGATCGCACGCCGCCCAGCCCGCCGGCCGACTTGAGCGCAGTCGTCGCCGGCCCGGCCCAGGTCGATCTCACCTGGACGGCGGCCAGCGACAGCAGCCCGATTATCGGCTACGACCTGTACCGCGACGGCGCACTGCTGGCGAGGCTGGATAACGTGACCAGCTACAGCGATACGACTGTCGCGCAGGGCACCACGTACGCCTACGAGGTGCGAGCGCGCGACGCCGCTGGTAACCTTTCCGAGCCGAGCGTCACGGCAACGGTAACGACCCCGCCGCCCGCTCCTCCGCCGTCGAGCAGTGACCCCGTCGTCATCGTGGCTGCTGGCGACATCGCCTGCGACCCGCAATCGGATAGCTGGAACGACAACAACGGCACCAGCTCTGCCTGCCGCCACAAGTTCACCTCGGACGTGGCCCTGGCGCAGAGCCCGGACTACGTCCTGGTGCTCGGCGACACACAGTACGAAGACGGAGCGCTCCAGGAGTATCGGGCCAGCTACGACCCCACCTGGGGCCGTTTGCTCGATCGCACCTATCCCGCTGTCGGCAACCATGAGTACCGTACCGGCGGCGCCGCTGGCTACTTCGCCTACTTCGGCGATCGCGCCACGCCGTTGGAGCCCAATTGCCGCAAGGACTGCAAGGGGTACTACGCCTGGGCGCTGGACGAACACTGGGTCGCGATCGCCGTCAACTCGAACTGCGGCGAGGCTGGCGGCTGCCAGGCCGGTTCGCCGCAATACCAGTTCGTCGCCAGCGTGCTCGAGGCCAATGCCGGGAAACACTTCCTCGTCTACATGCATCACCCGTATTGGTCGACCGGCAAGTACCACAACTGCTGCAAGGGTGACCTCGCCGACCTGTACATGTTGTTCGAGCGCTACGGGGTGGAGCTGACACTGTCGGGCCATGACCACAACTACCAGCGGTTCGCGCCGCAGACGGCAAGCTCGGTCTGCTCGGCGGGCGGCATCCGGCACTTCGTGGTCGGCAGCGGCGGGAAGAACCTGCAGGACACCGACGCGAACAAGGACAAGGAGCCCTGCGACGAGTATCTGAACGAGACAAGTTTCGGTGTCCTGGTACTCCGCCTCTTCCCCGACCGCTACGAGTGGGCTTTCGTGAGCGAGAGCGGGGCAGTACTCGACCAGGGTTCGGCGCTGGTGAGCTAGCTCACCACTCGGAGCGCTGCCGATGATCGGCTGCGTTTCGACGTATGCAGGAGTCGGAGTGTGAAGGCACCCAGAGTAGTGAGGCCATGACCAATAGAGTACGCCGCACCAGCTCATGACTATGTTCGCGGTCTGCCCGTTCAGGATCGAGCTGGTGCTCGACGTCATGGGCACGGTCGCCGCTGAGCCGGGGGCCATCGGCTGGCGCGACTCGGCCAGTCAATCTCTGTGGCCATCCTCCAGCGGGGCCGTCACACCTTCGCCTCTGCTCGTGCAACCGATGAAGGCTGGGGCGCGTAGGGCAGCGTAAGGACAAGTCCTGCAGGGAGCCTCGCAACCGAGTCCGGGACTCCGCCACGGCAAGGGCGAGGCGCGGCCCTAGGTAGTCGTCCGCGATGACTCGCTCCCTTGCGCGTGCGCGCCGGACTGTTACGATGGACGCGCACGGGCGTGTGTAGCCAGCGGAGGGAGGTCGACAGTGGGCCGCTGGAAGGACGGCGCCCAATGCGCCGTGATGCTGACCTTCGATCTCGACGCGGAGACGCTCTGGCTGGCCGGGTCGCTGGAGAACCTGAACAAGCCAGGCATGCTCTCGCACGGCACCTACGGTGCTCGGGTCGGGACACCCTTGATCCTCCAGCTCCTGCGCCAGAACGACATCAAGGCTACGTTCTTCGTCCCGGGGTGGACGGTCGAACAGCACCCGGATGTCATCGAGGCCATCCGCGACCAGGGGCACGAGCTCGCGCACCACGGCTACCTGCACGAGCGGCCGACCGAGCTGATCCGTGAACAGGAAGCCGAGGTGCTGGTCAAGGGCATCGAGGCGCTGCGGCGGATCACCGGCGAGGCGCCGCGCGGCTACCGCTCGCCGGCCTGGGAGTTCTCGGCGAATACGCTCCAGCTCCTCGAGGAGCACGGCTTCCGCTACTCCTCGAACCTGATGAGTCACTTCATACCCTGGCAACATCCGGACACCGAGATCATCGAGTTGCCGGTGCAGTGGCTGCTGGACGACGCGCCGTTCTTCCTCTTCCGCTCCGGCCCCGGCTCGCGGCCGATCCAGCCCGCAGCGGTCGCCTACCAGGCGTGGACGGAGGAGTTCCGCGGCATCTACCACTACGGCGGGCTGTTCAATCTCACCATGCACCCGCAGCTTATCGGCCGGCCGGGCCGAGTCCTGATGCTCCAGCAGGTCATCGACTACATCCGGAGCTTCCCCCACGTCTGGTTCGCGACCGGCAGCGAGGTGGCCGAGTACTGGGCGCAACACGTGCGCGATAACCCGGATGAGTGGCGGCAGGGGAAGATCTATGACCCCGTCAGCACTCCCCGGCCGTCTGGCCGGTAAGCGCGCTGTCGTCACCGGCGCCGGCCGGGGGATCGGCCTGGCGATCGCCACCGCCTTCCTGCAGGAGGGCTCCCGGGTGCTGGTGAACGATATCCAGGCCGAGCTCCTCGAGCGGGCGCGCTCGTCTCTGCCCGCCGCGACCGGGCACGTCGCCTTTCACCAGGGCGACGTCTCCGACCCTGGAGCGGTGGCCGGGATGGTAGCGCTGGCCCGCGAAGCCTTCGGCGGCGTGGACGTGCTGGTCAACAACGCGGCCATCGGCGGTACGGGCAAAACGCTCCTCGAACTCTCGATCGAGGAGTGGGAGCGTTTCCTGCGCGTCGACCTGACCAGCGTCTTCCTCTGCTGCCAGGCTGTGGTGCCGCTGATGATCGAGCAGGGGCGGGGCAGCATCATCAACCTGTCCTCGATTACCGGTCTGGCCGGGACGGCCGGCAGCATCCCCTACGCGGCCGCCAAGGCCGGCGTCCTCGGCCTCACGAAGTCGCTGGCGAAGGAACTTGCGCCCTACCGCATCAACGTGAACGCGATCGCGCCGGGGCTGATCGACACCGAGATGTCGCGGGCGCGCGGGCAGGAAGAGTCGCGCCGGGCCGTCCTCTGGCCGCGGATCGGGAAGCCGGAGGACGTCGCCTGGCTGGCGGTCTACCTGGCCTCGGACGAGGCGGAGTTCGTGACCGGCCAGGTGATCAGCCCCAACGGTGGCGCCTGGATGTGAGGAACGACATAGCAGCACACCTCGGGGCACAGGTACAGGAAGACGTTGAGCAGCTATCTACTCAACTGGGCCAATCCTAGCTAGCAGCTCATGCCTTTCGAAATCTCGGACGCGACTTCACTGCGTCGTAACTTCTGAGACCACGTGTAGGGCCGCTGGCCACACAACCCTCAACCCGTATATATGACAGAGCTAGAGTCTATAATATGATTGAGGTGTGTGAACGAAAGGAGAGTAGAGTAGGTGAAGTCCGGCACAGGTAAAACTCCTATAGCGCTCTCCAATACATTGTATAACCAGAGGAGGTAGTATGGAGTTATTAGATGTACTTTTCACTATCTTAGGAGGCATTGTAGCTTCTTCTACCGGGGCAGCAGTACAGTTGTGGATTCATAGACGTGCAGGGCTCCGGAGGAGAAAAGACAGCACAATTGATCAGTATAGTATAGTCTATACCACTGCTGCACTCATGCGAGAATATGTGGGACCACACGCATGGGGGTTGGGATATCCTGATGAGTGGAATCAACAGCTTTCGAAGGCATATGTTGCACTTTGGAGAGCCAGAGCAGAAGCACCAACTAAGGAACTTCGCCGATCGGCTGAGGAGATAGAGAATCTCTTTGACGAGATGCGCCAGGCGTTTTATGCTTGGAAATTGCGCGTACTGAGCATCAACACGAACCCACAAAGACCTATACCAGCGCACGTACTTCAGGGATTGCAAGACATTCAGAAAATGATTGATCAATTATGGGAGAAACTTCTTGAGTCAATGAAGAAGCATATTGATTCAATTCCTTCGTGATTGTATACAGGTTTACGTCATGTGCTCCCCTTTCAGTAGAATCCGAGTTACCCTTGGCGGGCATTTTCATCGGCAATTGCACAGTTTGATCGCGCATCTGGAGGCGAGAGTGGATCACGCGTACTTGCAGGCTAGCTTTCTGCGGGGTGAGCTCGTTGCCTTCCTCGGAAAGGGCGAGCTGCTCGATCCCGCTCGCGCTGAAGCGGTTGCTCACGCCCTCGTCGATATCGCCGAGGCGTTGTCCGAGATCTACGGCGAGATCGTCCCCCGCCTCCTCGAGGCACACGACCTAGAGGCGTTTCGCGATGCCCTGCTCGACCTGAGCGAGGCGTTCCGCCACATCGACTACCACATCCACGACGCCGGCCTTACCGACCTGTAGCGAGGGAGTAACCCCGAACGGAACCAGCCGACGCCCGAGAGCGCGAGCTCGCCAGGGTACTGTCCTCCAGTTCCGGCACGGGATCTATAGGATGACAGTGCGAGCGATTGCGCCGCGCGTGCTGTGCGGCGACAATGCCGCTATGACGGAAGAGCCTGAACTGCTGCTCGCTCAGGTCTGGAACGCCCAGTGGCTCGTTCCCGAGCTGCGGACGAGCGAGGGGCACAGGCTGCGCGTGGTCTACCGAGGGGTCTGGACGCACGCCGACGGCCCCGACTTCACCGGCGCGCTGCTCGAGCTCGACGGCCGGCTGGTTAGCGGCGACGTCGAGCTGCACCGGCGCGCCTCGGACTGGCTCGCCCACGGCCACCACCTCGATCCGACCTACGAGCGGGTGGTGCTGCACGTGGTTCTCGACGATGACTTGCCTGAGCCTGTCCGGCGCCGCAGCGGCGAGCGCGTGCCCACGCTCGTCCTCGCCACCTGCCTGCCCGGCCCGCTGGCCAGCTTCCCGGCGCTGCCCGGCCTGCGCCCGCTCGGCGCGATCGGATTCGACTACTGCGCGCCGCAGGTGGCAGCCACAGCTCCAGACCGGATCATCCGGGTCTGGGAAGCGACCGGCGACGCGCGCCTGGCGGACAAGGTCGCGCGGATCGCCGCCCGGCTTTCGCTGGAGCCACCAGCCCAGACGCTCTACTGGCTGCTGCTCGATGCCCTCGGCTATAGCCGCAACCGCGATGGCATGCGGGCCGTCGCCGAGCGCGTGCCCTATGACCACCTGGACAGCCGTCTAGCCGGCCACTCGATGGACGAGCGCCGGCAACGAGCGGCCGCGCTCCTGCTCGGCGTCGCCGGGTTTCTCCCGCTGTCGCCGGCCGACGAGGAGCTGGCGGGGTTGAGCCCGCGCGAGGCGCGGGCGGTCGAGCAGGCCTGGCAGGCACACGGCGGGGCCTGGCGAGGCCTGGAGCTGCCACCGACCGCCTGGCGACTACACCGCCAGCGGCCAGCCAACCACCCGCTGCGCCGGCTGCTGGCCCTGGCCTGGCTGCTCGCCAGGGACAACCAGGGACTGCTCCCTGCGCTCCTGGGCCGCCTGACCCAGCCCGACGCAGCGCGGGCCCTCCAGAACTGGCTGGCTCGCGATAACCCCTACCTCGGCGAAGGCCGCACGCACGAGATCGTGGTCAACGTGGTGGTGCCGTTCGCGCTGGCTTACGGCGAGGCCGTGGGACAGGAGGAGCTGGTCTCCGCAGCCAGCGAGCTCTGGGCCGAGCTCCCGGCCGGGCACGGCAACGCGGTCGTGCGCCGGACGGCCGAGCAGATCTGCGGCCCCCACCGGCTCCGCGTGCCGACAGCCCGGGCCGAGCAGGGCTTGCTCCAGCTCTACCACACCGGGTGCCGCCAGCTTCGCTGCTACGAGTGCCCGATCGCCCACCTGGCGCTCGCCTGGGGGCGAGGGAGCGCCGAGGGAGTTGGATCCCACGAAGCAGGCCTAGCGGAGCCGGCCGGCCCGCCGGAAGCCTAGCAGTCGTGAGCGGCGTTGCGCGTCTGCCTCGCTACCTGGCCAGTAGACTCGCTGCACCGTCCATGGAGATCGGTAGACACCCTCGTCTGGAATGAACCGGTCAGCCGAGGAGGTCGGCGACGGCGAGCGCGCGGTCGGGGAAGGCAGCCGGAGCGATCGAATCGCCGCGGTGCAGCACGTGGGCCGTACGATAGCCATCGGGAGCCGGGTCGCGATAGACGGTCAGCGTCTCCTGCTGGAGGTCGATGAGCCAGACCTCGGGGATGCCGTTCCGGGCGTAGAGCGGGACCCTCACCCGCCGGTCGAGCTCGGCCGAGGTGTCGGCAACCTCGACGAGCAGGAAGACGTCGGGCGGAGCCGGATGGCCGGAGGCATAGAAGTCAGCGCGGCGACGCAGGAGCGCTAGATCGGGCTGGAGCTCGTTGAGCTCATCGAGGCGAACGGGATTCTGAACTCGCACGATGGCGACGTCGCTGAACCGCTGGACGAACCCCTCAGTCAGTCGATCCACACTGGCAGCGTGACGGTCCCCGATGGGCGGCATTTCGACGATCTCGCCCTCGATGAGTTCGACACGGTCGTCCTCGCCCAGGATGCCTGCCTGAGCCATCTGGTGGTACTCGGCTACAGTGAACCGCCGTCGCGGCAAGTGCAGTGCCATTGCAGGCCTCCCGCACCAGTATAGCCCATGTGCTGGGCCATCCTTGCTATCCGGCGGCGCGCGGCGAACGCTCTGCGCGCTGGTGGTACTGATGCTGTCCAGCCAGGCGCATACTCACCAGGCGGCCGCAGGGTTCGGACGACGCGTCGAACCAGGCCGTGGCGATCGTTAAGGAGGAAGGATGATCGAGGGCGAGGAAGGCTGGGAGTTGCTAGGACGAGCCTCGACACTCACGCTGATCACGCGTGGCCGCCGGACGGGCCGGCCCCACCGGGTTCAGCTCTGGTTCGTCTACCGCGAGGGAGCCGTCTACCTGATGGCGCACGCCCGCGCGCACGGTCGGGGTACTGACTGGTACCGGAACGCGCGTGCGCATCCCACAGTGACGGTCGAAGCCGGCGGCCACCGGTGGATCGGGAGAGCCGAGCCGCTGCCCGAGGCGTTGCTCTCAGCGGTCACGCAGTGGTTCGCGGAAAAGTACGGTTCGGCCGCGGTGCGCGCCTGGTACGAAGGAACGCCGCGCCTGCCGATCCGGATCACATTCGATCGCTGACCAGCCGAGCTGACCGTGCTCTCCGACCAGAGTGCGACAGGCGAACCGGGAGCGGGGGCTATCCATCGCGAGCGGAGCCGCCTCCCGCTGGATCGAGTATGGGTGAGCAGGCCGGCCGATGATGACCGGCCTGCTCATCTGCTGCCAGAGGCTCCTAGGGCTGCCGCACTTCAGCCTCTACCTCGATATCGCCCGCGCGCTCGAAGTGGAGAACCAGGGTCAGTCGCTCGCCCGCCGGCAGGTCTCGCTTCAACCCGATGAGCATGATGTGGAGCCCACCAGGCTTCAGCTCTACCTGGCCGCCAGGCGGTATGTCGATCGCCTCGACAGGCTCCATTTTCATCGTCCCCCCTTCCATCTTGGACTGGTGCAGCTCCACCGTCTGCGCCGCCTCGCTCTCGGCACCGAGCAGGCGATCCGCCTGCTCCCCCTCGTTTCGGATGACCAGATAGACGGCGCTGGTGGACGTCCCGCCCATCTGCATCGCCGCTCTCGCCCATGGATCGACGATCCGGATGGTCTCCTCAGCTCCCTCCTTACCACTTGCCGGGGTCTCGGTGCCGGTCGGAGTCACCTGAGGTCGGTTCGCGGCGGGCGTCGGGGTGGGATGCGTCTGTTCCATCGGTGCCGTTGCACTGGGCTCGGCCGCTGCAGTCGGGGTGGAATGAACGTGTTCCGTCGGAGCGGTCGCAGTGGGCTCCGGCGTCGCTGTCGGCGTCGGCGAAGCCGCGGGCGTGCTCGCCCCGCCGCACGCAGCGAGCGCGAGCAGGATCACCAGAGCGAGCGCGACTATCGCCGTCGCCCGCACCATCGGGTGTCGTCGTGACATCGCTCGATCGCTCCCTCTCGTTCTCGCAGGCGTTCGTCTCTCGCCTCAGTCCTGCCGCAGCAGATACCGCACGTCTTGGGCAAGCTGCTCGGCGGTCAGGTCGTAGGGGGCTAGGATGCGCAGGCGGCCCTGGCGATCGACGATGAAGCTGGCTGTGGTGTGCTCGACCAGGTACCCAAGCGCCGAGTTCGACTCGTAGGTCGAGTAGTACACGCCGAATGCGGTCGCAACCTCCTGGATGGCCACCACGTCCCCGGTCAGTCCCAGGAAGTCTTCGCCGTACATCGCCAGGTACTCCCGCAGCCGCTCGGCTGTATCCCGCTGGGGATCGACGGTCACCATCACGACCTGGACATCGGCGGCCTGCTCACCGAGCGCCGCCTTGACGCGAGCGAACTTGCCCAGCGTCATGGGGCAGGCGTCCGGGCAGGTGGTGTATCCGAAATAGACCAGCACCACCTTGCCCTGGAAGTCCCGCAGGCTATGGAGCTGGCCGTCCGAGCCCTGCAGGGTGACGGCCGGCACTTCCCGCGGGCTGTCGAACGCCAGCCCGTTTACCGAACCGGCACCGGGCGCGCTTCGCCACCACCAGCCAGCGAAGCTGGCCAGCAACAGCGCGAGCGCGCCCACCCCAGCCACCAGGATGAGCTGTCGTCGTGAGAAACGCATCGCAGGCCCTCACCGTACTCGGCAGGTAAAGAGGTGCAAGCCCTCGTACAGAAGTCGCTTCGCCCCGCGCGAGTTCGCGATCTCTTCCTGTAGCACGGCCAGGTCGGCCTTCAGCACGTCGCTCGCCGGCAGCGGCGCGCGGTACTCCGCCCGGACGATACCGGCCGGATCGACGAGCGCCAGCATCGGCTCGACCCGCGCTGTCCCGTCGGCTCCGGCCAGGAGCGGCACCCGAAAGCCCTGCCGAACCAGCCGGACAGCGGTCTCGTCGCCTCCGAGCACCTGCCAGTTCCCGCTCGACGACCGGGTCTCCGCAGCGATAGCCTGGATACCCTCGGGATCCGCTGGCTCGACGATGATCGTCACCAGTCGTACCGGCACAGGCCAGCCCTGCTCGGTCTCCGGCTCGAGCGCGCGCACGAGGTCGAGCGTCGCCGTGCACGACTCGTCGCACCGGGCACCGACGAACGAGTAGAGGACGACCGACCCGAGGAAGTCATCACCGGAGACCGGCCGGGCAGCCGGATCGGTGAGCTGATAGCTCGGGGCCAGATCGAGTCGGGGCAGCGCTCGCACCGGTTCCGCTGCGAAGACGACGAACACCCCGAGGAGGAACAGCAGCGGCGGCCCAGCGAGGAGCAACCTCCAATACATTTGTGACCCCCTTGTCCAGGCCGGAATGGCAGACCGTCGGTCTTCTGCTCAGGTCGCGCCGCCGTTAGGCGCTACGCGACCGCCAGCCTGGGTGGGGGTGTGGCAGGGGCGACCAGAGAGCTGCGCAGGCGCCGTCCGCAAGACCATGGCGGCGCCGGCCGGTCGAACGCGAGGAGTTCGATCATCGTCACCAAGATGGCGAGGCCACTTCCCCAGGACAGCACCACCGGCCAGCTCCGCACGGTCTCGATGTCCCGACCGATGTCCGAAGGGCTTTGATGCTGGTGGGCGTGTCCACCGGCGTCGTGTGTGCTACCGTGCGCGTGCGTGTGTCCGGGGATCTCGAACAGGGCATGGGCGTGCGGCACATCGGCACCGCAGCGACAGAACGACGGGATCGCCAGCAACCCGACAACCAGTAGCCAGGCCGGGAGGCTAGCCAGCATCACCGCCAGGAGCCGCTGTTGCGAGACGAGCGTAGGGCCCATGACCTCGCTCCGCTGGGGCTCTGTCGGAGTTCACCACCCCAGCTTCGGAGTCAATCCTAATCTACTCGCGAGATCGCTCACAAGCAGGAGCCGTGTCCCTATCTCGATCCAAGCGCTGAGATCCCTCTCAGCAGGCGCTCCCTCGGAGTTGCCGGAAGCCTGCGCTGGGCGGTCGATCAGGCAGCGACCGCGAGCGACGTCACGTACATGAGCGCCATCCCGGCCGTGACCCCGGCGAGCGCCGTCCAATCCAGCAGGGCGCCGCGGCTCCGCTGGCCGTCTGCGAGCAACCGCGCGACTTCGACCACAACTTGTGCAATCGCGCCCGCACCGATCGCGAGGAAGACCGTCGCCCAGAGCGGCGAGTAGACGAAACTCCCGATCCAGACACCGAGAATGGCCGGGGCCCCGGCCAGCAGCGCGAGCCCGATGAAGTGCCGAAACGCCGGGCGAACTCGCAGGATCGGCGCGGCGATGCCGACACCCTCGGTCACGTTGTGCAGCGTGAAGCCGGCGATCAGGAAGACACCGAGAGCGATCTCGCCTAGGGCGATGGCGGCGCCGATCGCCAGCCCCTCTCCCAGGTTGTGCAGCCCGATCCCGAACGCAATGCGGTAGGCGACATCCAGCCCACGCCGTGGCGTTTCGGGGTTCCTGCCGGAAACGGCCTGCAGAAACAGGAAGGACAACAGCGCGACCAGCGGTACCAGCAGGGATCCGCTCAGCACCCCCGGCGTCGTCGCAGCGACTTCCAGCGCCTCCTCGACTGTATCCACGATCAGGAAGAGGAGCAGGCCGGCGGTCAGCGCCAGGACGAAGCGCAAGCCTCGGCGACCGAGACCACGAAGGAAGGGGTACCAGAGCAGCCCGAGCCCCACCGGGACGACACCGACATAGAAGCCGATAGCCGCAAAACGAAGCAGCGTGGCGTGGTCAGGAGCTGGCGACAGCATCGCGACCGGTACCTCGGCCTCGAAAGTGGCGCCCGTCGTCGAAATCAAGGAGATCACGTGGGCCTCGCCAGCGACCCAGGGATAGGGAATGGTGATGGTCGCCGCCTGCAGGCGATCGAGGGTCGGGCCGGGCTCGATGTGAAAGGACCAGTAGGCATCGTCCACGAGCACCTGGGCGATCGTGACCGGCTCAGGGCCATCGTTGACCACCTCGAGCGCGATCAGGTTCGGCTCCGGCAAGCGCACTCGCTGAATGCTCAGCTTTTCGACCGGTGGCGCCGAGCGATCACCGAGCCCGCCGCCAGTGGCGAAGATGGCAATCATCACTGCGCCCAACAGCCCTAGCGGTAACACACCGAGCGCGATTCGCCTCACGGTCCAGGCAGGGGTGGATCTGGGCAATGCGCCGTCGGAGAGCGTGGTCTCAGACATCCAGCACCCCTCTCAGCCTACGAGTCGACGACCTCGAAGACGCCCATCCAGCCCAGCTCGACGAACTCGCTCTGGTGAGCATGGAACATGTAGAGCCCGGGCTCGAAGCCAGCGAAGGAGATTTCCAGGATGCCGCGCTGCCCCTGGCACTGCGTAATGGTGTCCACCGTCCGGAGCGTCGGTTCGAGCGTGGTACCGTGGTCGTAGTAGTCGAAGAAGTTCCCGTGCAGGTGGAACGAGTTGAGGGGATCGAACTCCGTGATGTTGATCAAGTAGATCCGGATCGGCCGATCGCGCTCGACCCGAACCGGATGCTTCATGTAGTGGAACGCGACCGTGTTGACGGCGTAGACCTCGTTTTCGCCATCGAAGTTGGTGTCGAACGCATTCATGATCATGACGTACTCCTGCCACTCCCTCGACTCGGGGTAGTCGGGATGACGCGAACGAGCCCGCTCGCCGTGCCGCCGAGGGTCGGGGTCGATGATGAACGCCCCGTAGAGCCCCTTGTGGATGTGACGCTTGAGGGGGATCGCGTGGCAATGGTAGAGGTGACAGCCGTAGGGATAAGCGTCGAATTCGTAGACGAAGCTCTCACCTGGATCGATCGCACCGCGCCCGATTCCGGCTACTCCATCCATGTAGGCGGAGTGGATGCCGTGAAAGTGGATCGTGTGCGGGTGCGTCCCGGCGTTCGTGAAATGGACGCGTATCCGCTCACCTTCGGTGCAACGGAGCGTCGGGCCCGGCACCTGGCCGTTGTAGGTCCAGGCCGGGAAGAAGACGCCCGGAGCAATTTCGATCTCCTTGTCGCCAGCGACGATGCGGTACTCGCGAAGCGTCCGGCCATCAGGCAGCCAGCTCACGTGCCCGTAGTCGAAGGCCGTCAGGAACGCCGACGGATCGAAACCCATGGCGACCGTGTCGACGTCGCCAACGGTCATCATGGCCGTGGTAGCGTGGCTGCTATCGTGGCCGGCCTGCTGGGACGGTGTTCCATCCGTACCGGAATGTGGAGCCAGGGGCCCCGCTCCGCTTCGCCCCGACAGCAGCGTCGCCAGAGTCCCCGCCACACCAGTGAGTGCGGCGCCTGCGGTTCCAGCGCGAAGGAGTGAGCGCCGGGAGAGCCTCCAGCCGTTCATGCTTCCTCCTCGGGAATAGGCGACGAGGGGATTCTATTGAGCTAGAGGATAATACAGATGACGTTAAAAGTCAAATTTACTGACACTAAAGTTTCGCGCAGGGCCGTGCGCGGCGCCGCTCCCCCTGGCACTGCTCAGCAGCGATGAAGTATCACCAACTGGCCCCGTGTCGCTCTCACCGAGGGTGGCCTCGGCGCGGGCGTAGCCGACCGGAGGCACCGCAGCATAGGGAGATATGGTTGCGAGAGGCGCTCACCCGGTCGTTGCCGACGCGCCCGAGGGCCGAAGAGCAGCGGCTTGCGGCGAGCAAGGAAGCTACTCTCGCGGGAACGTCTTATCCTGTCTTCGAGGTCGAACTCGCGTTCGGCCAGGGGCCCTCGAGCCGGAGTTGCTGGCGGCGCCGGGCCCGCTCTCGCTCCAGAACGAGGCCGGCTGCGGGGTCGGCGGCGATCGCCTCCAGCAGCTCGCGCTGCTCCTCGAAGCGCATCAGTACGGTCAGGACATCGATCAGGTCGATCAGCGCCTTGACGCTCGGGAGCCTCACCTGAAGCGAGCCGTCTTCGAGCGACACACCCGGGATCCTGGCAGCCAGTTCGGTCGCGCACCGGAGTCGCACCCGGGCCTCGACCGGCCGGGCCGGGCGATAGACCCACCACCGGTCAGGGCGTCCCAGCACCCGCCCGACCATCTCCCGCAGGGCTCGATGTGCCTGCTCGACCGGCAGCGCCGCGGCCCGATCCCAGGCGACCGCCTGCTTCACTGTCAGGGTAGGGGTCTGGTCAAGCCAGGTCTCGGCTTCCAGCGACGTCGCCCGGTCGCCAGTGACGAGGCCGACCGGAATCCCGTGCTCGCCCGCCCAGCGACTCAGGAGTGCCAGCTCACCAGCGGGACGCCCCTCGAGCGTCAAGGCGAGCCCGCCGGTCATGGTGTGGCTCAAGAACGCGTGCTCGGTTCCGGCCATGGCGTGGAAGCCGCTGAGGATCGCCACGTCGTAGCCCCGAGTCAAGTCTTCCGGGACGATGACGACACGGCGATGGAGCAACTCTGGACGGAGATTGCCACCCCCACCGTGCCAGTCGATCACCGAGACCGAGCTCGCTCCCGCCTCGAAAGCGGCCTCGGCCAGCGCGTTCACCTCGGCGGCCAGCAGCCGCAGCCCCTCGGCATAGGCGGGGTGACTGCGGACGGTCATCTCGTAGGTCTCGATCCCGCTGACGCCCTCCATATCGGCGATGATCACGACATGCACGACGGCTGGTCTCCCTTCCGTTGCTCGCCTAGCATACCAGCCTGGGCGGACACGAGAGGTGGCAGCCGGCGACGAGGGGCGGCAGACTCGCAGCCCGTCGCTACTCGACATAACGTTGCTCTGATGCTCTTACAGGTGTCACAAGCGAGGGAATCGCTTCCCATCGCCTCGTTCAGGGCGCGCTCGAAACTCGACCTCGCGCGAGGGCAAGTCGCGCAGCCGCCAGCACCGCCCATCTCAGGGCGCGATCGCAACCGGTGATGCCCTCCTGGACTAGAGCGGGCGCACTCTGCCGATCGCTTCGTGATCGACGCTTCTGGTTGCCGATCACGATCAGCGTTGCTGATCGTGCAGCCACTTGCAATATAGCTGCCACTTGTAGTACCGTAGTCCCGGATCTCGACAGACGGTGACTACGGGTGAATCCAACTCGGCCCGTCCTCCGTTATAGAGAGTGTAAGACCCGCACGTTCCATTCCAGTTTGGCTCCGCTCGAGCCATACCCCGGTCGGGAATCCGCGGTTCCCGCCTCGCGCGGCGTTTGGATCCCGCGCGAGAGTGGCTACTGGTGCACCGCCAGCCGGGGGGCTGGGCGAGAGGGGGTGGCAGCATACAGTTAGCGCGACATGCAGATGTTCTGGACAGCGGCCGCGCCCGAACGCGGCACGCCGACAAATCGATGTTCTGACGCGTATTCGGACGAGCGGGCAACGGCAACTGATATGCAACGGTGATTGTGCCCGCCGGCTCCTTGACTCCGGCGGGAGATCTTCCAGCTTTACAAGCTAGCGTCGAAACGCAGGCTCCTGGCCTGTATCGGTCTGGCGTTGTCAAAGCGGCCCCGAGCGCGCCTTTCTCGGGGCTCATGAGGCGATCGTTCGGAGGAGCAGTCGATGACGTCGAATGGTCGACGAATCATCGCGGCAACAGGGCACGAGGGCATGAGCGCCGAGCGAGCGGGCAAGCAGCACGTGCCCACAGAGAGAGGATCAGTGATGGGACTCATCGAACGACTCGAGGCGTACCGGGCGGAAGAGGAGCGGCTGAACTGGGAAGGCACCTTCGCCGACTATTTCGAGCTGGTGCTCAAGAACCCGCAGATCGCGCAGCTCGCGCATGCCCGGATCTACCACATGATCATGGACGCGGGTGTCGAGGAACTCAGTGATGGTCGCACCCGCTACAAGTTCTTCGCCGACGAGATCTTCGGGCTCGAGAAGCCGCTCGGACAGATCGTCGAGTACTTCCGCTCCGCAGCACAGCGGCTCGAAGTGCGCAAGCGCATCCTCCTCCTGATGGGGCCGGTCGGCGGTGGAAAGTCGACCATCGTCGCCAAGCTCAAGCGCGGCCTCGAGCAGTACACCCGCACCGAGCACGGTGCCGTCTACGCGATCAGGGGCTGCCCGATGCACGAGGAGCCGCTGCACCTGGTGCCCGAGACGATCCGCGAAGAGCTGATGCGGGAATACGGGATCTACATCGAGGGCGAGCTCTGCCCGTGGTGCCGCTTCCAGCTCGAGAAAGCCGAGCGCGGCCCGAATCACCCCTGGAGCCGGCCAGGCCAGCCGTTCACCGGGCGGCATGAGGACGTGCCGGTCGTGCGCATCGCCTTCTCCGAGAAGCACCGCATCGGCATCGGCACCTTCACCCCATCCGATCCCAAGAGCCAGGACATCGCTGAGCTGGTCGGCGGCATCGACCTCTCGACGATCGGCGAGGTCGGCTCCGAGTCCGACCCGCGCGCCTACCGGTTCGACGGCGAGCTGAACATCGCCAACCGGGGCCTGGTCGAGTTCATCGAGATGCTGAAGGTGGACGAGCGCTTCCTCTATGTCCTGCTCACGCTCTCGCAGGAGCAGAACATCAAGACCGGGCGCTTCTCGATGATCTATGCCGATGAGGTGGTGATCAGCCACACCAACGAGCACGAGTACAACGCCTTCGTCGGCAACAAGCGGAGCGAGGCGCTGCAAGACCGGATCATTCTGGTCAAGGTGCCGTACAACCTGCGCGTCTCCGATGAGGTGAAGATCTACGAGAAGTTGCTCAAGCAGAGCGCGATCCGCAACGTCCACATCGCGCCGGGCACGCTGGAGACAGCCGCCACCTTCGCCGTGCTCTCCCGCCTGGAGGAGAGCAAGAAGGCCGGCATGACTCTGATGAAGAAGCTCAAGCTGTACGACGGCCAATCGGTCGAAGGGTACACGCAGCAGGACGTGCGCGAGCTGCAAGAAGAGGCGGTGCGCGAAGGCATGGACGGCGTCTCGCCGCGCTACGTCATCAACCGGATCTCGGCGGCGATCGTCCGTGACGGCGTGACCTGCATCAACGCGATCGACGTGTTGCGCAGCCTGCGCGACGGGCTGGAGCAGCACACCAGCATCACCCGCGAGGAGCGGGAGCGCCTGCTCAACCTGATTGCCGAGGCGCGGCGCGAGTACGACGAGATGGCCAAGCGCGAGGTGCAGCGGGCCTTCGTCTACTCGTTCGAGGAGTCGGCCCGCACCCTGCTCAACAATTACCTGGACAACGTCGAGGCCTACTGCAACAAGACCAAGGTGATCGATCCCATCACCGAGGAGGAGATGGAGCCGGACGAGCGGCTGATGCGCTCGATCGAGGAGCAGATCGGCATCACCGAGAACGCCAAGCGGCAGTTCCGTGAGGAGATCCTGATCAAGATCTCGTCGCTGGCCCGGCGCGGACAGAAGTTCGACTACACCTCGCACGAGCGGCTGCGGGAAGCGATCGAGAAGAAGCTCTTCGCCGACCTGCGCGATGTGGTCAAGATCACGACCTCGACCAAGACGCCGGATGCCGACCAGCTCCGGCGGATCAACGAGGTGATCGACCGGCTCGTGCAGCGGCACGGCTACTGCCCGGTCTGCGCCAACGAGCTGCTCAAGTACGTCGGTGCGCTGCTCAACCGCTAGCGTGGGGCTGAGCGACGCGTGCGAGGGTGGTGCAGCCATGTTCTCGATCTCACTGACCCGTGACGATTGGTCGTTGCATCGTAAGGGCGCCATCGACCAGGCGCGCCACATGCAAAAGGTCAAGGAGGCGATCAAGCAGAACCTCGCCGACATCGTCAGCGAGCAGTCGATCATCACCAGCGACGGGAAGAAGCTGGTGCGCGTCCCGATCCGGACGCTGGAGGAGTACCGGTTCCGCTTCGACCCGAACAGCTATCCCCAGGTGGGCCAGGGCGAGGGCGACTCGAAGGTCGGCGACGTGATCGGCCGGGTCGGCCCGGGCCAGGGGCCGGGTCAGGGAAAGCAAGCTGGCGATCAACCAGGCATCGACTATTACGAGGCCGAGTTGACGGTCGAAGAGCTCGGCAAGCTCATCTTCGAAGACCTGGAGCTGCCGAACCTGGAAGAGAAGCGACTGCGCGAGCTGGAGTCGGAGGCAGTCCGCTTCACCGATATCCGCAAGCACGGCCCCTTCGCCAACCTGGACAAGAAGCGCACGATCCGGGAGAACATCAAGCGCAACGCCAAGCGGGGTACCCCGCGCTTCGGCGGGATCAAGAATGACGACCTTCGCTTCAAGACCTGGGATCGCGACGTCAAGCGCGAGTCGAACGCCGTCGTGATCGCGATGATGGACGTCTCCGGATCGATGGGCACCTTCGAGAAGTACATTAGCCGGGCGTTCTACTACTGGATGGTGCGCTTCCTGCGCACCCGCTACGACCATGTCGAGATCCGCTTCATCGCCCACCATACGGAAGCGAAGGAGGTCACGGAAGAGGAGTTCTTCACCCGCGGCGAGAGCGGCGGTACCCGCGCCAGCTCGGCCTACCAGCTCGCGCTCCAGATGATCGAGGAGCGCTTCGACCCAGCATCGTGGAACATCTACCCGTTCCACTTCTCCGATGGCGACAACTGGCCATCCGACAACGACCTCTGCCGCCGTTTGGCGGAGCAGTTGATCGATCGGTGCAACCAGTTCGGCTACGGCGAGATCCGGCAGGGTCGCTACGCCTACCAGAGCACGCTGATGCACACGCTGGAGCGTATCCACAGCCCCAAACTGGTGACCGTCACGATCAGCGACAAGGCTGACGTCTACCCCGCGCTCCGCCGGTTCTTCGGCCCCGAAGCTAGGGAGGTCGCGCGTGCCTGAGATGACGCCTGCTCAACTGACCCTGCTCGAAGCGCGGATCGCCGAGGTCTGGGAGATCGGCTCCCGTCTCGGCCTGCGGCCCTTCCCGACCCACTTCGAGATCGTCCCGGCGACCGTCATGTACGAGATCGGCTCCTACGGGATGCCGGGTCGCTTCTCGCACTGGACGCACGGCAAGGCCTATCAGGTGCAGAAGACGCTCTACGACTACGGCCTGAGCAAGATCTACGAGCTGGTGATCAACACCAACCCGTGCCACGCCTTCCTGCTGGACACCAACACCGTGCTCCAGAACACGCTCGTGGCGGCTCACGTGATGGCGCACAGCGACTTCTTTGCCAACAACGCCTACTTCGCACGCACCTCCCGCCGGATGCTCGACACCGTCTCGCTCAATGCCGAGCGGATCGAGCGGTACGAATTCGAGCACGGCGAGGCCGAGGTCGAGCGGCTGCTCGACGCCGTCCTCTCCATCCAGGAACACGTCGATCTCTATGCCACCGAAGACGAGGGACAACCGACAGAGGTGCCGCCTGCCCGGCAGCCAGGGCCCTACGACGACCTCTGGCGGCACGATCGACGAGCGCAGCCTGATGATGCCACGAAGCCACCCCAGCGGCGCAGCCGGCGCCGGCCCGCCGAGCCGGTGCGCGATCTCCTCGCCTTCATCCGCGACCACTCGCCCGTCCTCGACGACTGGGAGCGCGATGTGGTCTCGATCGTGCGGACCGAGATGCAGTACTTCATCCCACAGATCCAGACCAAGGTGCTCAACGAGGGGTGGGCGTCTTACTGGCACGCCCGCATCATGCGCGAGCTGGATCTCTCGACCGACGAGCATGTCGAGTTCGCTCGGCTGCACGCGGCGATCCTGCAACCGTCCCCGCGTCGGCTCAACCCGTATCACCTGGGCTACCGGATCCTGCTCGATATCGAGCGGCGCTATGGCGAGAGTCGCCTCTTCGAAGTGCGGGAGGTGGAGAACGATATCTCGCTTATTCGCAATTACCTGACTCGGGAGTTGGTCGACGAGCTCGACCTCTACCTCTACGAGCGCCAGGGGGACGAGCTGGTCATCGTGGACAAGGACTGGCAGGCGGTGCGCGAGCGGCTCATCGGCGAGCTGGGTGGCAACCAGACGCCGGTGATTCTGGTCGAAGATGGCGACTACGAGGGGAACCTGGAACTGTACCTGCGCCACTCGTGGGACGGACGAAAGCTCGACCTCGACTGGGCCGAGAAGACGATGGAGCACATCTACCGGCTCTGGGGCCGTCGCGTGTGGCTCGAGACAAAGGCGGACGACCAGTCCCGCTTGATTCTGAGCTACCACCCACGCGAGGGACATAAGCAACACCGCTGAGAGTAAGGGCGTTGTCCTGGCGACTTTCACCGGGCAGCGCCCCGCCTCAGCCGGCTGGCCCCCAGAGGAAGAGAGCCACGATCGTGCCGCCGCACAGGTACGCCCCGTAGGGGATGTAGTCCATCCGGCTCTTCCGCCGCAGCGCAACCAGCACGATGCCGATCACCGCGGCCGTGGCCATGCCCAGGAAGAGCGCCGGCACGACGCTTCGTACGCCGGTCATTGTCCCGATCAGCCCGGCTAGCAGGATATCGCCAGCCCCCAGCGCCGCCCGGCGGTAGAGCACGACTCCCAGCAGGAAGAAGAGCCCGAAGACCGCGGCAGCTCCGATTCCGGCCAACGTCGCAGAGAGCAGCGTCGCGGGCGACTCCAACGCCGCGAGCAGGAGCGCGAGCACGACGCCGGGCACGATCGTGACCGTGAAGATCAGGTGGTGCTCCCAGTCGATGCGCAAGACCAGGAGCAACAAGAGGCTGAACAGCACGACAACGACCGCGTCACGCGACGGCCCGTAGCGCAGCAGCGCCAGCACGCCCAGCAACGCTCCCGTGAGCTGCGTCGCCAGCGCCGCGCGGCGTTCGGAGGGGGCGCAACGAAGACAGGCGCCAGGAAGGATCAGCCAGGCATAGCCACGAGCGGTCTCGCCCGGGCAGGAGGCGCAGACCGGTGGGCCGAGGGCCGCCTGCCCGGCCGGCAGCCGCGTCGCGAGCGCGTGCACCAGCCCTCCGGCCAGATAGCCTGTTATCGCTGCGGCGACCACCAGGGTGAGGAGCACAGCATCGACCGGCACCGTGCACTCTCCGTCCTCTCGAACTGTCCTGTGGATCGATTCTCTGGCCGAGGTCGCACGGCGTGGATAGCCCGAAGGTCACGATCGCCGGCTGGCCTGCTCGTGCGCCTGGCGGGCAGCGAGCGCCGCTCGCCACATCACCTCCAGCGGTGGCTCCTGGCTCGTCCAGAGCCGGAACGATTCTGCTCCCTGGTAGACCAGCATGCCGAGGCCATCGATCGTGGCCAGGCCACGGCGCCGCGCCACCTGGAGGAGTGGCGTGTCGCGGTAGGTGAGGTCGTAGACGAGCGCGGTCGCCGGGAGCGCATCCAGCAGCGCGGCGTCGATCGGCAGTGATGCCCCATCCCAGCCGACGCTGGTGGCGTTGACGAGCAGGTCAGCCCGCCGGAGACATGGTTCCAGCCGCTGGTCGAGCGGAGCGGCGACCACCCCGAACTCCACCGCCAGCTCGTGGGCACGCTCGGCCGTCCGGTTCGCGACCGTCACCTGGCGGCAGCCAGCTTCAGCCAGCGCGACCAGGATCCCACGCGCCGCGCCGCCAGCCCCCAGCACGACGACGGCCAGCTCGCCTAGCGGCAGGCCGCGTTCGCGCAGCGGGGCCAGAAAGCCCGGCACGTCGGTGTTGTCTCCATACAGCACGCCGCCTCGGTTGACAACGGTGTTCACGGCACCGGCCCGGCGGGCACGCTCGGTGACCTGGTCTACCCGGGTGAACACGGCAGCCTTGTGTGGCACCGTCACATTTGCCCCCAGTACCTCTGGACCCCGCAGCCAGCGGACGCGCTCGTCCAGCACTTCCGCTGGCGTCGGCCACAGCTCGTAGCGGGCGGGGATTCCGAGCGCGTCGAAGGCAGCCTGCTGGAAAACAGGCGACAGGCTATGGTCGACAGGGTAGCCGATCAAACCAACAGAAAGCTGCGAGCGGGCCATCGGGCCTATCCCCCGTGCTGCTCATTGATGTTCCGCAGGTGCTCTTCGTAGGTGGCGGCGAAGACGTGCCTGCCGCTTCCATCCCCCTTCACCACGAAGTAGAGGTAGTTCGTCTCGGCCGGTTCGAGCGCGGCCTCGATCGAGGCCAGGCTCGGGTTACAGATCGGCCCGGGGGGTACTCCGGGGTGCTGATAGGTGTTGTACAGGCCCGGCTGAAGGAGGTCGTCCGGCGTGAGCGAAGGCCACCACCTTCCCGGCTGGCCCAGCATGTACTGCACTGTCGGGTCAGCCTGCAGCGGCATGTTCTGGCCCAGCCGGTTGTAGAAGACCGAGGCGATGATGGGCCGCTCCTCCGGGATGGCCGCCTCCCGCTCAACGATGGATGCGATCGTGAGCACCTGGTGGAAGTTCAGACCGCGCTCGGCGGCCCGGGCCCGCAGCTCGGGCGATACCCGGCGGCCAAAGTTGTCGAGCATCGTACGGATAATCTCCTTGGGCGTCGCATCGGCCCGGAACTCGTACGTATCGGGGAAGAGGTATCCTTCCAGGCTAGCACCGGGTGGGAGGTCGCGGAGGAAATCGTACGTCGTCCGCCACGCTTCCCCCTGTGCGGCGTCGATGAACTCCTTCGGCGAAGAGATGAGGCCGGCCTGGACGAGCTGCTCGGCATACTCTTCGAGGCGCCAGCCCTCCTGGAAGCGTACCTTGACGACTTCGATCGGTTCGGAGGACGTGAGCGTTTGAATGATCTGATTGACCGACATCCCGGTGTACAGCACGAAGCGGCCGGCCTGGATCCGGGTGTCGGCATTGCTCAGCCGCATGCGCAGCTTAAAGTACGTCGTCGAGCGGATGAGCCCCTGCTCGCGCAGGCGTGCGGCGATACTGTCGACCGACTCGTCCGGCTCGACGACAAAGACGACCGGCTGCCCGACGTCCGCATTCGCGGCTGCCAGGTAGCGGGCCAGCGTCCGCTGGGTCGTCACGACGACCACGGCCGCCAGGACGAGGATGGCGGCGATCTTGAGGGACTGCACCATCAACTTGAGCAAGCTGGATCCCTCCGGGGTTCACCGGTCAGGCAGAAGCACGGTCGAGCCGCCGAGAGTCTACCAACCGCGCAGAAGCGCGGCAAGCCGCCGGTCATCGCCCTCGTCGGTCCGACCGCCGTCGGCAAGACGGCGACCGCCATCCGCTTGGCCCGCGACCTCGGTGGGGAAGTCGTCTCAGCCGACTCGCGCTACCTGTACCGCGGTATGGATATCGGCACGGACAAGCCAACACCAGCGGAGCGGGCCGCTGTACCTCACCATCTCATCGACATCCTCGACCCGCGGGACGACTACTCGCTGGCGCTCTACCAGCGGGATGCCTACCAGGCGATCGCCGCAGTCCATGCCCGCGGGCGGGTGCCGATCCTGGCCGGTGGCACGCCGCTCTACATCCGCGCGGTGCTCGAAGGTTGGCGCATTCCCCCGGCACCGCCCGATCCGGAGTTCCGCGCCCGTCTCGAGCTACGGGCGCGGGTGGAGGGGCCGCAGAGCCTCCACCGCGAGCTGGCGCTGGTCGATCCAGCGGCTGCGGCTCGCATTCCGCCGGAAAACGTTCGCCGCGTCATCCGCGCGCTCGAGATCTATGCCCAGACTGGCAGGCCGATGACCGAGCTCGAAGGTCGCACGCCGCCGCCCTGGCGCGTGCTCATCCTCGGGCTCACGCTTCCGCGGGATGAGCTGTACCGGCGGATCGACGAGCGCGTCGAGCGCCAGATCGAGCGCGGGCTGGTCGAGGAGGTGCGGCGCCTGCTTGAGGCTGGGGTACCCCCCGATGCACCAGCGCTCACCGCGCTCGGTTACCGCCAGATCGTGGCCTACCTCCGCGGCGAGTGCAGCCTCGCTGAGGCGATCGAGCGGATCAAGTACGAGACGCACCGGTACGCCCGTCACCAGATGACCTGGCTGCGGCGCCTTCCGGCAGTCCAGTGGTTCGACCCACGAGCACCGGGATGGTACGAGCGCATGCTGGCGCTCGCACAGGAATTCCTGCTCGATGAAACCGGTACCCTGCCACCTGACGTAGATTGTGGCAAATGGCAAGAGCCCGCACGTGAGGAGGGGCAATAGGGCGGCGTTCACCCGCCGCCCTATTGCCGTTTTCAGGCTCGGACGAGCTGCGAAAGGCGTGGCACAGCACCTCGGCAGCGATCATATCCGCATCGCACGGCCTTCTGCGGCCGCGGCCCAGAGCGCTCTCAACGTCTCGAGGCCGCGCAACTCCTGCGGTGGATCAGGCCGTTCGAGACGCGCCAGCGCGGCTTCGAGGTACCCCTCTCCCGGCTCAGGCATCCACGGCACGGCCTGCGTCATCCCGCCACGACCGATGCTGACGACCGCCTGGCGCGTCGGCTCGGCGCGGATCACCGCATCGGAGCCGGTCGCCTCCACCAGCAGCCGCTCAGGCTCCGGGCCACCCGCCGGGAGCGCAGCGGCGACCTCCAGCGTCACCAGCGTCTCGTCCTCGAGCCGCAGGATCGCATGCCAGGTGTCCGCCTCCTGCGTCCAGAGCGCCGAGCGGCGAGCGTAGACCTCGACCGGCCGGCTCTCGAGCGCCTCCAGCGCATAGTGGAGCAGATCGGCGAAGGCATCGTCGACGGGCGTCGGCGCGTTCCTGGCGAAGTGATACGCCGCGAACAGCCCGTAGCGGCGGCCGAGCTCACCCCGGTGCACCCGTTCGGCCAGCTCGCGAAGCGGGGCGTAGCCGAGCAGCGGGCTCACCTGCACGACCAGCCCGCTGGCCAGAGCCTCGTGCCCGCGCTCATCCGTGGCCGGAAGCGGCGGCACGGCCAGCCGGCATCCCGTCTCCAGCGCCATCGCGGCGACGGAGACGCGCTCGTACCCGTACAGACCAGCACAGACCACCACGTCTGCTCCCGGGGGCAGCGCGCCCGGCTCGACCTGCCCCACGAGCCGCAGGCCAGGCTGCTCCCGCACGGCGCGGGCCAGGCTCGCCAGGGCGGTACCCCGGCCGATGAGGCCGATTGCTCTGCCGTTCATCTTCAGGCTCCTTCCCCTTGGGCCTCGAGCGATGCCAGCAGTACCGGCTGGCCGAGCTGGCTCGAGCGTACCGCCGCGATCGAGAGCGCCAGCGCCTGGCGCGCGTCCCACGGGTCGAGCGGTGGGTCGCGATCTTCGCGGACGCAGCGGACGAACGCGGCGATCTCGTCGCGGTAGGCGTCGTCGACGTGCAACAAGTGGCCGAAGTTGAGCGGGTAGGCCATACCGTCCGGCCGCCAGACCTCGAGGGGAGACATCGGCGGATCGGCGGCCCGGATCAGGCCCTCAGTACCTACCACCTCGAGCATGTGGTAGTAGGGATAATCAGCGGGGAGCTGGTTGACGATCTCGGCTACGGCGAGCGCGCCTCCAGCGAAGGTGATCACGTAGGTGAGGAAATCGGGCACCTCGCCTGCGGGGTCGGTGATCCGGGCCGCTGCGTAGATCGAGACCGCTTCCTGGCCCGTGAACCAGCGGGCAAGATCGGTCTCGTGTACCGCGTTCGTGAGGGCAGCGCCCTGCGAGTAGGCTGACGAGGCAAGCCAGGGGCGGCCGCCCTCTGGCGTCCAGTGACCGACAGGCAGGTCGAGCCGGCCATACATCGCCCGCGGACGCCGCTCGTTTTCCCGCACCAGGCGTACTTCGCCCACGGCGCCTTCCCGGATCAGCCGGGCGACTTCCCGGTAGCGGCGGGTAAAGCGCCGGCTGTGGCCAATCATGAGCTTGACGCCGTTGCGCCGGGCGGCGGCGATCATCGCGTCGGCCTCCTCGAGTGTGGAGGCCATCGGCTTCTCGCAGAGCACGTGCTTGCCGGCTTCGGCAGCGGCTACTGCTTGCTCGCAGTGGAGGAATTCGGGCGTGCAGATATCGACCAGGTCGATGTCTGGCCGGGCAATCAGCTCGCGGTAATCGGTGTACCAGGCTTCGGCGCCGTAGCGGCGGGCAGCATCGGCCGCCACCTCCGCCCGCACGTCGGCGACGGCCACCAGCTCGAGCTCGTCCGCCAGGCGCCGGATGGCCGGTAGATGGGCGCTCTGAGCGATGGTGCCGGTACCGATCAGTCCGACCCGCAGTCGTCGCATCGCGCTCTCCCTTCGCCTCGCACGACCCGCGCCATCATAGCGCAGGCCCTTCAGCGTGACACGGCCGCGACCGAACACGCTCGCCCCATGCGAGGCCGTTGGTGTATCACAGTGCCATGAGCCGAACGATGACGCCCGATCCGCTCAACGCAATCACGTCGGAGCACGTTGCGCAGGTGCGCGAGCGACTGCTGGCCTGGTACCAGACCAGTCACCGCGACCTGCCCTGGCGGCAGACCCGCGATCCGTACCGGATCCTCGTCTCCGAGATCATGCTCCAGCAGACACAGGCGGAGCGCGTCGTCCCAAAGTACCACCAGTTTCTGAGCCGCTTCCCGTCCGTCCACAGCCTGGCGGCGGCGACGCCCGGGGAGGTGATCCGAGCCTGGGCCGGACTGGGCTACAACCGCCGAGCGGTCAGCCTCCTGCGCGCTGCGCAGGTGATCGTCGAGCGCCACGGCGGGCAGCTACCGCGAGATCGATCCACGCTCGAGCGACTGCCAGGTGTCGGGCGCTACACGTCCGGAGCCGTCCTGTGTTTCGCTTTCGGCGAGGACGTCGGGTTCTGGGACACCAACATCGCGCGGGTGCTCCACCGCGTCTTCGTCGGGCCGGAGCTGCCAGCTCGTCGGCTGAGCCCGCGACAACTCGACGCGCTGGTCGAGCGCCTGGTTCCCCGCGGTCGAGGCTACGAGTGGAACCAGGCCCTCATCGAGCTCGGCGCCGTGCAGTGCACGGCCCGCCGGCCGGCCTGCCCGACCTGCCCCCTCCAGACGTGCTGCCGCGCCTTCCCCGAGATCCAGGCGCTGCTGGGTGCCCTTCCTCACGGTACGCGGCTGAAACGGGAGTCCTCCTTCACCGGCTCGACCCGGTACTATCGCGGCCGGCTGCTCGAATACCTGCGGCAGGCGCCCGACGGCGACGGGCTCGACCTGCTGGCACTCGGCCAGCGGCTCCGGCAGAACTTCTCTCCTGAGCACCTCCCGTGGCTACGACAGCTCGTCGACGACCTGGCGCGGGACGGGCTGGTACTGGCCGAGGAACGACCAGGGTACGACGCGGCCGACCCCCGGTCTGTGCGGGTGCGCCTCCCCTGAGCGGCACGGCCGAGTTCGAACCCTGTCAGGGCGGCCACCTGCGGGGCGCGCACAGCACTCGCTACCTCATCGGCAGGTTCCTACGCAAGACGCTTGCGGCTCCCTTCAGGAGCATGCAGAATCACTTGCGCATCTGGCACATTCTCTCTATGGTAGAGAATCGACGAGCGGGTTGAGGGGCAGCGAGTCAGGGGTGGTTGCCGAGCGGCTGGGGCGAGAAGGAGGAGGGAATGGCGGACCGTGACGTGATCGACGGCCTGATCGCAACCTACCGGGAACTGAACCAGCGGTTCCGGCCCAAGTTGCTCACGCTCAACAGTGGCCAGGATCCGAGGACGAATCCGAACTCCGCCATCGGGATCCTCTACCGGCTGCGTAACCGGGAACTCAACGCCTCGCAGGCGGTCAAGGAAATGTTGCTCAGCGGCGAGACGAGCATTACCGACGACGAGGCGGAGCCTCTGGTCACCTTGCAGCAGACCGCGCTCGGCCTGACGGCCACCGTACTGCTCAGCCAGTTCGGCACCGCCCGCGAGGCCACGCTTGCGACGGTTCGCGATTTGCCCGACGAGGTCTGGCAGCAGGTCTTCAATACCCCGCGGGGCCAGATGACGCTCCGCGAATACCTGCTCTCGCTGGTCGAACGCGACCGGGCACAGATCCAGCAGCTCGAGCAGTATCTGGCGCAGGCTAGCCCCAGCCAGTAGTAGCGTCGCGATCCCTCGCTGTAGCTCCGATCGTCCCGGTGGGGGACGGTGTCCACTTCTCGCGGCCGCTTCATCGAGGCCGGCCGCTCACTCTATCTCGTCATAGTGCCTGGTGCGGCGGTACACTTGCTCGCTAGCGCCGTTCACCAGTGAGGCCCCGGCGGTGCTGCAAGTGCCGCAGGCGCCTGGATCAACCAGATGACGCAGAACCAGCATGTCCCCCCATTGCACAGGGATGGCCGGCGCCGGGACAGCGGTGTGGCGCGGCCCACCCGCGAGCTGCGCATCCTCTACGCGATCTCCGAGGCACTCAACAGCGCGCCGGACGTCCGGCTCGCGCTCGAGCGGACACTGGCGCTGGTCACTGACCTGCTTGGCCTGCACACCGGGTGGGTCTGGCTGCTCGACCCCGAAAGCGGCCAGTTCTACAACGCTGCCGCCCACAACCTTCCACCCTATCTCCAGGAGCCGGTGCATATGACCGGCAAGAACTGCTGGTGCATCGGCGACTTCCGTGACGGGACGCTCGCCCCCAGAAACATCTCGCTGATCGAGTGCAGCCGGCTACAGCCAGCCGTCGAGGCCGGCGCGATCGAGTCGACACGCGGCCTGCGTTACCATGCCAGCGTTCCCCTGTATTTCCGGGACAAACCACTCGGGATCATGAATATCGCTGCGCCGTCCTGGCGCAAGCTCTCCCGCAGCGAGTTGCGGCTCCTCTCGACGATCGCCAACCAGATTGGGGTCGCGATCGAGCGAGCGCGGCTCGCTGAGGAGAGCACCCGGCTGGCCCGCGCCGAGGAGCGGGCCCGAATCGCTCGCGAGATCCACGACACGCTGGTGCAGGGGTTGACCGCGATTGGGCTGCACATCGAGAGCGCGCTGACCCACCTGGAGAGCGAGCCGGAGCGCGCCCGCGAGCGGCTCGAGCGGGCGCTCGCGACGACGCGGCAGAGCCTGGAGGAAGCCCGGCGATCGGTGACCAACCTGCGCACCGGGCTGCCGTCCGGCAAGCCACTGGCCGAAGCGCTGGGAACGCTGGCGCGCGCGTTCACGGCCGAGACCGGCGTGCGCGTCGCGGTTCAGGTCAGCGATAGCCAGCCGCTCCCGGTGAGCGTGGAGGCCGAGCTGTACCGGATCGCCCAGGAGGCGCTGGCCAACGTGCGGCGGCATGCCCAGGCGAGCGAGGTACGCATCGCGCTGCGCGCCGGTCCCGGGCAGCAGGTCGTGCTCTCGGTTCGTGACAATGGCTGCGGCTTCGATCCTGCCACCATCCCGGCCGGCTGTCACGGGCTGCTGGGCATGCGGGAGCGCGCCCGGCTGCTGGGCGGCCGGCTGCACGTTGCCAGCCGGGCGGGCCGGGGCACGACGGTCACCGCCATCGTGCCGCTGCGCGCGGAGGGCGAGCCGTGATCCGCGTGCTCGTGGTCGACGACCACCCGGTGGTGCGGGAGGGGCTGATCAGCGTGCTGGAGCTCCAGCCGGATCTCCAGGTCATCGGAGCGGCTGGCTCGGCCGAGGAAGCGCTGTCGCTGGCCCGGCGGCTGCGGCCGGACGTGGTGCTGCTCGATCTGGAACTCCCGGGCATGGGCGGGATCGCGGCCATCCCCTACTTCCTGGCCGGCTCCGCGCCGCCGCGCGTGCTCGTCTTCACCGCCTACGATACCGACGACCGCGTGCGCGGCGCGCTGGAGGCCGGCGCTGCCGGCTACCTGCTCAAAGGCGCCAGCGGGGAAGAGATCGCTCGCAGCGTGCGGGCAGTCTACGAGGGTCGGTCAGCTCTGGAACCACGGATCGCCGCTCGCACGCTGGCGCAGCTCCGCAGCCGGGCGCACCGGCACGGCCCGCTGACGCCGCGCGAGCGCGAGGTGCTGGCTTTGGTGGCGGAGGGACTGGCCAACAAGGAGATCGCCGGGCGACTCGGGATCTCCGAGCGGACGGTGAAGTTCCACCTTGCCTCGATCATGGGCAAGCTCGGGGCCGAGAACCGCGCGCAGGCGACAGCGCTCGCGCTGCAGCGCGGCCTGCTGCGGTGACCTGGCACAACTGACGCGCGCCAGGAGGCTACCGGCAGCGAAGAGAAGGAAAATGGGGCATGTTTCTTCCGCCGCTCCACGCCACCGCCAACGCCGATTCCTGGTTCCTGGCCTGGCACCTCGACCCTGTGCTCGTGTCGCTCCTGACCACTGCGGGCGCGGGCTATCTGATCGCCTATCGGGCGACCGCTGGTACCGGCCGTCAAACGCTGCCAGCCTGGCGAGTCCTCGCCTACTTCGCCGGGCTGGCAGCGCTGGCCGTCGCGCTCCTCGGCCCGCCGGACCACTTCAATGGGGTGCTTTTCTCGGTACACATGGTTCAGCACCTGCTGCTGATGCTGGTCGCCGCCCCATTGCTCGTCCTCGGCCGTCCAGCCGCGCTCGCGCTGTGGGCATTGCCGCCGCGCCCGAGGCAGCGGATCTGGCGAGCCCTGCTGGGAAACCGGCCGGTGCGCTCGTCGCTCACACTGCTCACGCACCCCTTCCTAGTCTTCCTTCTCTACAACGGCAGTTTCATCGCCTGGCACCTCCCTTCGCTCTACCAGGCGGCGGTGGCCGATCCTCTCGTGCACGAGGTGGAGCACGCGTCCTTCTTCGGCAGCGCACTGCTGTTCTGGCAGGTGCTACTCGATCCCCGGCCCTGGCGACGCCGCCTCTCGACCGAGGCAGTGGTGCTGGTGCTGTTCACCACCTGGATGGCCTCGGATCTGCTCTGCGCGACCGTGACGCTCTCGAGCGAGCTGCTCTATCCGGTCTACGCATGGCAGCCCAAGCCCTGGGGACTGAGCCCGCTGGGCGACCAGCGGCTGGGTGGCGCGATGATGTGGATTGCCGGGGGTGTCCTGTACGTGGCGCTCCTTCTCGGGTACCTGGCGTACCCGGCTGTACGGCGCGGCAGCCCGCCGCGGCGGCATGCTCGATACCCCTTGACGGGACGGCGCACCCTGTAGCGATCCTACCCATCCGGGTAGGATCGTCTCACCCCAACAGGTAGTTCCATCGGAGCCGGCTCCGTACTACAATGCCCTCAAGCATGAACCCCCTTTGAGCATGCACTGTTGCGCCATCGAGAGTGCAAGAGGGCTCGTCTTATCGATGGCACCGGACCTGCTGAGGGGGTTCCCCCATTCTAGAGGCAGTGACCGACGTGAGGTGGGAGGAGGCTGGCGATGTCTGGCTCTCGTGAGAACGGCGGTGGCTCGGAACAGCGCATCCCGTGGCAGCAGGTGCTGCTCGACGACATCTTCCTCCTGATCATGGCCGGGCTGGTCGTACCGACGGTCTTCTACATCCTCTGGGGCCTGATCAGCTTGGGGAACGTGCCGCTGTTCGGACGCTAGCGAGGGTGCGTGGCAGAGGGGTGGAGGCGAGCGATGGCTGTCCGATTCAGCAGCCTGGCCAAGCCGCAGGGAACGTGGTGGCGACCCCTCGGGCGCGATGAGCGGCTCTGGGGCGCGCTCGCGGTGATCTGGGGGCTGGCGATGTTCGCGATGATCGCGGTCATCTGGCCAGCCATCGGGCGAGAGCAGAACCGTATCCAGAGCTACCGGATCCAGCCGAGCGAGTTCGCCGCCCGCACCGACGAGTTCATCCAGACCTACCAAATTGGCGAGGTAGATGGCGTCCCGCTGGTCGCGCCGCCGCCTGGGGGCGATGTCTACCTCGAGGCGCGGGCCTTCGCCTGGCGGCCGGTGATCCAGCTCAAGCGCGGCGAGACCTACCGCTTCCTCATCTCCTCGCGGGATGTGCAGCACGGATTCTCGCTGGTCATGGCGCCGCATACGATCAACTTCCAGATCTTGCCGGGCTTCGTGACAGTGATCCAGCTCACGCCGGAGGACGCCGGTGAGTATCCCATCGTCTGCAACGAGTACTGCGGCCTGGGACACCACCTGATGCTCGGCCGCATCGTGGTGACCGACTAGCGCGACCGAGGGGAGAGATGAGGCCATGCAAGCCGTAGCAGCCTTACAGCGACGCTGCCAGGTGACGGGGCTCCTGGTCGACCGCTCGGCCGAGCGCCAGATCATGGCGTTCGCGGTCACGGCGGTGGTCTACCTCGCGATCGGCGGCATCCTGGCCCTGCTGATCGCGCTGACCCGGTGGCCAGCCGTCCACCTTCTGCCGTACGAGAGCTTCTACGCCTTCGTCTCGACGCACGGCATGGTGATGCTGATCTTCTGGATCATCTTCTTCGAGGTGGCCGGCCTGATCTTCGGCAGCACGGTGCTGCTCAGCGCGCGCATGGTGGTGCCTGCGCTGGGCTGGATCACCTACGGGTTGATGCTGGCCGGGTCGGTGGTCGCCACGTACTTGATGATCTCTGGCCAGGCTGTCGTGATGTTCACGTCGTACCCGCCGCTCAAGGCGCCCCCGCTGTACTACGCCTCGGTGCTGGTCTTCGCCGTCGGCGCGATCCTCGGCATCGTGCACTTCGTCATCAACCTCGTGGGGGCGCGGTTGCGCGGCGACGTCGGCTCGCTCCCGCTGTTTACCTTTGCCCTGCTCGGCGCGGCGATCATCGCGCTCTGGAGCCTGCTGTCCGGCGCGGCCGCGCTGCTCCCGGTACTGCTGTGGTCACTCGGGGTCATCCCGTCAGTCGATCCTGGCGTGTATCGCCTGCTCTACTGGGGCCTGGGCCACGGCGCCCAGCAGATCAACCTGGCAGCGATGGTGGCGGTCTGGTACGGCCTCGCCAGCCTGACCACCGGCGCCAAGGTACTCAACGAGGGGTTCAGTCGGATCGCGATCATCCTCTACGTGCTATTCATCAACATGGGGGCGATGCACCACCTGCTGGTCGACCCGGGTCTGGGCACCTGGGTGCGCAACATGAACGCGAGCTACTTCATGTACGGCGCGGTCATCGGGAGTCTGATCCACGCCTTCAGTATCCCGGCCTCGGTGGAGCTGGCGATGCGGGAGAAGGGCTTCCGCCGGGGGCTGTTCACCTGGCTGCGCCGGGCACCGTGGGGAGAGCCGGGGTTCGCAGCCCTGGTGACGAGCCTGTTCCTGTTCGGCGTGATGGGCGGCGTCAGCGGCGTCATCATCGGCACGCCCTTCATCAACATGATCTCGCACAACACGCTCCTCGTCCCGGCACACTTCCACATGACGGTGGTCGCCGGCACAACGGCCGCGTTCATGGGTATCTCCTACTACCTCGTCCCGCTGATCTTCCAGCGCGAGCTGGTACTGCGCGGCTGGGCAAAACTGCAGCCGTACGTCTATGCGCTGGGGATGACGATCTTCGGGCTCGGGATGGGCCTGGCCGGCCACTGGGGCGTACCACGCCGACACTGGGACATCACCTTCTCGACCGTATCCGGGCTACGTACCGATATCTATCAGCAGCCGGAGATCACGGTCTTCCTCACGGGGCTGGGGATCGGAGCGATCATCGCGGTGATCGGCGGCGTGATGTTCGTCGCCGTCATCGTCGGCACCGTCCTGCTCGGTCGGCGGACAGCGACCCCAGCGGTGGGCAAGATCGCGCCGGACGCGTTCATCCCGGTGCCGGTGGCGGCCGGTGGCGGGGACACCGAGCCGGGCGAAGCCGAGCACGCGCACGAGGGCTTCGAGGTACCGGGAACGCTGGTGCTGTCGCTCGCCTTCCTGGCCCTGTTCGCGCTGCTGTATGCCATCTCCTGGTACGAGCTGAGTTCGGTACCCTGGGGGATCCGCTGAGCGGCAGGCGAGGCGTCAGGGAAAACCTGACGACAGGCAAGCAAAGTGACCGTATCATTGAGCGACGGTGAGCGGCGTGGTGGCGACTCATCACGCCCTGCCGTCCGAGAGAGGATGAGACCCTAGCTCCAAGCGAGGAGGGTGAGCCGAGGTGGACACCCACGCGCTCTTGGGACGCTTCCCGCGGTTAGCGGTCGCCACCGCGATCGCTGGCTACTTGCTAATCGTCTTCGGCGGTACCGTCCGGGTACTCGGAGCCGGGATGGGCTGCGGGCCAGACTGGCCGCTCTGCAACGGCCAGGTAATCCCAGGGCTCGATCTGCTGGCCTGGATCGAGTTCATCCACCGGCTGCTGGCCCTCTCGGTCATCGTGCTGACCGGCCTGCTGGCCGTCACCGGGTGGCGGCTGCGACGGTTGAACCTCTGGTACGGCCGCTTGCCACTGCTGGCAGCCGGGCTCGTGCTCGCGCAGGCAGGGCTGGGAGCGATCACCGTCTTCACCCACCTGGAAGCGCTGGTCGTGACCGTCCACCTCGGTGTCGCGCTCACCTACCTGGCCACCGCGCTGATCCTGGCCCTGCTTGCGCTTCTAGGTTTCCCGGCGGCCACGCGAACGAAGGGCAGACCGCGCCTCACCGGCTGGAGTATCGCCGCAGCGCTCAGCGTCTTCGTGCTGATGCTCACCGGCGCCTACACGGCGAAGAGCGGGGCCGGCTTCGCCTGCCAGGAGTGGCCGCTTTGCGGCGGCGCCTGGATCCCGACCGGCTGGAACGCTGTCGACATCCACCTCACGCACCGGCTGCTCGCGGTGCTGGCAACCGGCATCGTCGTGGTGGCAGCCTGGCGGGCTCGCCAGCGATGGACGGACGCTCCGCTGATCGCCGCACTGGCCGTGGCCGCGGCAGTACTGATGGGCGCGCAGATCTTCGTCGGCGCGGCTAACATCTGGTTCCGGCTCGCCCCAGTGGTGAGCGTGGCCCACCTCGCGGTCGCCACGATCATCTGGGCCACCCTCGTCCTGGTGATCGCGCTCGACCGGCTGCAGCCGGCGCTGGTGGTGTCGGGTGCCGGGCAGCGACCGGTCGAATCGCGCCCCTTCTCCCACGTGGCGCGCGACTACCTCGTCTTGACGAAGCCCGGCGTGATGGTTCTGTTGCTGGTAACCACAGTCTGTGCCATGATGGTCGCCGCCGCAGGGATACCGCCGCTGGGGACGTTCGTCTGGACGGTGATCGGCGGCGCACTGGCGGCCGGCGGAGCCTCGGCCATCAATCACTGGTGGGATCGCGACATCGACGCGGTGATGAGCCGCACCCGCGGCCGGCCGCTGCCCCAGGGCCGGGTGCTGCCGGAGTGCGCCGCGATCTTCGGGGTGACGCTCAGCGTGCTCTCGGTCTACGTCTTGACCGCGTTCGTCAACCCGCTGGCGGCGCTGCTGGCGCTGGGCGGCAACCTGTTCTACGTGTTCGTCTACACCGTCTGGCTGAAGCGCACCACCCCGCAGAACATCGTCATCGGCGGAGCGGCCGGAGCGGTGCCGCCGCTCGTCGGCTGGGCTGCAGTCACTGGCCAGGTCGCGCTGCCGGCGCTGCTGATGTTCCTGCTCGTCTTCGCCTGGACGCCACCGCACTTCTGGGCGCTGGCCCTCTTCAAGAAGACCGACTACTCGGTGGCCGGGGTGCCGATGCTTCCGGCGGTGGCCGGTGAGGAGGAGACGCGCCGACAGATCTTCATCTATACCGTGCTCATGGTTCTGGCCAGCCTTGCCTTCTACCCGCTGGGTACGGCCGGGCTCTTCTACCTAGTCGCGGCGCTGCTGCTGGGGATGCGTTTCCTCTGGCTGGCCGGCCGGCTGCTGCGCGAGCGATCGGATCAGCTCGCGCGCCGCCTGTTCTTCTACTCCATGCAGTACCTGGGCCTGCTCTTCCTGTCCATGGTCGTGGACGCGGCCGTGTTCTGACCACGCGGTCGCCAGGAGAGTAGAGGACGCGCCATGCGGTACCCGGATCGCCCGCTGCTGGTCTACTGGGAGCTCACGCGCGCCTGTGAGCTGGCCTGCCGGCACTGCCGTGCCGAGGCTGTCTCCTGGCGTCATCCCCGCGAGCTCTCTACGGAAGCTGGTTTTGCCCTGCTGGATAAGCTCGCTGAGTTCGGGCCGCCGCTGCCTCACCTCGTCCTGACCGGCGGCGACCCGCTCAAGCGTCCCGATCTGTTCGACCTGATCGCGCATGCCCGTTCCCTCGGCTTCACCGTCGCGATCACGCCCAGCGGTACCTACGCGCTTACCCGACAGGTCATCGCCGCGCTCAAGGATGCCGGAATCTCGATCCTCGCGCTGAGCCTGGACGGTTCGACCGCACACCGGCACGACACGCTGCGCGGTGTCCAGGGCAGCTTCGACTGGACAGTCCAAGCCGCGCGCTGGGCCCGTGCACTCGGCTTGCCACTCCAGGTCAACACGCTGGTCTGCGCTGAGACGCGCGACGACCTGCCCGCCATGCTCGATCTCGTCGGCCAGCTCGGCGCTCGGCGCTGGAGCCTCTTCTTCCTGGTGCCGATCGGCCGCGGGCGACTACTTCGCGAGGTCGAGCCGGACGAGGCTGAACGAATTATGACCTGGCTCTACGAGGTTGCCCCCACCGTGCCGTTCGCGATCAAGACGACCGAGGCGCCTTTCTACCGGCGGGTCGTCGCCCAGCGACGGGCCGCCGAGCGGCGCGGTGGAGCGACCCCGCCGGATCTGGCCTCGGTTCGCCAGGGGCACGGCGTGCGCGATGGTAACGGCATCCTGTTCATCTCGCACGTGGGCGATATCTATCCGGCTGGCTTTCTACCGCTTCCCCTCGGCAACGTTGCCACGGCAGACCCGGTGGAGGTCTATCGCCGGCACCCGCTCCTCCTCACCCTGCGCGAGCCTAACCGCTTCAAGGGGAAGTGCGGCCGCTGCGAGTTCCGCTTCGCCTGCGGCGGATCGCGGGCGCGTGCCTACGCGGTCACCGGCGACCCTTTGGAGAGCGACCCCCTGTGCCCATACCAGCCCGCGACGCCGGTCGGGGCCAGACCCCGGGTCACCGAAGCTGGCACCCGACCAGCGTGAGCGCGCCAGGGACGAGGCGACATCCTTCGCAAGCGAGGCCGGCACCTCGAGCGCCTGCATCGTCCAGCATGCCGTGACCGTCGATGCGGGCCGTCGCCTGCTCATCCTCCTGGAGTGCCGGGCGGCGCGTCACGGGGCAGCCAGCAGGGCGCCCTTACCAGGGGCGTGGCTGCGTTCCGGCGCGGCCGGAGCCAGCGGGGGCCTGGCCGGGCGGTCGGTTCGTGCACTCCCAGTAGACCTCTTTTCTCTGGCAGCGACAGTTGACGTGGCGCGGGGGCTGGGGGCCCTGGCCTTTGATGAACCACTGGCCGTGGAGGGCGGCGCATTCCGGGCAGGTGGTGGGGCTGAAGTGGGTGATCCACTGTTCCCAGACGACGACGGTGCCATCGCAGGGGCGTGTGGTTTCAGACGCGGTCATGATCGATCCGTCCTTTCGCGGTACGTGGGCGCCAATCGACCTGATCGAGGGCGGCGGCGAGGGCGGCGGAGACGAGGAGATCATCGTGGGTGCGGGGGTCGGGGACGGCCCAGGACATGAGCTTGCCGGGGCCGGGGCGGACATCGTAGGTACAGGCTTCGACCTGCTGCCAGAAGAGGCGGGCGAGGTGGGCGGCTTCGGCGTCGACGTCCTCGCCTTCGGTGCGGTGATCCTGGTAGCGGCCGGCATCGACGAGGCCGAGGAAATCCCAGCCGAGCTGTGATTTGGAGGCGAGGGAGAAGGTGAAGGGGAGGACGACGTGCTCGCCGAGGGTGGCCTGGAGGAAGGAGGCGAGGCCGGCGCCGACGCCGGTGGCATCGACCACCAGTGCCTGCGCTCTCCAGGTGCGGGCGATGGTGGCGACCTGCTGGTGGAGGAGGGTGTGCTTGGTGCCCGTCCAGAGGTAGCGGCGGACGACCTGGTAGGTGGGGCGCTCTCCCTGCGAGCGCACGCGGAAGACGGTGAGGGCGGTGGAGTCGCGGCGGCCGAGTGGGTCGGCCTGGGCATCGGCTTCTTCTTCGCCGGCGACATCGAGGGTGAGGGCGTAGGTCTCGCCGGGGAGCGGGGCGAGGAGGGGCGGGTGGTCACCGCGCATGAGGAGCTGGCGGGAAGCGGGGAAGAGGCGGCCGGCTGAGGCGAGTTCCTCAAGCTCGTACTCGGTGCGGATGAAGGGGTGATCTGGGCCGAGCTGGGCGATCTGGCGCTGGACGTGCTCGGCGTAGGGCGGGAGGTGCTGGGCGACCTGCTGCCAGGGGACGAGGAAGAGGCGGGGGTGGCCGTCCTGCTGTTCGAGCTCGCGGAGGTAGCGCATCTGGCGGGCGAGGAGGGTATCGCTGCTCCAGGTGGTGCCCATGAAGAGGGTGGGTGCGGCGGTGGAGGCGGTCATAGGGGCGAAGACGCTATCCCAGCGGTCGGGCTCGATGTCCTGGGCCTCGTTGGCGACGAGGAGGAGGGAAGCGGTCTGGCCGCGGGCGCTGGCGGTGGGTGCGGCGGAAGTGAAGCGGACGGCGGCGCGGCCGATGCGGACTTGTGTGGCTGAGACGTGGAGCGGGAGGCCGAGGGCGCGGAGGCGGTCGGAGCCGAGGACATCGAGGAGGCGATCGCGGGCGATCTGGGCCTGAGGGCGGAGGGTGGGGAGGGCGACGACGGCGGTGCCGCCGGCCTTGTGGAAGGTGAGGAGGAGGTAGGCGAGGAGCTGGGCGAGCATCTCGTCCTTGCCGGACTGGCGGGCGAAGACGGCGGCGAACTCGGCGGGAACCCCAGTGTTCCCGCGCCTGCGTTCGATGACGGCTGAGGCGATGGCGTTGGCTGGGGTGGCCTGGTAGGGGCGGAGTGCGCGGTGAGGGAGGAAGACGCGGGAGAAGGTGGCCGGGCTCTGCAGGGCGAGGCGGAGGGCGGTGTGCAGCGGCGAGCCAGAGCGCGTACCCGCATGCCTCTCTGGGCGAGCGCCCGCGTGGCCGGCCCGGCCTGCCATCGACCTCGCCTCGCCGTCCTGGCTCATTACCTCCTCGATTCGCTCCACACCGGTCAATCGCCTGCCGGCGCCCGGCTCCGGGCAGCACGGTGCTCGCTCGCCGAGCGCAGGGGTGCTGGCCTGGGGAGAGGGAACGTCGAGCTCGTGGGGACGGCGACGAGCATGGGCCACCCGGCTCAGCGAGCAGAGGCTGCGCACTGCATCGGAGAGGACATGCGAGACGAAAGTGGACAGCGCCGCGCGACGCGCACCGGCGCTCGCCGTCGCATCGAAGGTGAGTCTCGCGATGACAGACGGCAGGCCACCATGACGGTCACGCGGGGCCTGAGAGCGAGAGGTGCAGGCTGGCGGTTCAGGGTTGCTGTTCAGGCTGGGCGACCCTGACCTGGTACCGGGCCGGATCCTCGCCGAACTGCTCGAGCAGCCACCGGGCAAATCGCGCGCTTTGCTCGGCGCTAGCGTCTCTCTCGATCCAGAGGCCGTTACTGAGTTGCGCCGGGCTCCAGAACCGACGACCAGTCCCGTGGACTGGCTCGACGTGGATCAGGTAGCGGTCAGCGCGTGCTGCTACTCGAACGGGGCAATGTTCTGGCCTCAGTCGGCCGCTCCTAATCAGCATCTCCGCGAGTTCGATGAAGAGCCGTCTCCACCGTCGCAGCGGCACCTCGGTGCCATCCGGCAGGCGAAGCGCTGCTGGCGGCGGGGAACCAGGTACCGGCTGGAGGGCGCTCAACGGGATCTCGCCCGCAGGCTGAGGTGGCGGGGATGGAGGTGGTGGCGGTGGAACGACGGCGCTGACCAGGAGCGGTCGCCAGAGCGCCCTGAGGATCTCGACGGCCGCCTGCGCCGCCGTACCCTTACTGAGGTCGACGGTCGAGGCCGGTCGCACCATGTCGGGGAACCGGTAGACCTGCCAGAGCAGGCCGTTGGTGATGCCGACGTACTCCACGTGCGTGCCGCGCCGCGACAGCTCCCACGCGTAGCTCACCACAGCTGCGCTGGCGATCGGCGGCAGCCTCGGGCCGAGCGTCTTAGCCTCGATGAGCACAACGGGCTTGCCGTCGGCACCGAAGAGGCAGTAGTCCGCCTTGCCCTGGCCCGCAGCGTACTCCGGCCGAGCCACGGCAGGGTCGTCGAGCGGCCAGTCGAGCGCCCGCAGGATCGGGTCGATCAGCGCGTAGCGCGTCAGCGCCTCGCTGGCCGCCAGCTCCTGCCGGTACCGCTCGGCGCGACCGCGTACCTGCTCGATGACCTGCACGAGCTCCTCGGCCACCATCGCCTCCTCCTCGATTGCCCGGGCCGGCACGTGCAGAAGCCCACCGCACCGGGGCGCGCTCTCGCTCGTGGCGCTCACCGCTATTCTAACGCGCAATCGCCTGCGGTCTATCGAACGGCAGAGCGGGCGCGAGTGGCCGCCCCTAACCCACCGGGATGCCTGCTCTTGGAACCGCGGGCCTGGCCGCGCTACCGGGTCGCCGGCAGGCGGAGCGGCGGGAGCTGGCGGGTCAGCTCCTCGCGGCGGGGCTCCAGCCAGGGCGGGAGCCGTAGCTCGCTGCCCAGGCGCTCGGCCGGCTCGTCGACCGTGAACCCGGGCGGGTCGGTCGCGATCTCGAACAAGAGCCCGCCCGGCTCGCGGAAGTAGATCGACCGGAAGTACTGGCGGTCGAGCACCGGCGTGACGCGGAAGCCGTACTCGGCGACCTCGTGATGTACCCGGCGCTGGGCGTCGTCGTCGGGCACGCGGAGCGCCAGGTGGTGTACCGTGCCGGTGCCCTCGATCCCCGGCGTCGTCTCCTGGGGCTCGATCAGGTCGAGGATCACCCCGCTGCCGCCCTGGCCGGCGACGTAGCGCACGCGCCCGTCCCCGCGCGCCAGCTCGCGCAGGCCGAGCAGCTCCGTCAGCACCCGGGCCGTGCGCTCGGGTGCCAGCGAGATGGCGCTGATCCCGTAGATGCCGCGGATCGCCATCTCAGCCGGCACCGGCCCCTCTGGCCAGCCTGGCCGCTCCTCGGCTCCCTGGTGTGCGACCAGCTCGAGCGGCAACCCGTCTGGGTCGTCGAAGGCGAGCACGGTCTCCTCGAAGCGCTCCGTCGGGCCGGTACACTGCACCCCGTGTGTCTCCAGGCGCCGTCGCCAGTAGTCGAGCGCGCCGGGCGGGATCGAGAGCGCGGTGGCGGTGAACTGGCCAGCGCCGACCCGGCCACGTCGCATGTGCGGCCAGGGGAAGAAGGTGACGATCGTACCAGGCCGGCCAACCTCGTCCCCGTAGTAGAAGTGGTACGTGTTCGGCACATCGAAGTTCACTGTCAGCTTGACCAGGCGCAGGCCGAGCACGCCCGCGTAGAAATCCAGGTTCCGCTGGGGATCCCCGGCGATGGCGGTCATATGATGGATACCAGTCATCAGGCCAGGCATGGTGGAGCCCTCCTCGTCGAAAAGCCGCCGCTCGGCACCAGGCACACAGGACACCGAAGCACCACGACGAACCGCGCTGTGCCCCTTCGAGCGATAGCTCGAGCGTAGCACGCGGCGACGGCTGCGGCGACTACTCGGGCGCCTGGTCGCGCGTCCGCTCCAGCGCCCGCGCGGTCTCCTCGCGCTCTAACACAGCCTCGGGGTCGATCCCGAGGTAGTGAACCAGGCTGGCCAGGTAGGCGTCCAGCGCGACACCGGCCAGCTCCTCGCGCGCATGGCGGCTGGCCAGCGCGTCGGCGCAGCCCTCGCTGCAGGCGACGAGCACCGGCCGTGCAGCCTTTGCACGCTTGCCCGAGCGCAGCGGCCAGAGCACCAAGCACGTCTCAGCCGGCGCCGCCTGGCCACAGTTGTCGCACTGCACGTCGGGGACGAACGCGTCGTCGCGAAGGGTCATGACGAAGGGCATTGCTGTGCTCCTTGCGCTATCTTTCGTGACTACCCCCGTGGTGGTTAGGCCCCCTCTCCGGGCGAGCTCGATCGACTGGACGGAGCCAGCGAGCAGGGAAACGACCGAGAACCGGAGACCGGCCGCGCCACCACTCGTGGGATCTGCTAACTGTGACCGGAAGGAGCGCCTCTGGCTCTCGCGCCGTCGGACGGAGGTCAGCACGTTTTCCTCGTCGTGGACAGCCAGCGCTTCCAAACGGAGGACGAGGCCCGGTTCTCGCCTGATGCCCTCGCGCGTATACGTGTACAGACCGCGCAGCACGTAGGTCGCCTCAGCGACGTGCAGCGGCTGGACAGCCAGTGCGAGTGCTCCACGCTCAGCTTGCTCGACCAGCGCCAGCGCGCGCTCGAACAGGTCGGGCGGACTCTTCGTGGCGAGCCGGAGCAGCACATTGGTGTCGAGCCGGTAGCGCACCGGTTAGCCTCGCCGCTCCCGCTCGGACAACGCCCATGCGAGCGCTGCCTGCTCCTGCTCGAATCCGGCGAAGGGAATCCGGCTGCCCCGGAGCAGATCCCGGAGCTGGGCCGCGTGGTAGCGGCGTAGCAGGCGCAGCCGGATCTCGTCGACGACGCTGACCTCGAACTGATCTCCCTTGCGCAGGCCAAGTTGCTGCCGCACGGCTTTCGGAAGCGCAAGCTGCCCCTGATTCGTGAGCGTTGTTCTGGTCATCTGCAATATCTCCTTGCTTCATGCGCCATTGTAAGGCAGCCCCCGAATTGCAAGCGATGCTCCCGCGGCACGAACGGAACCTTGCCCCCACGCCGGCACACCAGGCGCGCGGCAAGCCGGTTCGTCGCTCCGCCCGCGCTCGTCGCTATCGTTGCCAGCCTCCCGGCACACCGCTACGCTTGAGCGTAGCCAGAGGCTCGCAGGAGGTCGCGGTCATGCAGGTCTGGCTCGGGTTCAGCCAGGTGGTGCTCTGGGGCTTGGCCTCCACCCTCATCCTGACATTGATCCTGCGCGGCAGCCAGGCGGCCGGGCTCACGCGGATGGATCTGCCGCTCATCCTGGGTCTGGCGCTCACCCCTCACCGCGAACGCGCCAAAGCGCTCGGAGTGTTGCTTCATCTGCTCAACGGCTGGCTCATCGCGTTTCTGTACGCTGCCTACTTCCGGCTCCTGGGCCGGACGAGCTGGGAGTGGGGCGCGTTGCTCGGAGCGATCCACGGGTTGGTCGTCCTGATGGTTGTGCTGCCGGTCTTGCCCGGCATTCACCCGCGCATGGCCAGCGATGCGACCGGCCCCGAGCCGACGCGCAACCTCCAGCCGCCTGGCTTTCTGGGGCTCAACTACGGGCGGCAGACCGCGATCGTGACGCTGCTCGCCCACGTGGTCTACGGCTTCCTGCTCGGCCTGACGCTCGGTCGATAAGGGCTCACCAGGCCGCTGGTGCCGCTCAGGAGGCGGGAGCGACCGGTACCAGCGGTCGCTCCCGCCCGCTCAGCTCTTCGAGAGCGAGCGCCGCGTCGATCAGGCCGATGTGGCTGAACGCCTGGGGAAAGTTCCCGAGCTGCTCACCGCTCGCCGGGTCGATTTCCTCGGCCAGCAGCCCTAAGTCGTTTGTGCGCTTCAGCAGGCGCTCGAAGTGCTCGACCGCCCGATCGAGCTGGCCGATGCGAGCCAGTGCCGCAGCCAGCCAGAAGGAGCAGATCACGAAGGCACCCTCTGGGCCCGGCAACCCGTCGTCGCGGAGATAGCGATAGACCAGCTCACCGCGCGCCAGGTAACGGGCGATCGCCTCCACCGTACCGACGATGCGCGGATCGCGTGGCGAGAGAAAGCAGTCGGTGAGCGCGAGCACCAGCAGCGCTGCGTCGAGCCCTCGCCCGGGCACGCTGACGAAGGCGCCCAGCTTCGGGTCGTAGCCGTACCGCAGCACCCAGTCCTCGATGGCCGCCTCAGTGCGGGCGATCTCTGCCACTGGGATCGAGAAGCCGTCCAGGCGGGCCAGCTCGCGTACCCGCCGCAGGCCGACGACGCACATCGCTTTGGAGTGGACATGTTGCGCCCGGCCGGAACGTACCTCCCAGATCCCGTCGTCGGGCTCCTGCCAGCGCCGCATGATCACCTGCGCCAGCCCGCGGATCAGGACGTGGTCATCGCGCTCGAGCGGCCGGCCGGTACGCCGGTAGATCGCGAGCGCGTCGAGCACCTCACCGTAGACGTCGAGCTGGAACTGCCGAGACGCGTCGTTGCCGACGCGCACCGGGCGCGATCCCCGGTAGCCCTCGAGGTCGGGCAGCAGTCGCTCGGGCAAATGCGTCTCGCCGTAGATCGAGTAGACCACGTGCAGCTCCGGGTGGGTGAGCCGGGTGGCGTGGAGCAGCCAGTCGACGAAGGCGTCGGCCTCGCGGTGATAGCCCAGGTTCAGCAGCACGCGCACGGTGAACGCCGCGTCGCGCAGCCAGCAGTAGCGGTAGTCCCAGTTACGCACGCCGCCGATCTGTTCGGGCAACGAGGTCGTCGGCGCGGCGATGATTGCCCCCGAGGGAGCGTAGGTCATGAGCTTGAGCGCCAGGGCACTGCGGATGACCGCGTCGCGGTACGGGCCGCGGTACCAGCAGTGCCCGACCCAGGAGCGCCAGAACTCTTCGGTCAGCCGCTCGAGAAGGTCGAAATGCTGGGGGATAGGCAGCTCAGCCGGGGCTTCCGGCGAGTAGGCCATGGCCAGATCGAGCCCCTGGCCATGCTCGAGCGTGATCGGCCCGGTCACGGTGCCGCCGCGGATCTCGAGCGGTACCTGAGTAAAGAGGATGCAGAGCTGGTCGGCCCAGCCGATCGAGTACCAGGCAGGTCGCAGTCGCCGCACTTCCGGCGTATATCGACCGAAGCCCGGGCGCAGGCGGACGGTGACGCGCAACGTGACCCGGCCGGCCAGACAGCGTAACCGGCGGAGCAGCATCCGGTACGGCACGGGGATGACCTTCTTCTGGCGCTCGGTGAGCGCTGGCATGAAGTCGACGACCAGCACGCGGCCGGAGGCGGTCTCGAACTCGGTCTCCAGGATGTTCGTGTCGGGGCGGTAACGACGAGAGGTCTCGGCCGGCTCCAGCGGCTCGATGGCGAAGTAGCCGCCCAGGTCGGCATCGAGCAGCCGGGCGAAGACGGGATCGCTATCGAAGCGGGGCAAGCACCACCAGTCGACCGAGCCGCGTCGGGAGACCAACGCGATGCTGCGGCCATCGCCGATCATGCCGTAGTCGCCGATCGGCGCGTAAGACGCCTCGAGCACGGTGCTGCCCCTGGTCATCTCCCGCATAGGTCGGATCGTCCGCTGCGGACTCCGCACGGCGGGTTTCCGTGACCCGGGGTGCATGGTACTATGCGTGGCTACCGGTTGATGACCGGCGCACTGATGCAACCGCTGTTTTTGGAAGGTGGAGCCGTGATGGAGGAGGAGCGTAACCGCTACGTCCTGTGGGAGATGACGTGGCCAGAGCTGGAAGCAGCCAGCTCGGAAATCAACCTCGTCGTCATCCCCGTTGGGTCGACCGAGCAACACGGGCCGAACACCACGTTCGGCACCGATAGCATCCGCGCGCACGAGTTCTCGCTGCGCCTCGCCGAGCGGCTCTATCCCGAGGTGCTGGTGGTGCCGGTCATGCCGTATGGTGTCTCACCGCATCACATGAGCTTCCCGGGGACAATCACCCTCGCGCCGGAGACTTTCATCCAGGTGCTCTACGAGGTGGTCGAGAGCCTGTCCGAACACGGGTTCGACCGCTTCCTGTTCATCAATGGGCACGGTGGCAACCGGCCGGCGCTCGACCTGCTGGTGGCGCGCCTGCGACGCGAGCTGGACGTGCTCGCAGCCTGGGCCTCCATCAGCGAGCTGGCGAGCGATGTGGTGCAGGCTGGCAAGACGGCTGAGGTGATCGGTCACGCCTGCGAGAGCGAGACGAGCCAGCTCCTTTATCTGGCGCCGTGGGCGGTGCGCACCGAGGCGCTGAGCCCGGGAGAGCTACTAGAGCAGGAATACCCGCACGCCGCGTGGTCAGGGCCAGTTCACGTCCCCTATACCTTCGACGAGATCACTGCCAACGGTGCGCTCGGAGACGCGCGGGCAGCATCGGTTGAGTTCGGCGAGCGGATCATCGAGACGGCGCTGGATCGGCTGGTCGAGTTCATCGAGGCCTTCGTCGAGGAAAGCGAGGACTACGAGGACTTCGAACTCGAGGAAGATGAGCACATCTAGCGTACCCGGCTTGGGACGAACCCGTGGCCTGAGCTAGAATTGGGGGCGTTGAGACGTCCAGCGCTCGTGATCGGCGCTTCGCTTGCGTATGCGCGTGCGTCTACACAGGTCGCGACTCAAGAGCCTCAACCTGACCGGTACGAGCCACACCGGCCCCTGCTGCGTACCCTGCTCGTGCCGGCATTCGAGCCTGTCCCCCGACCCTAATGGGCGGCCTTCGGCACCTGCCTGCCCGCCCGGCTTGACCGTCTGAAGCTCGACAGCCCGGACGATCGCAGGCAGCCCCGGAGGCCGCCGCGCCAGACGCTCCGTCCACTACTCAACGAGAGATCGTGAGGAGAGGTAAAGCCGTGCGAACTGACCGGCAGACTCTGCTGCGTGACAAGCGAATCGCCTTCATCGGCTGTGGCGTCATGGGCGAAGCCATCGCCTCAGCCCTGCTCCGAACCGAGCTCGTCGGTGTCCACCAGCTCACCGGCGGCGAGCCGAACCCGAAGCGCCGAAGCGAGCTCCAGGCGAAGCTGGGGCTCACGCTGACTGCTGACAACCGCGAGGCGATCCAGGGCGCTGATCTGGTCGTGCTGGCGGTCAAACCCCAATCGCTCGACCTCGTCATCCGTGACCTCGCCGGGCAGCTTGCGCCAGGCCAAGTCGTGCTCTCGATCGTCGCCGGGGCGACGATCGAGCGGTTGAGCCGGGGATTGCAGCACGCTGCCATCGTACGCTCGATGCCCAATACTCCGGCGCAGATCGGCTACGGTGCGACCGTCTGGTATCCGGCCCCGGCTGTCGACGAGTCCGGGCAACTCCTGGTCGAGGCCGTGCTGGAGACCATGGGCCTGGCGATCCGAGTCGACAGCGAGGACGCCATCGACATGGCGACGGCCCTCAGCGGCACCGGCCCGGCCTACGTCTTCCTGATCATGGAGGCGCTGATCGACGCGGGCGTCCACCTCGGCTTCCCGCGCACCATCGCCGAGCAGCTCGTGCAGCAGACCTTGCTCGGGTCGGTGCTGTTCGCCCAGGAGTCGGGACGGCATCCGGCTGAGCTGCGCAACATGGTGACCACACCGGGCGGCACCTCGGCGGCAGCGCTGTACGAGATGGAGCGCGGCGGCCTGCGCACGGTTATCGCGCGGGCGGTCTGGGCCGCCTACCGGCGCGCGCAGGAGTTGGGGCAAGGTCGCCGTAACGGCGGGCCAGGCGAGGGCTAGGGTGATCCTCGCTTCTGGGGCGTGATCTTGATCACCTGGTGTGCCGCAGCGTCGGCGACGTAGATCGTCCCATCGAGCCCGACGGTGAGCGCCGATGGGTCGGTGAATCCGGCTGCGAACTCGGTCACCTCCGGCGGGGCGTCCCCGGTGCCCGGGAGCGCCTGGAACACGACGCCCCGGTTGCTACTCGTGGCGGCGATGAAGATGGTTCCCGGGATCACGTCAGTCCAGAGCTGGCTCGAGTAGACCAATGCTCCGTTTGCGGTGAATCCAGCAGGCAGGGTCAATACCCTCGCCGTGCCGAGCGCGGCGGCGCCCTCGCCGGTGTTTGCCCGTACGAGGCGAGGAGGTGACCGGTCTTCCTGCTCCATCACCAAGAGCAAGCGCCCCCAGACGAGCAGCGGCCCCGGCTGCCGAAAGTCACCCCCGACGGGGCTGGCAGTCGGCGGCACGACCTGGTACACACGGGGCTGCTGGGCAGCAGCGTCGAGCATGAGCGCGCCACGCAGCACCCCGGCGACGAAGATCCTCCCTCGATCGTCGATCACTGGCGCGCCTGCTGGCCCTGGGGAAGGGGAGATCTCGATCGACACCCGCTCCACGCGCTCAGCAACCCCGTTTCCGTCCACGTCCATGAAGCGGACGAGCCCTTGATCGTCGCTCACGTACACCCAGCCGGCGTGGACAGCAAGGCCACGGGGATTCACCAGGCCGCTCGCGAAGGTCGTGTACTCACTCGCGGCGCCGCTCGTATCTTCCCCGGTGACCTTCAGGATCGTGCCAGTGCCCGTGAGGATCAGGAGTTGGCCATCGGGAGACACCGCCAGGCCGACCGGGTTGTCTATCCCTTCCGCGTAGATGCCGGCCTGGAGCCCGGGCACGGTGACGATGTGCGGAGCCGCAAGCCCTGGTCGGATCTGGGGCCACATCTGGGTCGCCTCGGCTCTGTAGCGCCAACGGTAGTAGTGCCGGCCGGAATTAGGCACCGTGAACTGCTGATCCGCCGGCCGCTCCGGCGTGTAGACCAGGATGCGGCGCTGGAACACCTGGACGAGCGAGGGCGACGCGATGCCGTCGTAACGGTAGAGCGCCCAGTACGGCTCGCTGATCGGATACCCGAGGATTTCCACCCAGGAGACCTCGCTGAACGGCCGCCTCTTGAAGAGCTCGACCGTGACCTGGGGAAGGTTGTGCCCGGTCGCGCTCACGTACTGGGCGATCCGGATCGGAACCGGTGGCACAGCGGTGGAGACGTGCCCGTTGGCATCGATCCAGTCGCTGATTGGCTCTGGCGTGCTGGTTCGATCTTGCTCCGGCTGTTGAACCACGCGGGAAAGGCCGGCGTAGGTGGGAACACCGGGATTCGGCTCACCACCGTCGATCGGCATGACCGGCGGCGCGAGCGGCTCGGTCAAGGTGTCTCCGAGGGCGATCTGACCGGTGGTCATCTCCCAGGCCAAGAGGCCTTGAGTCACGCTTTGGTAGCCTGTATCGGCCCGGGTCTGGAGCTCCATGCGCCCGCGATCGAAGTACTGAACCAGCCGTCGCCCAGCGGGAGCATCTGCGTAGGGCTCGATCCGCCAGGTAAGCGGGCTACTCCCCCACAGATCGAGTGACCCTCCCTGCTGAGCAGACCAGAGTTGCTCAAACGCGGGGTTGGCAAAGGGAGCACTCGCGACCTGCTGGACGGGTAGAAAGCTGACAGCGATGAGGCTACCGACCAGCAAGACGAAAGACCATTTCCACACGTCGCTCACCAGGCCTCGTTGTGGCGGCCAGAGCTTCTGGTTCGCTAGCGGTTGCCACGCAACGGCAAGCGGGTAGCCATCCCCCCATGCACCGCCTTCCGATATCTACAACGGCGGTTGCCGCGCAGGGTTGCTCACACAGCCGCGTGGCCCACAGCGCTTCCGGCCGAGGAACAGGAGCACAGCACCCGTATGTGCTGGAACTAGCCTTCTCCTGCCTCTTCGGTCATCGCACGCCGCCGGTGCCAGCGCAGCAGGGCCGTGCTCACTGTCAGGCCGAGAGGGATGCCGAGTGCAAGCGGCAGCACCCCGCGAGGGTTGATCCGGGTAAACGGCGTCACGGTCAGGTGGATGCCCGAGCTCGCAACCGGCAGGCTGGTCGACTCCGGGCCGGCAGGCTGAGGCACGACGACCATGTATACCATATAGTCGCCCTTCAGGATCGCGTCGATAGTCCAGGTGTGCTCGATCGACGCGCCCGGCGCGAGCGGCTCGACGGACTGTGTGCGCTGCGGAGACCAGTCCTCGGGGTCGACCACCTCTCCCTGAAGGTTGATGATGTTCATGGCCACGATCAGCGGAGGGGAGGTCACCGAGCCAGCATTCGTCACCCGCGTCGCGAACTCGACCTCGTCGCCAGTCTTGGCCGTCGCCCACTCGCGATCGACCGCGATCTGCACAGGCGATTCGGAGCTGGTCGCCGCCGCGGTGGGGTGAGTCATCGCGAGCAACAGCGCCAGCGCAACGGGCACCCAGGCGATAGCAGCGAGACTGGCCGCCTGGCTCCAGTCCGGCCGTGTCCTTGCCCTGCCCGGCTCCAGGCGAAGACCCGGGCTGGCGTACAGGAAGAGCAGGCCGAGGGTGAGGACGGCGAACAGGATCGGCGCCAGCAGCCAGGAGGCCATCTCCTCGACGCTCCGGTTGTTCACGGTGACCTTGGCGAGGAACACGTTCGAAGCCTCGAGCGGGTTCCACTTCTGGAGCAGGTCACCAAACGCTCCGGTCTGAGCCTGTCCCGGGAACTGGGTGGGGAGTAGGAAGACAAGGTAGGTGATCAGGCTTACCGCAAGACTGGTTCGGTTCGAACTCGACCAGAAGCTCACCAGCATGGCCAGGCCGGTAACGCCGAGGACGAGGATGGTGCCCAGGATACCGCCCCACAGCAGCGCCCAGCTCACCACCTGGCTGTCCCGGCAGAGCACCGCGATCAAGGGAATGGCGATAACGAAGGCCGCTGGCCACGGGGAGAGGGCTGCCAGGAACTTGCCGATCACGATCTGCCGGCGACTCGTCGGCGTCAGCAGGAGGCCTTCCAGCGTGCCGCGTTCCCGCTCGCCGCTGATGCTGTCCGCGCCGATGATCAGGCTCATGAACATGCCGAAGGCCACCGTGAGCTTGAGCATCAGGTAGGCGATCTCCTTGACGGGAATCAGCCGTAGCTCGTTGTTGGTCGCCATCAGGTACGCCGTGATGCCCAGCAGGACGCTGAAGAGCGTCAAGAGGACGAGCGCCTTCCCCCCGAGCCAGAGCTCAGCCAGCTCCCGCGCCAGCACTAGCCGCCAGGAACCCGAGCGATCGATCCTGCCGCCGTGGGCAATCACTGCCTCGCTCATCGGATCGCCTCCTCGGTGAGCTGGAGGAACACCTCCTGCAGCCGGCTGCCTTCGGCCTCGAACGTCAGGATGGGGATCTTCGCTTGGATAAGTGCCTCCAGGACAGCGTTGTGTCCGGTATCGTCTTGCGAGCGCCTATCGAGCAACTCGACCTGGAGCCAGCCTGATCCCCGCCCCTTCGGCACGACCTGCAAAACATTCGGCATTGCTTCCAGTACCTGTTCGGCCTGTGTTACGGCCGAGAGCGGAACCTGGACACGCACGCCGTTCCCTCGGGCCTGCCCGATGACCTCGGTTACCGAGCCCTTGGCGACCACCTGGCCCACGCTCAGGATGACCACGTCATCGCACACGCTCTCGATCTCCGAGAGGAGATGGCTGCAGAGGACGACCGCGGCGCCACGCTCGCGCGCGATCCGCCGGATCAGCACCAGGAGCTCCTGCTGGCCACGTGGATCCAGGCCCAGCGTCGGCTCGTCGAGGAAGACGACCGCAGGGTCGTTAACGAGGGCACGCGCGATCCCCAGCCGCTGCCGCATCCCACGGCTGTAGCTGCCGATCAACGACTTCGCCCGGTACTGCAGCCCGACCACCTCCAGAAGCGCCCAGCCGATCCGTCTCGCCTCGCTGGCTGTCCATCCGTAGTGTTGACCGAAGTAGGCCAGGTACTCGAGCCCTGTCATCTCTTTGGGATAGCCCTGGCTCTCCGGCAGGACGCCGATCCTGGCGCGGATCTGCTCGGGATAGCGAGAGCTGATCCCGGCGACAGTGAAGTGCCCCCCGTCTGCTTCCAGGATCGTCGTCAGGATCCGGATCGATGTCGTCTTGCCGGCCCCGTTCGGGCCGAGGAAGCCCAGAATGCGGCCGGGCGCCAGCGAGAACGACAGGTCTCGGAGGGCTAGCCTCCCGCCGTAGGCTTTCTGCAGGTGCTCGGCCTCCAGGATCGGCGGCTGAGTGATCGGCTCCAGGGGTTGCCCTGCGGCTGCGTGGCTCTCGGAGACCATGCGGTGCTCCTCCCTTCACTGCCACCCTTCGATCTTGGGGGTGACGTGATGCCGGGTCGCCTTGGAAGTTCACGGGCTAACCTGCCTGCCGACCGGTATTAATGGCCTCGCCCGCCGACCGGCGGGCGAGAGCGCGTTAGTTACCGGTCTTGAGCACTTCGGCAGGCGGTGTGCGCCCGTACAGGTATGCCCGTGCCTCTAGTTCCAGGGCCTCAGCTCGCACCTCGGCCAGCGCGTCGCCTTCCAGCTTCACGATCTCGACGAGCTCAAGCTCTTCCTGGTTCGGATCACTGCCGCGCCAGCCAACTTGCACCAGCCCGACACCGCGGGCGTAGTACTTCAGTTGAAAAGCTCCCGGCTCCTCCGCGTTGAACTCCTCGATCACGAGCACGTCGTCGAAGCTGCCGTAAGCAACTGACGCCTTCGCGCCCAGCTCAGCGACGCGAGCCCGATCAGTCCAGTTGAAGGGGGTCGGCGCATAGCCCTGCGAGTAGTCCGGGGTGTTCGGGCGGGGATCAGCCTGCACCATGATGCCGGCTCGGGCACCCTCGGTATACTCCTGGAGCCACACCCGGCCACCAACGAACTCGGTCTCATCGTACGTCTCGCGGTACTGGCCGAAGTGCCAAACGTTTCCCTCTCGATCCTGAGCGAAGAACGTCAGCTCGGCCTCGACCAGCCGATCGTCCTGGTAATCCCGATCGAAGATCACCAGCGTCCGGACGCCAGCAATCTCTTTCGTCAGATCCGTGACCGTGAAGACGATGCGATGCGCTACTTTCTCCCCGTTCTCGATCGAGAAACCCTCGTAGATGAACTGGGTGCCTGGCGTCAGCGGCCACCACTGGTTGTCGATCGTGGTCGAGCTCTCGTCGAAGAGCGCCGGGTCGAAGTTCTCGAGCCGCAGGGGCTCGGACGTCTCGGCCACAGCCTCGGTCGGGGTAGCCTCCGTGGAGCCGGTGGTTGCGGATTCGGCCAGCGAGCAAGCGCCGAGCAGCAGGGCGACTATCAGCACGAACATCGGTCGAAGAGGCCTTCTCGTTCGCCTTCCAGAACGCATGGCGATGGCTCTCCTTCCGTGGCTCTCTTAATCCGCCGTGCCGGCTGTGGCGGGATCAGGGCCTTCGACTCTCTTCCATCTCCGCGCGAAGTGCAGGTACAGGGAGGGGACGACGAAGAGGTTGAGCAAGGTGGAGGTCACCAGCCCTCCCAGAATCACCACCGCCATCGGGTACTCGATCTCGTGGCCGGGTATGCTACCGGCGACGACGAGCGGCACCAGGGCCAGCGCGGTCGTCGAAGCCGTCATCAAGATGGGGGAGAGCCGCTCCTTCGCCCCCCGCAGCACCAGCCCCGGCCCAAACACCTCCCCCTCCTCCCGCTCCAAGTGCTGGTAGTGGCTCAACAGCATGATCCCGTTCCGCCCCGCTATCCCCAGCACCGTCAGCAACCCCACCAGCGACCCCAGCGAGATCGTCCGATCCGAGACCAGCACCGCCAGCACGCCCCCCACCAGCGCCGAGGGCAGGGTCAGAAAGATCAGCGCCGCCAGCCGCCAGCTCCCAAAGGAGGCCTGCAAGAGCAGAAAGATCAAAACCACCGCCGCCAGGGCGAAGGAGAGCAGCGTCCGCTCGGCCGCCTGCCGCTCGGCAAACTCGCCCAGCACCGTGGCGTGGTACTCCAGCGGGAACGACACCTGCCCGAGCTGCTC
>JADBJL010000055.1 GCA_014874455.1 Thermomicrobiaceae bacterium
GCGGTACCAGTACCAGGACGTATCGACGAACGTGTCCATCGTGTCGGTCTCGCGCCGGGTCGGCCCGCCGCACTGCGGGCAGGTGGTGTTGACGAACGCCTCGTGCGTGACCAGTGGCGACTGCCCCGTCGGCATGAACTCCGCGTCCTCCGGCAGCACCACCGGCAGTTCGTCCTCCGGCACCGGCACCATGCCGCAGCGGTCGCAGTAGACGATCGGGATCGGCGTGCCCCAGTAGCGCTGCCGGGAGATCAGCCAGTCGCGCAGGCGGTAGGTCACCTCTCCTTTGCCCAGCCCGCGCTCTTCCAGCCAGCGGATCGTGCGCGCGACCGCTTCCTCGCCCGGCGTGCCGGTCAGCGGGCCGGAGTTGATCATCCGCCCGTAGGTGTCGTAGAAGAGCACCTCCCGGTAGAACTCGACGCTCCACAGCAGCTCGGCGACCGTGCGCGCCTGCCGGGCCGACGGCTCCAGCTCCTGGCAGCGCGCCAGCGCCCGCCGCTCGTCCGCCAGCGTGCCGATCTCGATCACCTCGCCGTCGGCGAACACGATGTGCCAGCCGCTGCCGCCGACGACCGCTGTCCAGGAGCCGGGCTGCAGGTGCGCCTGCACCAGCGCGATGTAGCGCTGCCGCTCGGCGTCAGGCAGCGTGACGTACAGGTGACCCCCGCGTTCCTCGAAGGCGAACCCGGCCTCCCGCAGCGCCGCCGGCAGGCTCTCGCGGTAGGTTCCGCGCCGCACCTTGCTGCGGGCTTCTTCGCCCGGCCCGGCCACCACCGGGATCACCGGCAGGCCGAACTTCAGCGCGAACTCGAAGTCGCGCTCGTCGTGCGCTGGCACCGCCATGATCGCGCCGGTGCCGTAGCCCATCAGCACGTAGTCGGCGATCCAGATGGGGATCCGCTCGCCGTTGGCCGGGTTGACCGCGTAGGCGCCGATGAAGACGCCGGTCTTCTCCCGCTCGGCCGACGCGCGCTCGATGTCGCTCTCGCGGCGCGCCTGCTGGACGTAGGCGTCCACCTCGGCGCGGCGCTCGGGCGTCGCCAGCTTCTCCACCAGCGGGTGCTCTGGCGCCAGCACCATGAAGGTCGCGCCCCACAGCGTGTCCGGCCGGGTGGTGAAGACCTCGATCGGGTCGCCCGACTCAGCGCGGAAGACGACGCGCGCGCCCTCCGAGCGGCCGATCCAGTTGCGCTGCATCGTCACCACCTGCTCCGGCCACTCGATGCCTTCGAACTTCAGCAGCTCCTCGGCGTAGGCGGTGATGCGCAGGAACCACTGTTCCAGGTCGCGGCGGTAGACCTCGGTACCGCAGCGCTCGCAGCGGCCGTTGATGACCTGCTCGTTGGCCAGCACGGTCTGGCAGGTGGGGCACCACCAGACCGGCGCCATGGCGCGGTAGGCCAGACCACGCTTGTAGAACTGCAGGAAGAACCACTGGTTCCAGCGGTAGTACTCGGGCAGGCAGGTGATGATCTCCTTGCTCCAGTCGAACATCGCGCCCATCGAGCGCAGTTGTTGCTTCATCCGCGCGATGTTCTGCATCGTCCAGGTGCGGGGATGGATCCCGTGCCGGATGGCCGCGTTCTCGGCCGGCAGTCCAAAGGCGTCGAACCCGAAGGGGAACAGCACGTTGAACCCACGCATCCGGCGGTAGCGCGCTGCGGCGTCGGCCGGGGCATAGGAGAACCAGTGGCCGATGTGCAGGTTGCCCGAGGGGTACGGGAACATCACCAGGTGGTACCACTTCGGGCGAGACGGATCCTCGGTCACGTTCAGGTAGATCCCGGTCTCCTCCCAGACCTTCTGCCACTTCGGCTCGATCACCTGCGGCCGGTAGGCCTCGGTTCGTCGCCTCTTCGCTGTCGTCGCCATCACGAACCTCCGTTGTGCCTCGTCGATGGTCTCGTCGTGCGGTGAGCGGTCACTGTCCGTCGCCACTCGGTGGCGCTACAAGGGAACGGCCTCCCGTCGCCGGGAGGCCGACCGCGGCGCTTCCTCCTCCACGGCTACGCGCCAGGCCGCCTCCGGTCGTGCGCGCTCGCCCCTCCGCGGGGCCGGCTAAGCGACGCGCCCGGCCAGGTGGCCGTCGGTTGCCCTCGTGCTGGCCAGATTGCACCCATGCACCGACCTCAGAAACCGAGCGGCCCGCCCACGAAGGGACGGGCCGTGCCGTGGTACCACCCTACTTGACGCCGCACCGCCAGGCGTGCAGCGCCCACTCTCCGCGCGCTAACGGGCGCGACCCGGCGCCGGCTACGCGATCGAGTCACCGGCGCGGCTCCGGGACGAGTTCACGCGCTGGGCTCGGGCCGGGCTCCCACCGCAACCCCCGGCTCGCTGGCCGGCCAGGCGCGCTACTACTTCCCCTCTGCGCCTTCACCAGCACTCTAGCAGACGGCCGGACTCGCTGTCAAGCGAGCCAGCCGCCGCGCGGCCGGACACACCACAGCCCGGCTCTCCACGAGCGCCGGGCCAGCGTCCGTCGCGCCTCACCACTCGGTGGAGCTGAGGGGACTCGAACCCCTGACCCCAACGCTGCCAGCGTTGTGCTCTCCCGGCTGAGCTACAGCCCCAGGATAAGCCCGGCCACGCGCCGCGCACACCAGTAAATCTAGCACACCGCGCGGCCGAGCGTCAAACGCTGCCGCACCCGGCCGCCGCCACCGCTGGCTCGCGCCGCTCGACCGGCGTCCACCCTCACCCGCCCCCACAAATGAGCCCCCTCTCCCGAAGGCTCGGGAGAGGGGGTCAGTGGGTGAGGGTACGTCTCTAGGGCTACGGGTAGATCCCGCGGAGCCGGGTAATCTCCGCGACCCGCTGGATCGCCAGTGCCAGCGCCGCCGTGCGCATGTGCACGTGGTACCGCTCGGCCATCTCCCGGATGGCGTGGAAGCTCCGCGCCATGATCTCCTTCAGCCGGCTATTGACCTCGGCCTCCGTCCAGTAGAAGTGCTGCAGGCTCTGCACCCACTCGAAGTAGGAGACCGTCACCCCGCCAGCGTTGGCGTAGATATCGGGCAGCACGACGATGCCGCGGTCGAACAGGATCCGGTCGGCCTCGGGCGTCGTCGGGCCGTTGGCCGCCTCGGCGATCAACCGGGCCTTGATCCGCGGCGCGTTTTCCTCGGTGATCTGCTCTTCCAGGGCCGCCGGCACCAGGACGTCGCAGTCGAGTTCGAGCAGCTCGGCGTTGGTCACGGCCTCGGCGCCGGGGAAGCCGACCACCGTGTGAGTGCGCCGCTTGTGCTCGATCACCGCCGGGATATCCAGCCCGCGCGGGTTCCAGATCCCGCCCTGGGAGTCTGAGACCCCGATCACCCGGCAGCCCAGCTCGTGCAGCAGCCGGGCGGCGACCGAGCCAGCGTTGCCGAACCCCTGGACGACCACGCGCGCCCCGGCCAGCTCGATGCCGTAGGCGCGCGCCGCCTCCTCGACGGCGAAGACCACGCCGCGGCCGGTCGCCTCCAGCCGGCCGGCCGAGCCACCGAGCAGCAGCGGCTTGCCGGTCACCACGCCGGGGATCGTCACCCCGCCACGGTGCATGCTGTAGGTATCGAGGATCCAGGCCATCACTTGCGGGTTGGTGTTGACGTCGGGAGCCGGGATATCGGTGTGCGGGCCGATCAAGAGCGAGATCTCGGTGGTATAGCGGCGGGTGAGGTTCTGCAGCTCGTTCTGGGAGAGCTGCTTGGGATCGACCTGGACGCCCCCCTTGGCGCCGCCGTACGGCAGGCCGACCACCGCGCACTTCCAGGTCATCCACATCGCCAGGGCCTTGACCTCGTCCAGCGTCACGTCGGGGTGGTAGCGGATGCCACCCTTCGAGGGCCCGGCGGCCAGGTTATGCTGGACGCGGAAGCCGGTGAAGACCTGCACCGAGCCGTCGTCCATCTCCACCGGGAAGTGGACGATCAGCTCGCGCTTGCAGGTGCTCAGGATGCGGCGCAGGTCGTCCTCCAGGCCGATCACGTCAGCCGCGATATTGAACTGCTCGACCGCGAGCTCGAACAGGCTGTGCTCCGGTCTCTTTTGGACTACAGGGCTCGTCACCGTCATGGCCACGCCTCTTCTAGACGAACCGACATCTCCGCCTGGCGGGGACAACGAGACCACCGGGCCAGCGCACCGCCTCGTGCCGTCCCGGCTGAGCCTCGTCGCTCACCGCCTCGATCGCCGAGAGAAAAAGGAACGCCGGTGGGGTCACTCCACCGGCGCGCCGAGTGCCTCTTCGAGCAGCCTCCTGGCGACGGCAGGGTTGGCCCTACCGCCCAGCTCCTTCATCACCTGACCGAGCAGGAAGCCGATCGCCGCGCCCTTGCCCCGCCGGTAATCGGCGACCGCCTTCGGGTGCTGCTCGATCACCCGTTGCACCACTGCGCGGAGCCGAGCCTCATCGCTCACTTGCGCCAGCCCCCGCTCGGCCACGATGGCGTCCGGATCCTGGCCGGTCTCGCTCACCGCCACCAGGACGTCCTTCGCGGTCAGCGCGTTGATGGTTCCGCGGCGAACCAGCTCGATGAGCTGGCGCAACTGCTCCGGCTTCACACCGACTCCGTGGATCTCGACGGCACGCTCCCGCATCAGCGCGAACAGCTCGCCCGTGATCCAGTTAGCCACCGTGCGCGCGACCTCACGGTCACCCCCCACGCACGCCTCGAAGTAGTCGGCCACCGCCCGCTCCTCGGTGAGCAGGCCGGCCTCTGCCGGGCCCAGCCGGTACTCGCGCACGAAGCGCTCGTAGCGAGCCAGCGGCAGCTCCGGCATCCGGGCCCGGATCTCCGCCAGGTCGGCCTCGGTCAAGAAGATCGGCGGCAGGTCGGGCTCCGGGAAGTAGCGGTAGTCCTCGGCGTACTCCTTCGTGCGCTGCGAGACGGTGACCCCCTGGTCTTCCAGCCAGCCGCGCGTCTCCTGTACCAGCGGCTCGCCGCGCCGCAGCGCCGCGCGCTGGCGCTCCACCTCGTAGGCCAGCGCCCGCTCGACCGAGCGGAAGCTGTTCATGTTCTTGATCTCGACCTTCGGGCCGACGACGGAGCCGTCCAGGCTGCGCTGCGAGACGTTGGCGTCGCAGCGGAAGGCCCCTTCCTCCATGTTGGCCGTCGAGACGCCCAGGTAGCGGAGCACCTGGCGCAGCGCCACCAGGAAGGCGCGCGCCTCCTCCGGCGAGCGCAGGTCGGGCTCGCTCACGATCTCGATCAGCGGCACCCCCGAGCGGTTGACGTCGACCAGGCTGTACCCGGTACCGTCCCAGGCGCGGTGCAGCAGCCGGGCCGTGTCCTCCTCCAGGTGTACCCGGCGGATGCCGACCCGCTTGCGCTCCCCGTCGTGCAGGAACTCGAGGTACCCCTCGACGCAGAGCGGCAGGTCGTACTGCGAGATCTGGTACCCCTTCATCAGGTCGGGGTACATGTAGTTCTTGCGGTCGAACTTGCTGTACGGCGGGATGCGGCAGTTGAGCGCCAGCCCCGTCATCACCGTGGAGACGACCGCCTGCCGGTTGATGACCGGGAGCGACCCCGGGAGCCCCAGGCAGACCGGGCAGACGTGGGTATTCGGCGCGGCGCCGGCGTACTCGGCCGAGCAGCCGCAAAACATCTTCGACCGCGTGAGGAGCTGGGCGTGTACCTCCAGCCCGATGACGGTCTCGAACTCCACGGCGTCACACCCCTGGGGCGATCTGCGCTGGCAGACCGGTGCGCCAGCGCTTCTAGCGCCAGTATAGCATGAAAGGCCCCTCGCCCCCTGCTTCGCCTCCCCTCCAACAGGGGTCGGGGGCGAGGGCACACTCGCCTGTCCACACTCCGGTACGAGTCGCCCTTGCACCGCTTATGTCAATCGAGTATACTATGATCGCTGGGATGGGCAGCCCCACTGCCATCCCGGAACCCAATCCCTTCCCTTCCCTTGGCGCGGAGCACTACGTCCCCCGGTGCTCCGCGTTTTTTGTGGCTTCACCCTCACCCCGCCTTCGGCACCCCTCTCCCGCGCCGTGCGGGAGAGGGGACGGGGGTGAGGGCGGTGGCTTTTCCCCTCACCCCGCCTTCGGCACCCCCTCTCCCGTCGACCGGGAGAGGGGGTTGGGGGTGAGGGTCACACCGGGCACCCCTCTCCCGCTGGGTGCGGGAGAGGGGCAGGGGGTGAGGGCCGCCCCCGACCTTGCTATACTCTGTAGCAGAGCAGCGAACGAGCGGCAGCGTCCCGTCCTCCGGCGCTGCCGCATGGCCGTTGCATCCCGTGGAGCGCCGCCGAAGGCACGGCGGCGGAGAAGGGCAGGCATGGCGGTCAAGCGCGACTACTACGACGTCCTGGGTGTTAGCCGCAACGCCTCGGCGGAGGAGATCCGCCGCGCCTACCGGCGGCTGGCGCGCCAGTACCATCCGGACGTCAACAAGGATCCCGAGGCCGAGGAGCGCTTCAAGGAGATCAACGAGGCCTACGAAGTCCTCAGCGACGAGCAGCGCCGGGCGGCCTACGACCGCTTCGGCCACGCTGGCGTCGGCGCTGGGGTGGGAGCGGGCGGCTTCGACGCCGGCATGGGCGCCGACCCCTTCGGCTTCGGCTCCCCCTTCAGCGACCTCTTCGAGACCTTCTTCGGCGGCATGACCGTGGGTACCCGGCGTCGCCCGAGCCGCGGCGCCGATATCGAGGCCGAGGTGTGGCTCGACTTCGAGGAAGCCGTCTTCGGCGCCGAGAAGGAGATCGAGGTCGAGAGGCTGGAGCCGTGCCCGGACTGCCGCGGCACCCGCATGCGCCACGGCGCGCAGCCGGGCGTCTGCCCGGTCTGCGGCGGCACGGGCCAGGTGCGCCACTACCACACCACCATCCTCGGCCAGATGGTCACCGCCACCACCTGCAGCCACTGCGGCGGCGAGGGCCGGGTGGTCACCGATCCCTGCCCCACCTGCCGCGGGCGCGGCCGGACGGTGCGCAAGCGCACGCTCAGCGTCACCGTCCCGCCCGGCGTCGAGGACGGCGTCACCCTGCGGCTGACCGGCGAGGGCGAGCACGCGCCGGGCGGGGTGCCCGGCCACCTGGCCCTCCG
>JADBJL010000079.1 GCA_014874455.1 Thermomicrobiaceae bacterium
TCCGATCCCAGGGCAGGCAGGGGCCAGGAGCTCTCCTGGCGCGCCTCAGCCGGGGCTTCCAGCCAGCCGTAGCAAGGACGCGCTCTTCAGAGCGGTGTGGCGGAGCGTGTCGAGAGCCAGTCAGCCCGCTCTCCTGCGGCTACCAGCTCGACCACCGGCCCGCACGTTGACACCCTCGTCAGAAGACACCAGCGGCTCTCCAGCTCCCTCGTCGAGCGCTGGTTGTGGGGCCCCACCTTGCAGCGCGCAGGGCGACGCGCCATACTCAGGTCGGTAACGGTTACCTGAGGGCGGATCGGGCCCGGTGGCCTGCGCGGTCTTCAAAACCGTCGGGCGGGGTGACGAGCCTCGCCGGTGGGTTCGACTCCCATGCGCCCTCGCCAGCGTCTCCCCTGATGGCCATGAACCAAGCCCTCGGTGGGGTCAGGCTGGGATCAGCGACCAGCTCGACCACACAGACACCCCCGCTGGCGACGGGGCCACCGGGGGTGCACGGTGACGACACTTAGCGCTGCTAGGCGAGCCGACTCCCTCGCCTGCCCACGTCGCAGGCTGCTCCACCAGCGCGGGGACGCTCTCTTCCCTGGTAACGTGCCGTCGACCGTGGCCTAGCAAGGTTCGGCGGGATTGTCAAGCCCCTAGAGCTTGACCTCACCGCCGCACCTTGGGCATCGGCCGTCGCTGGCGTCAGGGACGATCCCCCATCGGCTGCAGCGCCTGACCAGCTCGAAGGTGACCACCAGGAAGAGCCGGCCACAGGCTGGGCACGGGGGCGGGTCAGGCTCGCCAGGCTCGGCGAGGCGGAAGCGCAGCGCCCCGCTGAGAGGTTATCCCCACGGCCCTAGGCCGATAGGATCTTCGCAGTGATCCCTCAGCCACTGCTCCAGGTACTTGGCCAGCCATGCCTCCGCCGGGGTCTGGTCTCTAGATCTTCCCAGGAGGATCCACCGCAGCCACTCGACAGCCGCAATCACCTCGCCGCCCGAGAGCTGGTCAACGTCAATGTAGCCGGGCATCGCAGCATCCCCCGAGATCCCCATCGTGACTTGACCATCCGGAATCTTGGCCACAGACTCAGCCTCCTTCCTCTGGCGGTAAGCACGCTTCCGGCAGGCCGGGCTGCAGTATTGCGGCCGTCAGCCTGCCCGTCCCAGGTCAATGCCTTCCCGCAGGCCGGGCGCTGGGGACACTCGGGCCCGTTTTCGGCTTGTGCACCGAAAATATCACGAATTGTTTGCGGATAATCGCCGTGTTCGCCGTTTTTGACGTCTGCATCGGAAATGTCACGAAATGCGGGGGCGTCATCACTGTCACCATACTGAGTGACCAGTGATGACGGTGATGGGTCACCGGTCGGGTCATCACCGTACCCAGGGCGAGTCACCAGCGCCCGTCCCTCACGGGCCGCCCTGGCTGGCATGACGCGTGGGAGCGCGCAGCGATCCGGTTCGGCTGGCGCGTCTGGGCTCGCCCATCCCGGAGCCGAGGCGGGCCCGCTGCGGGGCAGTATCCCCGGCGCTGGTGCGGCTCCACCCCGTACGCCGACCCCGGTCTCTCGCCACGAGGGAACTCTGCGTCCACGGCATGTATGCCACGCGACTACTCAGGCGTTATACCTGCAGGCGGTCACGTCCCCGGGGGCACTCCGACAGCCCGAGGACGAGGCCGGGAGCGAGCCGCGCCGGGAATCACCGGCCGTCGAATGACCGGCACGGCCGGGCCGCAAGGCGGATGGGCGAGATCGTCGAGCCCCGGTCGAGGAGAGGAGAGGGCATGCGGGGCCTACGCTGTACTCGAGCGCTCCTGCTCGCTGGCGCGCTGCTGCTGGCGGCGTGCCAGGGGACGCTGAAGTCGAGCGCGACGGCGACGCCATCGAGCCAGGTGGCAAGCTCGTCAGCCTGCCAGTCCTGGCCCGGCACGGTTCCGTGGGGGGCGGCCCTCTTCTCCGGCCAGGCCCTGACCCCGCGCCCCGCATTGCTGAGTGCCACCGGCAATCCGCCGCACTACACGACGATCAATTTGAGCCTCACCGCAGCACAGACGTACTACCTGCACACGTTCACCGTCTCGCTTCCGGCACCTCCGGTCAGCGGCTATCTCTACTTCAGCGCCCGTCCGTTCGCCCATCCCGATTCGCAGGACGACTTTGTCAAGATCTTTAGCGGCGCTACCCCGACTCTCCTCCACCAGTTCCAGCTCGGAACAAGCGGTAACATCGCTGGCGCCATGCCCAACCCCTGGCTGCCATCCAACTACCCGACCTGGCAGAACTTCACCTATACGTTCACTGCGCCGCAGTTGGCGACCATGTTCGCGTCCGGCGTCCTCGACGTGCAGATCGGCGACGAGACACAGGTGCAGAAAATCGGCGTTCTCCTCTGTGTACCACAGCCGACACCCACGCCGACCGTCGTCAAGAAGCCGACCGCCGTCGCGGTCGGCACGGTCGTGCCAGTGCCGACCCCCACACCGACGCCCACGCCGACTGTCGTGAAGCAGGCCACCGTCGTGGCGGTCGTGACCCCGGTACCGCTCCCCACCCCGACCCCCACCCCGACGGTCGTGAAACAGCCGACGGTCATCGCGGTCGTCACGCCTGTCCCACTGCCGACCCCCACTCCGACCCCGTCCCCCACACCGACGCCGACTCCCCCGGCCACCCCTACTCCGGCACCGACCGCGACACCGACGCCTACCCCCGCACCGACTGCGACGCCGACGGCCGTACCGACGCCGACACCGACTCCCACACCGACGGGCGCCTGCGACCTCGCCGTCACCAAGCAGATCGACCCCACCGGCACGCCCGGTGTCTACCACGTCGCGATTACCGTCCAGAACGTCGGCAACGGCCCCTGCCCCGCCGGAGCTGTGCTCTCGGATCCTCCTCCGGCTGGCATGAGTTTCAGCGGGCCTCTGACGATCACCGAGCCGGGCGCGAGCGGCAACTGGGCATGCAGCGGAACCACCTGTACCGCGGGAAATCCGCTCCCACCCGGCTACATGGGCACGTTCGGCTTCACGGCCACCGTCACCGTGCACCAGCCGCCGGTCACCAACTGTGCCCGGATCGTGAGCGCGGCCGACGTGGTTGCGGGGAACAATTCGAGCTGCGCGCAGGCGAATTGACAGTAATCCCGTCGCCTGCTGCCGGTGAGAGGAAAGGTCGCCGCTTACTCACCAGCGGCGACCGCGACTTCTTCCGGCGTCATCTCGTCGGCCGCCGGTAGCAGGAGCGGGCGCTGCAAGTCCTCTGGCGTGAGCAGGGCACGCGGCGCAGGGTAGTACGCCGCCCGCGCTGGCACCGAGACCAGCTCGAGCTCTGGGTAGCGCAGAGCGGTCAGCTTGTGCCCGAACACACAGCCGGTGTCGATGTTGATCGTCCGGTTGACCCAGACCGCCTCCTGCACGGGAGTGTGCCCATAGACGACGAGCGCACGCCCCCGGTACGAGAGCGCCCAGTTGATCCGCTCCGGCAGGCCCTGCTCGTCGCGCCGACCGGTCGTCACGCCGAAGAGGGCGATCCGGCGAACCGTCGGGGAGCAACGACCGTGGAACTCCTCCGGTAGACCGGCGTGAGCGACCACCAGCCGGCCGTCATCGAGCACGTAGTGGCTCGACAAGCGCCGGAGAAAGGTGAGAACGCGGTGGCGGAACTCTTCCGTCTCCCCAGCGATCTGCTCCAGCGTCCTCTCGAACCCGTGCGCGACTTTGACCTCCTGGCCTTCCAGATAGCGCATCAGCTTGCGGTCGTGGTTCCCGAGGACGCAGAGCGCTCTTGCCCGCCGCACCGCGTCCATGGCCAACCGCAGGACGGACACGCTGTCCGGCCCACGGTCGACGAGGTCACCGATGAAGACCAGCCGTCGCCCGGCAGGATGCGCAATGCGGAAGCTCGCCTCTCCCGACGGGCTTACCACCCGTTCGACTCGGTAGCCAAGAGCCTCCAGGAGGTCACACAGCTCTGTGAAGCAGCCGTGCACGTCTCCCACGATATCGAATGGGCCGTGCCAGCTCCGCTTGTCGCTGCACAGCGGCCGGCGGACGACGACAGCGCGTTCGATCTCCTCCACGCTCCGCAGCCAGTAGCGATGGGCGAACGGCTCCCTGAGGATGCGGCCCCGGTTCGCCGCAAGCTGGCGGAACTGGCGCGAGATCACCGGCTCGCCGACGCGTCGCCCCGGGCGCATTGCATCGCGTTGCAGGTACACCTCGAGCGGCAAGTCGAACACGAGAGCCACGGCCGGCACGTGGTTCTGCTCGGCGAGCGCGAGTAACCTCGCACGCGCCTCGGCCGTCGTGTTGGTGGCGTCGATCACGGTGAGACGGCCCCGACGGAGACGCTTCTCGGCGACCAGGTGGAGCACCTCGAAAGCGTCGCGCGACGCGGTTTGATCGGCCTCGTCGTCCGAGACGAGCGCTCGGAAGGAGTCGGAGGAGAGCACCTCGGTAGGGCGGAAGTGGCGCCGCGCGAAGGTCGTCTTCCCAGAGCCCGAAGGGCCGATGAGCAGGACGAGCGCAAGCTCCGGCACCACCAGTCGCCGTTGCCGCGGCCGAGCAGGTGCGGTGGCCTCATCCATGCCCTGCGAGTGGTCGCACCCGACTGGATCCGTCACGCTCCAACACACCTCCCGGCTCGGGGCGCCGCCGAAAATAGTAGCACCGCCGCCAAGTCCGCTCGGGAGCCGGGCTGTCACCTGCCCAGGCGCGTACGTACTCGTCATCGACCGACGGCAGCGGACGGTGCGCGCTTGCCTACCCCCTTGCAGTCCGCTACAATCTAGGTGCAGCGCGCTCTCGGGCCTGTAGCTCAGCGGCAGAGCAAGGGGCTCATAACCTCAAGGTCGTAGGTTCGAATCCTACCAGGCCCACCCGCCCACAGCACCTGCGCTGTGGAGCACGTGTGAATTCGAGAGGTGTGCATGGTTCGAGCACCACAGGAGGTAAGGCTCAGCGCTGGCGAGATCGCCAGGCTCGCTGCCGAGACTGCAGCCGAAGCCCTGGCTACCGATGTCCAAGTGCTGGATCTTCAGCGCCTGACCCCGTTCTTCGATCTCTTCGTGATCTGCACCGCTGACAACACGCGCCAGCTCCGCGCCATGAACGTGCGCATCCTCGAGGCCTTGAGCGAGGCTGGCATCGAGCCCGTCCGCAAGGAGGGCGAACCGGAGTCCGGTTGGGTCGTGCTCGACTACGGGACGGTGCTCGTCCACCTCTTTACGCCAGAGCAGCGCGCGTTCTATCGTCTCGAAGAGCGTTGGGCCGAGGCTCAGCGCGTCTTGCTGATCCAGTAGAGAGGCGGGGGCGCGGTGCACTGTCGGACATCCACCAGAGGATGGCGCTGGCTCGTCCTCGGCCTCACGGTCGGCTGGCTGGGCGGCCTTCTCGTCGGCCTCGTCGCGGCGAGCCAGCGCGACCACCTCACGCACGCGGTCGATCGCGTCTGGCCGCACCGCCAGCCGGAACAACCGCAGTTCGACCTGCTGCTGCAGTGACGGTTCGGGATCAAGACGCTTCGGGGCCAGCCACTGCCGGATCGTTTTCGAGACGTTCGAAGACCTCGTCGGGGTCGGCACCGCGCTCGAGGTCGGTCAGCGCCTGGTCGAGCACCGGATCGAGCGGCTCGCCGAGTTCCTGGCTCATCCGGCGCGTCCACTGCGCCAGCTCGCGCGGGTCATCCGTGTCCGGCAACCCCTCCTCATCGACAAGCGGCCAGTCCTCATCGTCCGCAGTGAAATCGTCCTCGAGCGCTTCCTTGGCCTCCGGGAAGCCAGCGGTCTCCGATCGACCACGCAGCACGGTCACCCGTGAGAACACGCGCTCGCTCTGCGTCCCACCGCAACGCGGGCAGGCCGGACTTCCCGAAACTGAGCTGAACGAGCGGTAGAACACGCTGAAGCGCCGGCGACAGGAGAGACACCGATACTCGTAGATCGGCATAGCTTCAGAGCCTCCGGCTCGCTTCTGCTATCGATGGGTTCGACTGCTCCGGCCTGTAGCGTGCCAGCGCCGCCAGCAGCGCGAGGCCGATCAGCCCGGCGATGACCAGCGTCACCAGCTTGTACACCGGCGCCGGGATAAGCAACGCCGCAGCGCCGAAACCGGCGGAGATCACCGTGAAGAGCAAGACGATCCGCTGCTGTGACCACCCCAGATCGAGCAGCCGGTGGTGCAGGTGGCCTCGGTCGGCGACCAGCGGGGAACGCCCGTTCAGGATGCGATACAGGATCAACCAGGCGACGTCCAGGATCGGCAGCCAGAGCGCTAGGAGTGCCGTGGCGATCTTCGCCCCTCCGATGATCGCGACCACGGCAAGTGCGTAGCCGAGAAACATCGCTCCACAGTCCCCCATGATGATCCGCGAGGGATGCCAGTTGTACGGGAGAAACCCGATCACGGCCGCGCCGAGCGCCACGGCCAACAGCGAGATGGTGAACTGCGGGTTACCGGCGGGACGGAAGAACGTGTGGATGAACAGGACGGTCGAGGCGACCAGAGTCACCATGCCGGCTAAGCCGTCGAGCCCGTCCACCCAGTTGAGGGTGTTCATCATACCGATCACCCAAAAGAAGGTGAAGCCGATCGCCGCGGCCAGCGGCAGCACGACGACGCCACCGAATGGGTTGTTGAACTGCTCGATGACGAGGCCATGCTCCGGCCCGCGCAAGCGAGGCACGACGATCACGGCGGCTGCGAGGATCTGGTTCGCCAGCTTCGCCAGTGGCGAGAGCCCGACCAGGTCGTCGTACAGCATGGTTCCCACAACGATCCCGGCCCCCGCGAGCAACAGCGCGATCCGCTCTACTTCCATCGGAAAGCGCTCGACCGGCAGGCTGAACGTCAGCGCGATACCCGCGGTGAAGCCCAGCAACATCGCGATGCCGCCGATACGCGCGACCGGGTGCCGGTGAACCCATCGCGCTTCCGTGGGATAGCTCAGGATGTCGTAGCGCTGGGCGACGCGGATCAGACGAGGGACGACCAGTGCGGTCACCCCAGCACTGACGATTCCGGTTAGCAGAGCGATCAGCGCCCGCTCCATCGCGCGACCCGCCGCAGGCTAGTCCTGTGTCGCATGCTCCACCATGCTCAACGCTGGCGCGCCAGGTAGCGGGAACTGCGCTACCAGCTCTCGCACCTGGGCGCGTACCCGTTCACGCACGACTTCGTCGTCTACGTTGTACAGCACATCAGCGATTAGCCGGCCAGTCAGCCGCATCTCCTCGGGGCCGAAGCCACGAGTCGTCATCGCTGGCGTGCCCAAGCGGATCCCGCTGGTCTGCACCGGCGGTCGCGGGTCGTTCGGGATCGCGTTCTTGTTGACGGTGATGCCCACGGAGTCGAGCGCGCGCTCAGCCTTGCGCCCACTGATCCCCAGCGGCGTCAGATCGACCAGCATCAGGTGATTGTCGGTGCCGCCGGAGACGATCCGGAAGCCCGCGGACTGCAGAGTCTCGGCCAAGACCCGCGCATTCTCGAGAACCCGCTCGATGTAGACTCGAAACTCCGGCTTCAGGGCCTCACCGAACGCCACCGCCTTTCCGGCGATGATGTGCATCAGCGGCCCGCCCTGGGTGCCAGGGAAGACCGCCTTGTCGATAGCCGCTGCATACTCTGCATCGCAGAGGATCATCCCGCCGCGTGGCCCGCGCAACGTCTTGTGGGTGGTCGTGGTGATGATCTGCGCGGCTCCCACCGGCGTCGGATGCAGGCCAGCCGCGACGATGCCGGCTATATGGGCGATATCGGCCATGAGGATCGCGCCCACCTCGTCGGCAATCTCACGGAAACGCGCAAAGTCGATCGTGCGCGAGTAGGCGCTGTAGCCAGCGATGATCAACCGGGGCCGGACTTCATGCACTTGCTGGCGGATCAGGTCGTAGTCGAGTTGCTCGGTCTCGGGGTGCAGCGTGTAGAAGTGCGGCTCGAACAGCCGGCCCGAAGCGTTGACGTCCATGCCGTGCGTCAGATGGCCACCTTGCCGCAAGCTCAAGCCCATGATCCGATCGCCGGGCTGGAGCACCGCGAGCATGGCGGCCAGGTTGGCCTGCGCCCCGGAGTGCGGCTGGACGTTCACGTGCTGGGCGCCGAAGAGCTGCTTCGCCCGCGCGATAGCGAGCTCTTCGACCCGGTCGACGCACTCGCAACCACCGTAGTACCGCCGTCCTGGATATCCCTCCGCATACTTGTTCGTCAAGACCGAGCCGACGGCCGCCATCACCGCCGGGCTCGTAAAGTTCTCCGACGCGATGAGCTCGATGGTGCCGAGCTGCCGCCGCTCCTCGCAGGCGATCGCATCGGCGACCTCGGCATCCCAATCCCACAGCGCGTTGCGCATCCGGCAAAACCTCCTCGCACCACTGAGACGCAGGTATCCGCACGGGAGTCTAACACATGTACCGTTTGCAGCAGCGGTTCACCGCGGTCTCGTCGCTGTCTCTGGCGTGGGCAGTCCACAGCTCGGGTTGCCCCGGGGAATGGCCCAACTACCTCTTCCGGGCCGTTTCTCCGGGCTGGCTCCGGGCCCGCTCGCGGAAGACCAGCTCGATCGGCGTTCCGGTGAAACCGTACACCCGGCGTATCTGGTTCTCGAGGTAGCGCTTGTAGGAGAAATGCACACCCTCAGCATTGCGGCAAAAGAAGACGAAGGTAGGAGGGTTCACAGCAGCCTGGGTCACATAATAAAATTTCACCCACTTCCCCGGTTTCGACGGTGGCGGGTGCCGCTGCACCGCCTCGCGCAGCAGACGGTTCAGCTCGGCGGTCGAGATCCGGCGCGACCGCTCAGCGACCACCGTCATCGCGAGATCCATGACCTGCTCGACGTTGAGGCCGGTCACTGCCGAGGTGAACACCAGCGGGGCCCAAGGCATGAAGTGGAACGTTTCACGAGCCTCCGCCCGGTAGGCGTCCTCCGCTCCCTCCATGTGCTGGAAGAGATCCCACTTGTTGACCGCGACAACGACACCCTTCTTGGCTTCGAGGATCTCTCCCGCAACGTGCTGGTCTTGTGCGGTGAACGGCTCGCTCGCGTCGATCACTAGGATCGCGACGTCACAACGCGCGATCGCCCGGCGCGCCCGCACGATGCTATACCGCTCGATTCCTCGCTCGATCCGGCCTGGACGCCTGATTCCTGCCGTGTCGATCAACGTCACCGGCTGCCCCTTCCAGACGATGTCGGTGTCGACCGCCTCGCGCGTCGTCCCTGGCACTGGGGAGACAATCTGCCGGGGCTGCCCGAGGATGGCGTTGAGGAGCGCCGACTTGCCGACGTTAGGCCGGCCGACGATCGCGATCTTGGGACGCTCGACCTCCATCGGCGGCTCGGTGTGCGGGAGCCGCCGGACGATTTCGTCCAGAAGGTCACCGACACCGATGCCATGCGCGGCTGACACCGGGATCGGATCGCCCAGGCCCAACTCGTAGAACTGCACCGCATTGAGCTGTCGCTCGCGCGATTCAGCTTTGTTCGCGACCAGGAGCACCGGCTTCGTCGAGCGACGAAGGAGCTCAGCCACTTCCCAGTCCCCTGCTGTCGGCCCCGTCGAGGCGTCGACCAGGAACAGGATGAGATCGGCCTGTTCCATCGCCAGTTCAGCCTGCTCCCGTGTAGCCCGCAGGATCTCCCGCTGGGTCGACCTCTCGATCTCTTCCTCGGACAATAGCCCGCCGGTATCGAACAGACCGAAGTGCACCCCTCCCCATTCCGCCTCCCCATACAGGCGGTCACGGGTCGTGCCAGGCAGATCTTCGACGATCGCTCGCCGCTGCCCGATGATCCGGTTGAAGAGCGTCGACTTGCCCACGTTTGGCCGGCCGACGATCGCGACCAGTGGCACAGACGTCACAGGCTTCCTCATCCCGCCGGCGTCAAGCTTTTGCCGGCGCTTCTGCGCGCGAACTACCAGGCGTTACAGAGCGTCACGCCTCCCTTTGATTGTGCCTGATCCAGGCCAGGCGATGCCGCTGTCACTTCCCTGCGCCGTGCTAGCTCGCTACCTCGCCACCTTCTGGGGACACCCAGACACGCTTCAGGCCGATGCCCCGCACCATGCGCCGAGGCACGCCAACTGACTTGCTCCGGCTCTAAAGGAGCGCGACTTTCGTACGGCAAATCCACCGTGGACGGACGAGCTGCACGACCTGACCGCGCAGAAGAGCGGCGGTCGTCCATGAGCGCATAAGGCTCATCAGAGCCCGCATCTTGACACACCGTCGTCCACCGCTATAATGTATTCAGCTAGTGCACAAGTATTTTGATCAGTGAAACGATGCCCGCTCAGAGGGAGTCGACGGTGAGCGAGACTGATTCTCCGTCAGCGGCTCAGCTCTTCAGTGACGCGCGACTCTCGCTCGCTGGCGGTGTCACTGCGGGCTTGCGCTGGCATCCCTACCTGGGCCGCCCCTTCTACGTGAGCCGGGCCGAAGGGCCATACCTCTACGATCTCGAGGGGCGACGCTACCTCGACTTCAACATGGCCAACGGTGCTGTGCTGCTCGGTCACGGCCACCCAGCAGTCTGCGAGGCCGTGCAAGCCGGACTCGCGGCCGGCGTCCTCACAGCGTCCGAGACGGAGCACCACGTCAGGCTGGCCGCCACCCTCTGCCGGGTCATCCCCTGTGCGGAGCGGGTTCGCTTCGCGGTCACCGGCACCGAAGCGTCCCTGGTCGCTCTCCGCCTGGCGCGCCATGCGACTGGCCGCCGCAAGCTCCTGGTCTTCGCTGGTCACTTCCACGGCTTGGCCGAGCCCTTCCTGTTCCGCCCTTCCCATCCGGGCGATGATGGCCCGCCCCTCCCGGCATCCGGCGGTGTGCCGCGGGAGTACGGTCAGGACGTCGTCATCGTGCCGTGGAACGATCCCGACGCGCTCGACCGCGCACTCGCGCGTCAGCGAGGGGAAATCGCCGCCGCTGTCTGCGAGCCGGTGCACTACAACGCCGGGTGCATCCCGCCGCAACCTGGCTTCCTGGCCTATCTGCGACAGCGCACGCAAGAAGAGGGGATCGTGCTGATCTTCGACGAGGTGCTCTCCGGCTTCCGCATGGCACTCGGCGGTGCCCAGGAGTATTACGGGGTGACACCCGACCTCTGCACGCTGGCCAAAGCGGTGGCGAGCGGTTTTCCCCTTGCCGTCCTGTGCGGGCGAGCCGATCTGATGGAGCAGCTCTCACCCGGCGGCCCGGTCGCCCACAGCGGTACCTACACCGGGCAACTCCTCAGCGTGCTCGCGGCGCTGGCGACGCTGCGGGAACTGCAAGCTCCGGGGGTCTACCAGGAGCTCAACCGGCGGGCCGAGCGCTTCTACGCCGCCCTGCAGGGTCTCTTCGACCGTACTGGCGTACCCGCCAAGGTGCAGGGCCTGGGTGCCCGCTTCGGGCTCTACTTCGGTCGCCGGGAGCCAGTGGTCAACTGGGCAGACGCCGTCGCCTGCGACCAGTCGCTCCACCGGCGCTTCGTCCTCGGGTGTATCAGGCGCGGCCTCTTCTTCCACGCCTATCTTGGCCTACCGGGTCACGCCGGCTTCTCCCTGGCCCACGGCGACGACTGCCTGGACGAGGCGCTGAGCGTCATCGAAGACGTGGCGTCTGACCTCGCGCGGCAGCGGGAGACGTAGATGGGCGAGAAGGCGCGAGACTACAGCATCGCGGTCGTACTGCGCGCACTCGATGTCCTCGAAGCGCTGGCCGAGGCGAAGCGGCCGCTCGGCCCCACCGAACTCGCTCGCCGGGTCGGCACCACACCGTCGGCGGCCTTCCGCGTCCTCAAGACGCTGGAGGAGCGCGGGTACGTGGCTCGCGATTCGATCAGCGGGCAGTACCGGTTGGGCACACGGCTCGCCTACCTGGGCGAACGATCCACCGGGACGCTCGACCTGCGGCAGGTCGCCCGGCCGGTGCTCGAAGATCTCCACCGTCGCTTCCATGAGACCGTCAACCTGGGGGTTCTGGAGGACGACCAGATCGTGTATATCGACATGGTCGAGAGCGACCAAGGGCTGCGGATGACCGCGCGGATCGGGGCCCGCGACTACCCGCACTCCACCTCGCTGGGCAAGGCGATCCTGGCCTACCTGCCGGAGCAGGAGCTCGAGCGCTATCTCGAGCGACCATTAGCGGCGCGGACGCCGAACACGATCACCGACCCGTCAACGCTGCGGGCTGAGCTCGAGCGGGTGCGGGCCAGCGGCGTGGCTGAAGACCATGAGGAGAACGAGGAGGGGGCTTGCTGCTTCGGCGCGCCAGTCTTCGACCGCCAGGGGCGTGTCGTCGCGGCCATCAGCATCTCCGGCCCGGCGGTTCGGCTGTCCGGCCCGCGAGCGGATGAGATGCGAGCAGCGGTCAGGGATGCCGGGCTGGCCGTCACCAGGGCGATCGGCGGTCGCGTGCCGGAGCCGGTGGAGGGGTAGGCGATGCGCCTCGTGACCGGCGGGATCATGCACGAGACGCATTCCTTCGCCTCGGTTCCGACGACGCTCGAGTGCTTCAGGGTCGTGCGCGGCGACAAGCTCCGGGCGTATGCCGGCACCAACCACTCGCTGGGCGGCGTGCTGGACGCCTGCCGCGAGCGAGGTATCGAGCTCGTCCCGACGCTCTTCGCCCACGCGGCGCCCAGCGGGCTGGTCGAGCGGGTCGCTTTCGAGTCGCTGCTCGATGAGCTGGTGACGAGGATCGAGTCAGCGTTGCCGGCTGACGGCATCGTCCTGACGCTGCATGGTGCCATGGTGGCCGACGGCTTCCCAGACGCCGAGGCCGAGATCGTCCGCCGCGTGCGCGCGGTGGCGGGAGCCGAGCTGCCACTGGCGGTGACGCTCGATCTCCACGCCAATATCGGGCCAGAAATGGTCGCCGCCTCGACCGTCGTGGTGGGCTACGACACCTATCCGCACGTGGACGCCGCCGAGCGCGCACGAGAGGCTGTCGCGCTGCTGGCGGCGACGATCGAGGGGCGAATCCGGCCGGCGCTGGCGCTCGTCAAGCCACCGCTCCTGCCAGTGCCCCAGGCGATGTACACCGAGCGCCCGCCGATGAGGACGCTCTTCGAGCGGGCCTTCGCGCTGGAACGGGCAGGGGAGGCACTCTCCATCACGCTCGCCGGGGGCTTCCCCTACGCCGACGTGCCGATCGCGGGGATGAGCGTGTTGGTGATCACCGACGGCGACCCAGCGGGGGCCGAGCGCATCGCGAGCGAGCTGGCGACGCTAGCGTGGTCGCTGCGGGCGGAGTTTCGGGTGCAGAACGTACCGCCCGAAGAGGCGGTGGCCCGGGCCATTGCCCATCCTGAAGGGCCGGTGGTACTGGTGGACGTCGGCGACAACATCGGCGGCGGCTCGCCGGGCGACGGCACCGTGTTGCTGGCCGAGCTGCTGGCGCAGGGCGCGCGGGAGGCGACGGTGGTGATCGCCGACCCGGAGGCGGTGGCCGCGGCCTTTGCCGCTGGCGTCGGCGGCTTCGTCGAGACCCACGTCGGCGGCAAGACCGACGGCCTGCACGGCCCGCCTGTGCCGATCCGCGGGCGGGTGCGGCTACTGTGCGACGGGGAGTTCGTGCACGAGGGGCCGGAGAACGCCGGCGTGACGGCCAGCATGGGGCCGACGGCAGTGGTGCGGATAGAGGGGATCAATCTGGTGCTGACCTCGCGTAAGACCGCGCCGGGAGATTTGCAGCAGCTCAAATCGGTCGGGATCGACCCAACGCGGCAGAAGATCATCGTGGTCAAGGCGGCCGTGCGCTGGCGCGGCGGGTATGCGCCGATCACGAAGCACTCGATCGACGTGGACACGCCGGGGCTGGGAAGCGTGGATCTCTCACGCTTCCCCTTCCAGCGGCTCCGGCGGCCGATCTACCCGCTCGACGAGATCGGAGAGCCGCAGTACGTGCGGTGGACGGCGAGCTCGACAGGCAACGCGCGACGGGACGCCAGGGCGGTGAGGAGAGCGTGAGAGGAGGAGAGCGATGCGAGGCACCATGACCTAAGGCGCTATACTGTAGACTGCCACGGTGTCAACGCCGACAAGATCTCACAGGCCTGCCTCTGCGGTGCAGCCTATCGTGAGGTGGCTTGACAGGGGTTCGGTAGACGTTTGGACGGTGGGAGGAGGAGGCGCGATGGGAGAGCGATACACGCGACTGCCGAAGTCCGAGCCACTGATGCTCCAGACGAGCCGGAGACAGTTCCTCAAGCTCGGTCTGGCTGGCCTTGGGATCATGACCGTCCCGCTGCTCGCAGCGTGCCAGGGCAAAGGCGAGCAGCCAGCTCCTGCGAGCCCGGCTGCCAGCGCTCAGACACCTGCCGCGAGTGGTGCTGAGGTGGTCACCGTCCGGTTCGAAGGATGGAATTACGAACCAGCGCTCGTGGAACAAAACCTTAAGCGGTTCATGGAACTGAATCCAGATATCAAGGTGGAGTATACGCCGATCGAAGGTAGCCAGTATCGGCAGAAGATCGTCGCGGAGTTCACGGCCGGTACCCAGCCAGATGCCTTGTATGTTCGGGACGACTACTTCGCTGGCTGGGTTACCGCGGGCTATCTTCAGGACATCGAGGGTATGCCTGGTCTCGACGAGGCCTATGGCCGGATATACGATTTCAACGCGGCAGCGATGACGTATGAAGGCAAACGATATGGTCTCCCGTATTATGCGGATATTGTGGCCTTCGCCTATAATGCCGAGCTTCTGGAGAAGGCGGGTATTAAGGAGCCTCCCAAGAGCCTCGAAGAGCTCGAGGAACAGGGCAAGAAGCTGAAGAGCGCGGGTCTTGTGCAGTATCCGATCGCCTTCGGTTTCAAATTGACCAACGACTTCTGGTACGACTGGTGGGGACTCATTTATGCCAGCGGTGCGCGCCTGTTCAATGACAAGATGGAACCGATCATGCACACCGAGAACACCGTCGCACGAGATGTGCTAGCGTGGATCGAGCGCGGGATGAATGAGACGGGAATTGTGGATCCGGCCTCGATAGAGCTGGACGGCGGGAAAGTACGTGATGCTTTCCTGGCGGGGCAGTATGCGTATATCCTGTTCCAGCGCTACGAAATGGCTCGTGCCAACAACCCCGAGCAGTCGCAGATCGCGGGCAAGGTGAAGATGGCACTGGTTCCGAGCCTCGACGGGGAGAACAAGGGCACCGTCGGCTGGACGCGTATGTACTGCCTGAGCAAGACAACGCAGGTAAAGGACGCGGCCTATCGGCTCATCTATTACCTTGGCGGGCTCGACGAGAGCGGTGTGCCGTATACGGCCAAGTGGTGGTTCATGCAGCGCGGACTCGGATTTGCCTATAAGGAGCTGGCACAGGATTCCGAGATCAGAGCGAAACTTCAGACGTTTGTCGATCCGGACATCTATAGCCGCCAGGCGGAGAACGCTCGAGCGCGCGAGAACGTTCAGGAGCCGTGGTACTCAGAATGGGAAAGCGAAAACCAGAAGCTGATGCAGCAGGCTCTTACACGCCAGATCTCGGTGGATGACGTGATGAAGGGTATGGCGGAGAACGCCGAACGGTTCAAGAAGCAGTACGGGGCTTGACCGACAGGGAGCTGACCCGACCGCTTCGCTACCCGCGAACGAGACTCTGCTCCAGGAAGGGGGTCGCATGCGCATCGTCCCGTATGCTGCCCGCCCGGGGCTTGTGACGAGCTATTTGCGCCAGTTGCGTCAGCGCTCGCTCACGCTCTCCGACAACCTCTTCGCTTATGTCCTGAACCTGCCAGCCCTGGTGGTTGTCCTAGCGCTGATCGCCTACCCGATCGGGTATTCGTTCTGGCTCAGCCTGCACCGGTACAACCTGAAACGGCCAGACCTGTATCGCTTCGTCGGAATCGAAAACTATCGTGAGATCCTCACTGATCGCGTCTTCCTGAACTCGTTAAAGGTGTCCGTTATCTTTTCGCTCTTGTCTGTGAGCCTCATCCTCGTACTAAGCCTGACATTCGCGCTGTTACTGAACGAGACCTTTCTCGGGCGCGGCGTGATGCGCAGCTTGGTGCTGCTCCCGTGGGCTATTCCCGGCGTGGTCAACGGTATGATGTGGAGCTGGATCTTCAACGCGAAGATTGGCGCTCTCAACGGCCTGCTGTACAGTCTTGGCCTCATCGACGCATATCGGCAATGGTTGAGCAGCCCGACCAGTGCCCTACTCGCAGCCGTGTTCGCGCACGTCTGGAACATGGTGCCATTTTCCGTGATCATCCTTTTGGCCGGTCTGGCGAGCATTCCAGGTGAGCTGTACGATGCAGCACGAGTCGACCGGTGCGGAGTATTTCAGCGCTTCATGCATGTGACGTTGCCATGGTTAATGCATCCATTGCTGATTGTGCTCATTCTGCAAACCATGAATGCCTTCAGGACATTCGACACGATCTACGTACTCACTGGGGGAGGTCCCGGCGAGGCAACCAACGTCATTGCGCTTCAGACCGTGCGAACAGTCCTGGACTTCACAGATTTCGGCCAGGGGAACGCGTACGCCTATGTCATCATGCTGATTACGCTCATCATCTCTATTGTCTACGTCAGATTGCTCTACAAGCGAGGGAGCTTCGAGACATGACCGCACGCGTGCAAACATGGCACGAGCGGGTCTCCTGGAAGAGCATTGCCCTATACGCCTGTTCGTTCGTTGTCGCGTGTTATCTCCTCGCGCCGTTCCTATGGCTGGTACTGACCAGCTTTATGACCGAAGCGGAGGCACGCTCGGTGCCACCTCACTGGATACCTGAGCGGCCGACCGCATCGAACTATGCCGCCTTCGTGAACCCGAGCCCAGAACTCCGGATGGTAGGCTCGCGAGCCATCGAGGAGACGCCGCGCGCATTGTTGAACAGCGCGGTCGTCTCCCTGAGCACAGCCTTGGTCAACCTGTTTATCGCGACCTTCGCTGCGTACTCCTTCGCTCGTCTTAACTTTCGCGGTGGTCGGCTGCTCCTCATGGCGTATCTCGCGTCGCGGATGGTTCCAGGCATCGCTATCATTATTCCTTTCTATATCCTTATGAGAAAGCTTCAACTTCTCGATACATACCTAGCTCTGATATTATCTTACTCTACCTTCACCTTGCCATTTACCATCTGGATGCTCAAGGACTATTTCCGCACTATTCCTCGCGATCTCGAAGACGCGGCACGTGTTGATCGATGTGGCTGGTTCGGGATGATGTGGCGCGTCTTTCTTCCCATCTCGGCACCCGGCCTCATCGCCGCGGCCGTGTTCGCCTTCATGTTCTCCTGGAATGAATTCCTGTTCGCACTCTTCCTGACCTCGACGATCCAATCGAAGACGATCCCGATCGTCGTCGCGAATTTTGCCACGGATCTGGATGTGCAGTTCACGTTCATGGCAGCGGCCGGCGTCCTCGCTGTGATCCCGCCTCTGGCGTTAGCGCTGGTGTTTCAACGGCTCATCGTGCAGGGGCTTGCCGCCGGCTCGGTCAAAGGCTAGAAAGGAGCCACGCGCATGGCCGAGGTACACCTGGAACATGTCACGAAGAAATTCGGCTCCGTTGTCGCTGTGGATGACCTCTGTCTGACAGTTCACGACGGTGAGTTTCTCACCCTGGTCGGGCCGTCCGGGTGCGGGAAATCGACCACGCTTCGGCTGATCGCAGGGCTCGAGCGACTGAGCAGCGGGCAAATCTACTTCGACGGGCAGCCAGTAGGACACTTGCCGGCAAATAAGCGTGACATCGCCATGGTCTTCCAAAGTTATGCGCTCTATCCACACATGAGCGTGGAGGAAAATATCGGCTTCGCTCTGAAGATGATGGGGTATCCACGAGACGAGATTCGAAGGCGGGTGACTGAGGTCGCATCGATGCTGAATATTCAACATCTTCTGGCGCGGAGGCCGCGCGAACTTTCCGGTGGACAGCGACAGCGTGTCGCACTCGGGCGTGCCATCGTTCGCGACGCTGGCGCATATCTCCTCGATGAGCCCCTCTCGAACCTGGATGCCCAGCTCCGGGTCACGATGCGAGGCGAACTAAAGAAACTTCATGCCGACCTGCAGCGCACCTTCATCTATGTCACCCATGACCAGGCTGAAGCGATGACGATGTCTGATCGGGTAGCTGTCCTCAACGAAGGGAAAGTGCTCCAGTGCGCCGCCCCTGCGGAGGTGTACAACCGGCCAGCAAATATGTTCGTGGCTGGTTTCATTGGGAGCCCGCCGATGAACTTCATCCCAGGCGAGGTGCAGCGAGAAGCGGGCATGCTCGTCTTTCGCGCTGAGGGTATACGCCAGAGACTGCCGCTGCATGTAGCGCTAGCCGTGGACGGTACGTCTGTGCACGACGTCGTGCTGGGTGTCCGCCCGGAGGACATTGTGGTTTCCCATAATCCTGAAGAAGGTACACTCACCGCGACCGTACTGGTTGTCGAGCCGATGGGAGCCGATACCTTCGTGACTCTGACGATTGGCAGAATCCGCTGCATAGCGAGGGTGACCGGTGAATTCCGAGTCGGATCTCAGGAGACACTCTATATCCGATTTGATGAAGCGAAGCTGCATCTCTTTGCATCTGACGATGGTAGGGCGCTGCGGGCTGAGCGTGCGATGGTGCTCAACCAGCAAGAAGCCGATCTTGCCTAACGGATTCCATAGTCAATCGGCGGCCACCAGCTTCGACGTCAGTTATGCTCTGGCCTCGACGGCGGTCGTCATCGCGATCCTGCCCCCGATCGTGCTGGCGCTATCGTTCCGGAACTCCGTCCTGCGCGGCCTGAGTACGGCTGTCGGGCAGTAGACACAGACGGCCGAGCATTGTGACTTCGGTGCCTCTCGCTTCTGACAGTCGTCACTGTGACCCAACCTTCGACCACGAGCCCGCGAGAACCCTGGCTCGAGCGCGGGCGTGACCCCGCGCGCGCCTCTCAGGTCGCCGCCAGGCGCGGCGCAGGGTACGATGTCAGTAGGCGGTACCGTGCGCTCTGCCATCGAGAGGGACGGTACGGCCGGCCGGTCTCGCAGTTTACTCGGACTGAGCGCGGTGGTCGCCCGACGGGAACAAAGCGAGCGTGTCGTGGGCGAACGAACGGTGGTTTCAGCGGCAGTGAGGGAGGGCATCATGGCCGAGACGCATCCCTTCCGGTTGCATCCGGACGAGGTCGCAGAACGAGCGCGGAAGTTCTTCGGGCCCGAGGGCTTAGGACTGCAACTCGTCAGTAACGTGTCGGGCCGGATGCGGTTCGAGGACGTCCGCGGCTTCGTCGAGATCGATATCGTTGGCGACGCGAACAACCAGTCCCGGGTGACCTTCCACTACGAGGGCTTCGAGAACGAAGTCCACGAGTTCCGGCGCAAGCTCGCCAGGCAGGCCGCCGAGGAGAGTCGCTCGCCGGAGTAGGACGGGTTCGGACGACTGACCTCGCCAGCAGTGATCCTGAGCAAACGGAGACGGGGCAGGCCGCACCGCCTGCCCCGTCTCCAGCCTGTGCTTCAGGCGTGGCCTAGTAGATTTCGAGGTAGCGCTCGATCTCCCAGGGGGTCACGTACTGGCGGAAGGCGTCCCAGTCGCGCTTCTGCGCCTCGACCAGGCGCTCGAAGACGTGCTCGCCCAGCGCCTCCCGGATCACCTCGTCGCGCTCGAGCTCAGCGATCGCCTCACCCAGCGTCGACGGCAGCACGCCGACGTTGCGCCGCCGGAGATCCTCCTCGGTAAAGTGGTAGACGTTCTCCTCGATCGGCTCCGGTAGCGGCAGCTCGCGCTCGATACCGTCCAGCCCCGCAGCCAGCATGACCGCGTAGGCGAGATACGGATTCGCCGATGGATCCGGGCAGCGCAGCTCGATCCGGGTGGCCTGCAGTCGCCCGGCGCGCACCGCTGGCACCCGGATCAGCGCCGAGCGGTTCTGCCGTGCCCAGCTTATGTAGACCGGCGCCTCGTAGCCGGGTACGAGCCGCTTGTAGGAGTTCACGAGTGGCGCCAGCACGGCACACATGCCACGCGCATGGTAGAGCTGCCCCGCGATGAACCGCTTGGCGATTTCCGAAAGGCCGTATGGATCGCTGGTGTCGACGAAGGCGTTCTGGCCGCTCTCGAGCCAGGCCAGGCTCTGATGCGTATGCATCCCGGAGCCGTTGATGCCCTGGATCGGCTTGGGCATGAAGGTCGCATGGAGGTCATGCTGCTGCGCCACCGCCTTCAGCGTGTACTTGAAGGTGATGGCGTTGTCGGCGGTCGTGAGCGCGTCGGCGTACTCGAAGTCGATCTCATGCTGGCCGACGGCGACCTCGTGGTGGCCGGCCTCGACTTTGATCCCGAACGCCGCGAGCGCCTTGATCATGTCCTTGCGCACCGCTGCGGCGAGATCGGTTGTCAGGTCGAAGTAGCTGCCCTGGTCGTGCGGGAGCGGTGCGATCCGACCGTTCTCCTTGCGGAAAAGGAAGAACTCGAGCTCGGGCCCGGTGTTGTAGACGAGGCCGAGCTTCGCGGCCCGCTCGAGCTGGCGCAGTAGCACGACGCGAGGATCGCCGGGGAAGAGATCGCCGTTGGGGTTATAGACCCAGCAGATGACCCGGGCCGTCGTGCCGGTACCGCGCTCCCAGGGAATGACCGCGAAGGTCGAGAGGTCCGGCATCAGGTACATGTCGCTCTCAGCGATCCGGGCGAACCCCTCGATCGAGGAGCCGTCGAACCACTGCCCTTCTTCGATGATGTGCGGGAAAACGTCGATGGGGATAGTCACGTTCTTGACGATCCCCATGATATCGGTGAATTGCAGGCTGACGAACTCGACGCGCTCTTCTTCGGCCCGCGCGAGCACCTCGTCCGCCGTCGGGGCAGGCGCTCGCCGGCCGATCACGCTTGTATCGACAACCAACGGTCGTCTCCTTCGCTGAACTCTACCGTTCCCACCAGTCCACCGAGCCGTCCCGGCTGCCCGCTCGGACGGTCGCCTCGGGGCTTCCGGGTCGTGCCGCCCATGCATACAGTCTACTCCTCGTCCTCACGGTCCCATGCCACCTGTCCTTCCCACCCACCGTGCGTCCACCAGCCCTCAAGCGAGCCGAACGGCCGCTCCCGCGCTAGACATCGAAATAGAGGTAGAACTCGTATGGATGCGGCCGGATGCTGACTTCTTGCAACTCCTTCTCCCGCTTGTGCTGTATCCAAGCCTCGAGCACGTCGCTGGTGAAGACGTCACCGACCAGCAGCCACTCGTGATCCCGCTCCAGCGCAGCCAGCACGGCGTCGAGCGAACCGGGCACGCTCTTGACGCCGTTCGCCTGCTCGGCTGGCAAGTGGTACGTGTTCACGTCGAGCGGCCCGAACGGCGAAGCGTCGAGCTGGCGCTCGATACCGTCGAGCCCGGCCAGAAGCATCGCAGCGAACGCCAGGTATGGGTTGCAGCTCGGGTCGGGCGGGCGGAACTCAATGCGCTTCGTCGCCGCGTTCTCCGGTCCGGTGGCGTACATCGGGATGCGCACGCACGCGCTGCGGTTCCGCTTGGAGAAGGCGATGTTGACCGGCGCCTCGTAGTGCGGCACGAGGCGCTTGTAGGAGTTCGTGGTCGGGCTGGTGAGGGCGAGCAGCGCGTCGACGTGTGTCAGCAGCCCGGCGATATAGTGGAGCGCCGTCGCGCTCAGCTCGGCGTAGTGGCACTGGGCGTAGAACAGGTTCGTCCCGTCGCGCCACAGGCTCTGGTGAGTATGCATGCCGTTGCCGTTGTCGCCGAAGAGCGGCTTGGGCATGAAGGTGGCCGTGCAGCCGTGCTTGCGCGCCACGTTCTTCACCACGTACTTGTAGAGCATCACCTTGTCGGCCATCGCCACCAGGGTATCGCGTCGCATGTCGATTTCACCCTGGCCAGCGGTGGCGACTTCGTGGTGGTGCATCTCTACCGGCACACCGAGCCGCTCCAGCGTGAGTGCCGCCTCGCTGCGGATATCCTGGAAGCTATCGTGCGGCGGAACTGGGAAGTACCCCTCCTTGGGCCGGATCTTGTAGCCGAGGTTGGGGGCGCCGTCATCCTGGCCGGTATTCCAGTATCCCTCGCGCGAGTCGATCGCGTAACCCATCCGGTGAGGCTGGACATCGTAGGCGACGTGGTCGAACAGGAAAAACTCGACCTCCGGGCCCCAATAGCTCACGTCGGCGATCCCTGCGGCTCTGAGGTACGCCTCGGCCTTCTGCGCGATGTAGCGGGGGTCGCGCGAGTAAGGTTCGCCGCTCTCCGGATCGTACACGTTGCAGATGATGGCCAGCGTCGGCACTGAGCAGAACGGATCGACGAACGCGGTCTTCGGGTCTGGGACGAGGAGCATATCGCTCTCCTCGATCGCCTGGAACCCGCGGATGCTGCTGCCGTCGAAGCCGATGCCGCGCTCGAAGTCGGCCGCCGAGAGGTGAGCGGCGGGCAGCGAGGCATGCTGCCAGGTGCCGGGCAGGTCGGTGAAGCGGAGATCGACGATCTGAACGTTGTGCTCCCGGATGAGCTGGAGCACGTCCTGCGGCGTGGTGCATCGTCCGTACATCGCGCTCCTCTCCTTCGCTCCTGTGCAACCGCGCACCGAGCACGCGGCGCCGTTGCCGCGCCTCCCTCAACGGTAGCAGGGCCCGATCAGCGAACCATCGGCGGCCTGCCTCAATTCCCGTGCACAACTTTGTGCGTGATGCACAATGCCGGAGTGCTGAGGCGGACGAGCGGGCCACCAGCGAACTGGTCGAGCGCATCGGCCTTGCCATCGATTGGGAGCACCGTGGCGTGGACGGGTGACGGCAGTCGCAGGTCGTCCCAGGCAGCGAAGACTGGCTCGGGCAGCGTGGATCAGGCCCAACCGAGCGACTGGCGGCAGGAGGTCGAAGGTCAAGAGCGTGAGCACCTCGAGGAGAGCAGTGTCCACGGCCGGCCGACCTCTCGGCTCGCCGGGGCTCAGGAGATCGATCCCGTGTGCCTGCACCGTGGAAGGGTATCGAAGGACACGCGTCGTTCGCCGAGCGCCTGGATTGCAAGACGCAACTGGAGCAAAAGCGCGATCCCGACGAGCCGTCACCTGAACCGGCGCCGCCCTGTCGCGTCCCATTGGCCCGCGGAGCTGGCATCGAGCCAGGCGCCGCGACCTCTGGCGTGGGCCCTCCCGGTTGCCCGTTCGGGCCGGGGCCGGTCAGCTTTCGCTGACCGTTGCGCCGATCCCGTGAGCGATCTCATCGGGATCGCGTATGTATCGTAGCACATCACACCTCCGGTGTCAAGCACGGCCGCAGTCGATGGTTTCTTCTCTTCCTCGGCATGAGGTTCGATCCATCACGCCGCGTCACCCGGTGGAGAGCCACTCCCCTGCCGGAGGAGGCCTCTTGACCGTGAGCCCTGGATTCAGGTAGACTTCCCCTCACCGGGCGAGGCGGGTTTCCCATCTGACTCGAGCGCGCAGTGGGCTCTGTCGGATGAGGAGGCACGCCATCATCAGCGAGAGGCTTCCAGCACTCACCGCGCATGCGCGCATGCGCGCGCGGCAGCGTGGGATCCCGGAATGGGTTGTCGGGCTGGTGATCCGATACGGCAGACGACTCTATGCCCGGGGAGCGTTCCACTATTTCTTCGGCCACCGCGATGGTCGGCGCCTGTCGGCCCAGTTAGGGCCCGTCGTGGAGCGCCTCCAGGGCATCGTCGTAGTCGTCGAAGACGGGTGCGTCGTCACGGTCTACCATAACCCACAGGTCTTGAAAGACCTGCGGCGTAGGAGATCGAAGCCACGAGAGCGCCTGGCGGCCTAGCCAGCGACTTCGATTGCGGCCGTGCTCCTGCGGGCTCGCAGGCAGATGGGTAGACCTCCTCGCCCGGCCCTGGCCAGTGGTGGGGCATCATCGCGACCGGCGAGGTGAGACACGCGATCAGGCAAGTCAACGACGTCTCGACAAGCGGCACCCCCGTTGGGACTGGCCAGCGGGGATGCCGTGTCCAGGGATTGACTTCACTTCACCCCGACGTCTCGGTGGCCCTGTAGTGCCGGAGGAGGGACTCGAACCCACACGGGGGTCGCCCCCCAGCGGTTTTTGAGACCGCCGCGTCTGCCGTTCCGCCACTCCGGCCAACCTCTCTCAAGTATAGCTCTTCCCGCTCAGCCTTGCCGCTCGCGCACGGATCTCCCATCGCCCTCCCGTAGCCGCACCGACCCTTCGACCTGGGTCAACTCCAGGTACGACCGGTGCGGCGCTCAGCCGCGGCGCGATCCCTCGCCCGGGGTCGTGGGCACGTTCACGGCATCAGTCACCGGCTGCCGCTCGCCGTCTCCCAGGCCGAGCGCAGCGGCTGCCTGCACCGCCAGCCATAACGTCACGACGTCGCTCGTCCGATCGATCCTCAGGCCGGTTAGCTTCTCGACCTTGCGCAGGCGGTACACGAGGGTCTGCCGATGGATCCCCAGTTCCCGCGCGGTCTCACTCCACGAACAGTTGTGTTCCAGAAAGCAGCGGAGTGAGCGTAGCAATCGTCCATCGCGGGAAGCATCGTACGCCACCACCGTACCCAGCACGCGTTCGGCGAGGCTGCGCGCAAGCTCGACGCTCAGCGGCACGCCCCCACCGCCCAGCCCCTGCTCTCCGTAGCGCACGAGAGACCGGCCGGCTTCACGCGCCTGGTGCAGCGCCCACCGTGCCTCCAACATCGCTTCCGGTACGCGCGAAAGCGTGCCGATCCGCTCGCTGAACCCGACAAACGTCGAGCGTATCCCCTCGCAGAGCGACTCCCTCATCCGGTCGGTGTCGGGCAGCAAGAGGTACACATACCCCTCTCTGCGCAACGCCACGTGGGGTATCTCATACGCATCCAACCTGTCCTGCAGCTCGCACAACGGCACGCTGTCTGCAGCGAGCGCGGCAACGGCGTACGGCGGCGGCGGAAACCCCTGCTCCTGGAGGAGCAGGTCGAGCGCCAGATCCGGCGTGATCCGCCGGTCGGCGAGGTGGGCGAACAGCTCTCCGCCTAACCGGCGCCTCCGCTCCACGTCCGCCGTCATGCGCTCGAGCGCGAGCGCGACCACTGTCGCGACATGGCGGAGCACGACGACATCGTGTGCGGCCCGGCGAGACCGCCCGCTAACCACCAGAAACGCGCGGCGGCGAGCTGGCACCGCGAGGGCGATCGTCGATGGGCCGGCGTCAGGGAGCTGGATAATCGCCGGTAGCTGCTCACTCGAGTAGCGTTCCAGGGCCCGCGACAGCGCTGGCGCGAGCGCGGCCGGTACACTGGCTTTCGGTGGGAGGACAGCCTGGCCCATCGCCGGATCGACGACGAGGAGCCTCGCTCCGACGCACCGCTCCAACCGGGCGATGAACTCCACAGGAGACGGGTCGGCGTTGACGGCCAGGCGCGCAACATCGTACACCTGGAGCGTTCGCCACAGCCGAGCGTGCTCCTCTTCACGGTTCGCGTCAGCGACGACCCGCGACACCGCGACGAACGGCACCTCGAACGCAGTGAGCATCACCGGAAAGCTCCAGCGGTCGGCGGCCTCGAGCATCTCCTCGGAAAGCCTCGGGGCGCGCATCCCTTCGCAGATCATCACCCCGCTGAGTTGGGCCCGTGCCAACCGCTCGACGTAGGCAACCTGTCCGGCTGGATCAGCAGGAATGCCGATTCCAACCGTCATCACCAGCTCGCCGCCGCTCAGCCAGGCCGTCGGATCCTCCAGTTCGCAGACGTGCGCCCAGGTCACCGGGCGGTCGATCCCGGCCTCGCCCGCGATCAGGCGTGTCTGCAGGTCTGGTCGATCCAGCAAGTCGCGTACGGTGATACCCATAGCACCGGCATCGTACCAGGTTCGCTCGCCTTTGTAAAAGTGTATGAAATGCCTCTCGCGATTTCCGATACTGGCGTATTGCCAGCCCATCCCCCGACAGGGTATAGGCAGAGTAGTGTCCGCTCTCGACGCGCAGGAGGTGATCTGCGCTTCCGACGCGTGGACGCATACCTGACGCGACGCAGGCCAAAAAGCGGCAGGCCGCCTGCCGAGGCCATATCTCGGAGCACCGCAAAGGAGTTGTACCGCGCCCGTGGACGAACGAACTGCTCCCAATTCGACGCGGGGAATCACTCCACCGATCCCCCTCGCTGCGTTCCGGTTCTGGCACCCATGGCGGGTACGCTATCGGGACTGCGACCAGCAGGGAGTGGTGTACTTTTCGGTCTATCTCGAGTACACAGAACAGGCCATCATGGAATACTTCCGGCATATCGGTGTCGCACTGTCCGAGACTATTCGCGACGGAAGTTTCGACTGGACTGTTGTTCATGCCGATATTGACTACCTCAGGCCCGCGCGCTTCGATGACCTGCTCCACATCGGCGTCCGCGTCCTGCGGTGCGGACGATCGAGCTTCGATGTCGAGTTCGTGATCGCTCACCCCGACCGAGAAGCGATCCATGCCTTCGGCCGGCTGGTGCTTGTCTGCTTCGATTCCCGAGCGGGACAGGCCTGTCCGATTCCCCAGCTCGTACGCGAGCAGATCCGGAAGTTCGAGGCCGCCTCATGGTGACGTGGAACCGGCTCGAGCCGCTTCTCCGCCCGCGCAGTGTCGTCGTCGTCGGCGCCAGCCCTCGCAGGCGCATGGCTCGCACCGTGCTCGCAAACCTGCGACGGTTCGGTTTCACCGGAACGGCCTGGGCGCTCCACCCGAGCGGCGAGCCGGTCGAGGGCTACGCCTGTTACCGCACGGTCGACGAGCTCCCGGAGACGCCCGAGTGCGCTGTCATCGCCCTCTCCCCGGAGAATACGCTCCAGGTCTTCCGGCAGTTGGTGGAGCGAGGGCTGCAGGCGGCCGTCATCCTCGGATCCGGTTTCGGTGAGGCAGGGCCCGAAGGCCAGCGTATCCAGTGCGAGATCGCGGAGCTCGCCAGAGCCCGGCGGGTGATGGTCTGCGGCCCAAACTGCCTCGGGCTCGTCACACCGGATGCTGGCGTCACTCTCACCGGGTATCACCTCCCCGGCGATCTCGCCCCAGGCCCGGTCGTCGGCGTCGTCCACAGTGGGTCAGTCTTCTGGGCACTGGTACACAACACGCGGGGTATCCGTTTCCGCTACCTGATATCCAGTGGAAATGAAGCGGTCTTGACTGCGGCCGACTACCTAGAAGCCGCGCTGGCAGACCCGGAAGTGCGTCTCCTCGTTGCTTTTCTCGAAGCGGTACGGGATGGCGAGCGCTTCCTCGAAATCGTCCAGGCGGCCCACGCGCGTTCGATCCCGGTCGTCGTGCTCAAGGTCGGACGCTCAGAGCTGGGCCGCTCGGCAGCACTGGCGCACACCGGAGCACTTGCGGGCTCCGATGAGGTCTTCCGCGATGTGATGGCGCAGCACGGCGTGATCCGGGTCGACACGATCGACGAGCTGTACGACACCGCCGAGTTCCTTCTCGCCGGCCGGTGGCCGACCAGTCGCCGAGTCGGTGTCGTCACCGATAGCGGGGGCGAGAAGACCCTGATCCTGGACTGGGGCGAACGGGTCGGTCTCGAGTTTCCCGAGTTCGCCGCCCAGACGTCTGCTCGGTTGCGCCAGATCCTCGCCCCCTATGTTCCAGTCAGCAACCCGTTGGACGCCTGGGGCGCCGGCAACTTCGAGGACGTCTACCCGGCAGCCCTCGCAGCACTGGCTGACGACCCGAATATCGAGACGGTTGTGCTCGGCACCGATATGGTGCGGGACACCGAAGAGGCGCGCCTCTACGCAGAGGCTGTGCTCTCGCTGGCGCGCCGGACAACGAAGCCGATAGCGGTCGTGACCAATCAGGCTACCGGCTTGGACGAGGCGGCGGTGCAAGGGCTCCGCGCCGCTGGCATACCGGTTCTCCAGGGAACGGAGTATGGGTACCGGGCGATCGCTCGTGTTGCCGCCTACAACCGCTGGCGAGCGAGTGAGCGACCCTCGCTTTCGCCACCAGTGCCGCTGGCGGAACTCCGCCGAGAACTGGAACGCCAGCTTGGACATCGCCCGCGAGTGCTCGCCGAGTTCGAGGCCAAACAGCTCTTCGCTCTGGTCGGCCTGCGGATACCACGCGAGAAGCTCGTCCTGACCCTCGATGAAGCCATCGCGGCCGCCGAGGAGATCGGCTATCCGGTCGTGTTGAAGGCGCAAGGCCCCGACCTGCTCCACAAGAGTGATCTCGGCGCGGTTCGCCTCCACCTCGCCGACCGCGAGGCGCTCACGCGTGCCTGGAGCGAGATGAACGCCGCGCTCCAGGCGCTCCCGTCGCTCACAGTCAGTGGTTTCCTCGTCCAGCAACAAGTCCCCTCTGGGCTGGAACTGATCGTGGGGTGTCACCGCGATCCCACGTTCGGCATGGTCGTGAGCGCCGGCCTCGGTGGCGAACTGGTGGAAATTCTGCGCGACGTGGTCTATCGCCGGGCACCGGTCAGCCCGTGCGAGGCAGCGGCGATGCTCGCCAGCCTGCGCGCCACACGACTCTTCGAGGGATACCGGCGCTTTCCGCCCCGCGACCGCGAGGCTGCCGCGGATGCCATCGCCCGGTTTAGCTGGTTTGCGCTGGCTGCGGCAGACCTCATCGAGGCAGCGGAGGCGAACCCGCTCATCGTGCTCGAAGCAGGCGGTGGTGCCTGGGTAGTCGATGGACTCGTCATCGTGCGCGGAGCCGAAGGGAGGTAGGGCTCATGGAAGGCGTGCGACCCGAGGTGCTCGATTTCGTGGAAGAGACGAAGCGCTATGTCTACGACGAACTGATGCCACTCGAGGACGAGATCGAGCGCACGGATTATCTGCCCCAAGAGGTTATCACCGACGTCGCCAAACGCGGCTACTTCGGCATGACGATCCCGAGGGAGTACGGCGGCCTCGGCTTCAACTTGCTCGAGACCTGCCTGGTGCTCGAACAGCTCCATAAGGCGCCGCTGGCGATCGGGTACGTAGTCGACCTCAACAACGGCATCGGCAGCCTCGCGCTTCTCCACGGTGGCACCGAGGAGCAGAAGCGCGAGTACCTGCCCAGACTGGCTCGCGGGGAAATCATCGGTGTCTTCGCGATGAGCGAGCCGGCCGTCGGTTCGGACGGCCAGGGCATCACGACGAGGGCCGAACGGCGCAACGGCCAGTGGGTGCTGAACGGTGTCAAGTACTGGATCACCTGGGCGGAGCGCGGCGACCTGTTTACCGTCGCCGCGACGACCGACCCCGGGAAAGGGGCCCGTGGCGGCATTACCGTCTTCCTCGTCCCGAAGGGGACGCCTGGGATGCGTGTGGCCCGGCGGCAGAAGATGATGGGGAACGCCGGTGTGGATGAGAGCGTGCTGGTCTTCGAGGACTGCACGGTGCCGGATGAGAACGTCCTCGGGGAAGTCGGCTGGGGCTTTCGGCTCCTGATGCGGACGCTCGACGAGGGGAGGATCAAGTGCTGCGCGCTTGCGGTCGGTTACGCGGAGCGAGCGTGGGAACTGGCACAAGCGTATATCAAGCGGCGCCACGCATTCGGGCAACCACTGGCTGATTTCCAGGGGATCCAGTGGATGCTCGCCGACGCGGCCACCACGATCTGGCTCTCCCGGCTGGCCATGTACGAAGCGGCGCGCAAGGTCGACCGCGGCGAGTTCGCAGCGAAGGAAGCTGCGATGGCCAAACTGTTCTCGACTGAGGCGTGCCAGCATGTCGTCGACGCGGCCGTCCAGTTGTTCGGTGCTCGCGGGTACTGCCGGGATTACCCACTGGAGAGGATCTACCGCAATTACCGCAGCCTGCGGATGGTCGAGGGCACGAGCGAGATCCAGCGTCGCATCATCTGGAAGCAGATGAGCAAGCTGTACGACCCAGTTCGCGCTCCGGACGAGCGAAGCCGTGAACACGCCATCCGGGTCGAGCGGATGCTGGAGCGAGCCCTGGCGGTCGACCGCCCGTACCAGGACTGGGGATTCCGTTATCTCGACGAGGTCGATGCGGACGACTGAGTCGAATGCGCCGATCGGTACACGCTCGCCCGTCCCCCTGGCGACGGCGGAAGCGAAGGATGCTCGACGTGATGTCATCATGCGGCAATACCCCAGCGACGATCGCGACGACGCGTGCGGAGACGACCCTACGCGTACCACGACGCCTCGTGTGGGCGTTCCTTCTGGACGTCCCGCAGTCGGCGACGTGCCTACCTGGCGTGCGGAACGTCCGCCGTATCGACGACCGCACGTATGCTGGCGAGGTGCGCTTTCGCGTGGGCCCGCTCTCCTTCGGCTTCGAAACCACGGTGGTCATGACCGAGCTGATCGAGGAGGAGCGGCTGACGTTGACGGCCCACGCGGTCGATCCGCTGACTGGCGAGGCGATCGAAGCCACCGCAACTGCGGTGCTCGCCGACGCGCCGGACTCGTCCACGCGTGTGCACTACGAGCTGCGCGTGATGACGCCCGGAGTCCTGGCGGGGCTCGGCCGCCGGATGTTCGAGGACTTGAACCGCCGGATGGCCGCCGAGTTCCTCGCCCGAGTTGAAGAACGGCTCACCGAGGGCACAGCACGCCCACCATCTGCGCGGTGACCCTGAACGGCCGAAAGGAGGAACACCATGGCTGCATACGAGTTGGTCATCGTCGGTGGCGGAAACCTCGGCCTTTGGACAGCCTATCACCTCGCGAAGCGCGGTATGCGCCGGATCCTCGTCTGCGAACGATATTGGGCCGGCTACGGTGCCACGATGCGGTCAGCGGGAATCGTCCGCCAGCAAGGAGGTTCGGAGACTGCGGTCAAGCTCGGCAAGTGGTCGCGAGAACTCTACCTGGAGCTCGCCAACGAGTTAGGGGTCGATAGCGGGTTCCGCGAGGTCGGGTACTACGTAGTCGCGTCGTCGGCTATGGAGAAAGCGGTCTTCCAGCGCTTGGTGGAGCTGCGACGGGCTCACGGCGTCGCGAATGAGTGGTTGGAACCCGACGAGCTGAAGCGGCGACTTCCCTACGTCGACTGGGATCGCTTCGCCGGGGCAACGTTCACTCCGAACGATGGCTTCGTCGAGCCAGCGATTATCGCGCGCAACATCGCGATGGCAGCACGTGCGCGTGGGGTCGAGCTGCTGGAGCGCTGCGAGGTTCGAGCGATCGAGCCGCGGGACAGCGGATACGCAGTCGTGACCGACCGCGGCACGTTCGAGGCTGAGCGCGTCCTGAACGCTGGTGGGCCGCGGGGTGCTCGCCAGATCGGGGCGCTGCTGGGCATCGATATCCCTGTCGCCGCGTCGCGCCATATGGTGATGTCCTTCCCAACGCGGCCGGAGAGCATGCCGCCCGATTTCCCGATGATGTTCGTGCTCAGCTCCGGCTACTACCTCAGACCCGACGAGCAAGGCGTGCTGATCGGTTTCAGCAACCCGCTGGAGCAGGCAGACCCGAGCGACCGCTTCCTTCTGGAATTCGACTGGGACTACTACCAGAGCATCAAGTCGGATTGGGAAAGCGCTATCCCCGGGCTGCAAGGCCTGCGTCCCGGGCGAGCGTGGACGGGCTCGATCGACTATACCCCGGATCAGTTGCCCATCATCGACGAGGCGCGCTTCGGTTTCTACGTCCTGGCCGCCGGTGGCCACGGCATCATGTGGGGGCCGGCTCTGGGACTGAAGATGGCCGAACTGATCGTCGATGAGCGCGTGGTCGACCTGCCCGCCGACGAGATCCGGCTCAGCCGCTTTGCGGAGGGCCGCGCGGCAGCCGATGCCATCCATCTGCCGTTCCCGCAGTGAGAACGGGCAGTCATTGCTTTGTGCCGGTAGAGGGCATTCAAGCTAGCGAGAGGAGGTTCGTACATGGCCGATCGACTCGACGCGCTCCTCCGCCTGCTGCAGCGACAGCACCGGATGCGGCGGCGCCACTTCATCACGACCTTGCTCGCCGCGGGCGTCTCGCTCAGTGCCTGCCGCCAGCCGGGCACTCCTACTCCGGCCCCACCGTCGGCAAGCCCGGCGGCTCCTGCAGCCACACCGACGGCGCCACTCGCGGAACTCACCGTACCCGGCTATGACGACCCGAACCGGTGGAAGGGGCGCACCATCGTCGTGACCTCCTGGGGTGGTGCGCTCCAGGATGCCCTCCGCCAGGCAATCTACGAGCCCTTCATGCGGCTCACCGGATGCCAGATCGTCGAGGACGCGACCGACGAGGCCAAGCTGCGCACGATGGTCGAGTCGGGCAACGTCCAGTGGGACGTGGTCGACGTGGGCACCGAGTCGGTCATTCCCATGGGCCGGCTGAACCTGCTCGAGCCATTGGACTACAAGAAGATCGACACGAAGGACATCTTCCCGGAGCTGATCCTCGAGCACGGGGTCGGCTACTATTACTACTCGACCTGCCTGGCCTACCGCAAGGACAAGTTCCCCGACAAGCCCCCGAGCAGTTGGGCCGACTTCTGGGACGTCGAGGGCTTTCCCGGTCCTCGCGCTTTCCAGAAGTATGCCCAGTGGGGCCCAATCGAGGCCGCGCTCCTGGCCGATGGGGTGCCGATCGACCAGCTCTACCCGCTCGATGTCGACCGGGCGTTCCGCTCGCTGGATCGAATCAAGCCGCATATCACCGTTTGGTGGGAAGCGGGCGCCCAGCCGGCGCAGCTCCTGACCGATGGCGAGGTCGACATGACCGATGCCTGGATCGCGCGGGTGCAAGTCGTGATCGAGCAGGGAGCGCCCCTCGCCTACACCTGGAAACAGGGCCGGCTGTCCAGTGACTCGCTGGTCATCCCGCGCGGCTCGAAGAACGTGGACGTAGCTCACGACTTCATCAACTTCGCCTTGCGGCCGGAGATTCAGGGCTCTTTCGCGATGATCTACCCTGACGGCCCGGCTCACCAGAAGGCCTTCGACGCGCTGCCGAAGGAGCGCCGGGCAATCCTGCCTAGCTCGCCTGAAAACAAGGCGCTCCAAGTCTACCCAGACTATGAGTGGTGGGCTGATCACCTCGACGAGGTGGTCGAGCGCTTCAACGCCTGGGTCGTCGGGTAGCGCGAGCGGTACCCTCGCCAGGGCTCGTTCGCGCGCTCCTGCATCGTTTGCGCTCGTCAGCCGGCTGGCCACACCGGTACCACTCGGTGTGGCCAGCTCTTTCCTTCTCGGCCCTACGCCATGCCTGCACGCTCTGCCATGCTCGCCCGCAGGCGAGGTTGCGGCTATCCTGATGTGCAGCAGGCCGCAGTTGTCTCACAGAGTGAACCGTGGGGGCATGGAGTTGGAACGCCAAATGGGTTCGGTTGGATACGTGAGCGAACTGGCGCGAACCGTGGAGAGGGGGCACCGATGGCGATGATCATCACGACCACGAACACGATCGAGGGTAAGACCGTGCGGGAGTACCTGGGGATCGTGACCGGTGAGGCGATCCTCGGAGCGAACATCTTTCGCGACCTCTTCGCAGGCATCCGCGATATCGTCGGCGGCCGATCCGGCGCCTACGAGGCGGAGCTGCGGCGGGCACGCGAGATCGCGCTCGACGAGATGCGGCAGGCCGCCGAGCAACTCGGTGCCAACGCAATCATCGGTGTCGATCTCGACTACGAGACCATCGAGATGGGCGGTGGCGGCGGCATGTTGATGGTGACCGCGTGCGGCACCGCGGTTCGGATCTAGCTGCCTGCTTCGCTGGCGACGCGCGCCGCCGACCTGAGCCGAGCGCCGCTCTTGGCGACTACCGCGCTCAGGTCAGGGCATAGAACTCGGCCTCCTCGCCGCCGAGGCCGATCACATCGTAGATGTGCCGGACTGCCCAGCGCTGGCCTGTCCAGAGGAGTCGGGCGACGGTCTCCTCCAGGTCGCACCAGGCGTAGTCGTTGTAGTCGCTGGCGAGCTGGAGAGTCGCTCTCGGCTCGACCAGAGCGGCGAACGATGGGGCTAAGACGATCGAGTCGGTCGTATGGTCATAGAACTGGTTGATAAAGTCAGCCGAGTACAGCTTCTGAGGAACGAGACCCGTCTGCTCGCGCAGCTCGCGCAGTGCGGCCTCGACAGCGCGCTCGTGCGGCAGGATCTTCCCGTGCACTGCCTGCCAGGTGTTGCCGAGCGGGACATCGGGGCGCCGATGCAGCAGCAGGAACTGAACTGTCTTGCGGTGGCGGCGAAAGACGTAGACATCGACGATATCGCTGACGATCTTCGGCATCCCCCACCCACATCCCTGTACCTGTACCAGGAGCGCTTCGCCTTCCCTCGCTCGTTAGCATAACCCAGCCAGGAACAACACACCGGTTAGACGGTCACCGGCGCTGGCGTCGCCGCCAGAGCCAGTAGCGGAGCCGACCCAGCAGGCCAACGCGAGGTGGAGGGAGATCGATGTCCCGTCCTCGCCAGCGCCGCGGGCTGGACGACGTCGCGGCACTGCGGCGGAATTGCGCCACGATCGGGAGAAAGAAGACAACGAGGCTTCCGATGGCCAGCACTAACGCGAGCGTGCGTGACCAGTCAGAGAGCACGAGAGCAAGGAGTGCCAGGCCGAAGGTCGCCCCTATCCAGACCCAGGTTGATTCCATCCAGAGTGACCACCTTCTGGTGCGGGGCTTGACGAGTTCCAGACGTGGTCGCCGCCGAAAGCGCCGACTCCAGCGCCGCCAGGCCGGCTCGCGGTCTACCTGCTCCAGGATCTCTCGGATTTGGTCTTCCAGGCGAGTCGAACGTCGATTTTCCGGCATGGACACACCCCCCTCAGGCCAGATGGAGAGGCGTGCGGGCGAGCTCGTGGACGGCTGCGATGGCGAGGTCGATCTCCTGCTCTGTCGTGAAGAAGCCGGGTGAGAAGCGCACCGTCCCGCGAGGGAAAACGCCCAACGTCCGGCAAGCATCTGGCGAGCAATGCAGGCCGGTGCTGCAGGCAATGCCAAAACTACGATCGAGCACATCGCCGAGGTCGGCCGGGCTCCACCCATCCACGACGAATGAGACAACAGCCACTCGCCGCCTCGTGTCGGAAGGCGAGAGGACACGCACGCCCGGGATGGCACTCAGCCCCTGCACCAGACGGTCTGCGAGCACTCGGGCGTGTGCTGCTACGCGCTCGATACCGATCTGGTGCAAGAACTCCAGCGCGGCGCCCAACGCAGCGATTCCAACGGTATTGAGCGACCCGGCCTCGTAGCGATCCGGGAGGCCACGGGGCTGGACGTCTCTCTCTGTGTCCCCCTGGGTACCTCCCTCGCGCAGCGGCGACAAATCGGACGGCTCGACGCGTGATCCGATAACGAGTGCGCCGGTACCTGGCGGCCCCATCAAGGCGCGGTGCCCGCTGAAGGCCAGCAAGTCGGCGTCGAGGTCGGCGAGCGCGAAGGGGAGCGCGCCGACGGTCTGCGCGGCATCGACGAGTAACAGAGCCCCGTGCTCGTGCACGATATCCGCCACCTGCCGGATGGGCTGGATCGCGCCATTCACGTTCGAGGCATGAGTCACCGTCACCAGCCGGGTATTGGGTCGCAGCGCCACGCGGATCGCCTCGAGGTCGATGAAGCCCTCGGCACTGGCCGGCACTTTGGTCATGCTGACGCCGATCGCCTCCAGGGCTCGCAGGGGCCTTCGCACGGAGTTATGCTCCAGTACCGTCGTCACGACGTGGTCGCCGGGGGAAAGCAGGCCCTTGATGGCGAGATTCAGCCCATCGGTGGCGTTGGCCGTGAAGATGACCCGCGAGGGATCGTCGAGGCCAAGCAGCCTCGCCAGCCCCCAGCGTGTCTGCTCGACTGCTCGCGCAGCTTCCCTGGCCATCCGGTGGCAGGTGCTCACTGGGCTCCCTGCCGCGCCGCGCAAGAACTCGCCGAGCGTCTGGTAGACGATTTCGGGCTTGGGCCAGCTCGCGTTGGCATTGTCTAAGTAGATCATGGCTCACATTCCGACATAGCGGGCGTAGACGGCCCTCGCCTCGACGGGATCGGTGACTCCCTTGATAATCGCCCGTCCGTCGGGAAACATCGTCAACTCGAACGATTCAGTCCGAAACCGCAAGACGTGGCTGTTATAGCTTACCTCACCAGAGCCACGGAGTCGCTCCGCGAGCACAGGGAACGAGACCGAGACAGGCGGTCGGATACTCACCTGCACCGCATCGCGCCCGCAGAGCTGAAGAGTTTGCGACGCCGGGACTCGCTCGAGGAAGTCGTAGCGGCCGAGGCCACAGGTCGGACAATGCGGACTGCGGTCCGGCAGCTCGAGGCGCGTCATCTCAAGCGTCCAAACATCGAAGCCGAGCAGCCAGCGACTACCTGCCTCTGGGTGCCCCACCAAGAGCTTGATCGCCTCGCTTGCCTGCAGCGCCCCAACCACCGCGACCGCCGGGCCGAGGACGCCGACCGTGTCGCAGGTCGGCGCGACACCAGGCGGGGGCGGATCGGGGAAGATGCAGCGGAGACAGGGGGTCTCCCCCGGCACGATGGTCATGGTCGTCCCGTGGGTCGCGATGACACCGCCGTAGATCCACGGTCGGCCCAGCTTCACCGCCGCATCGTTGAGGAGATAGCGTAGCTCGAAGTTGTCGCTGCCATCGATGATCAGGTCGACGTCGGCGATGAGGCGCTCGATATTGCCCGAGTTCACGTCCTCGACAACCGGTTCGAGCCGCACCTCGCGGTTGACTGCACCCAGGCGCCGCGCTGCCGCGACCGCCTTCGGGATCGCAGCCTCGACGTCCGCCTCGTCGAAGAGGACTTGTCGCTGGAGGTTCGTGCGTTCGGGTACGTCCCGATCGATCAGGCGTAAGAAGCCGACCCCTGCGCGAGTCAGGTGGTCAGCGACATGAGAACCGAGTGCCCCCACGCCGATAATGCAGACCCGTGCACTCCGCAGCCGCCGCTGGCCATCGACGCCGATCTGCGGCAACAGCACCTGGCGATGATAACGATCAGTAGGAAGCGCCTGCCCGCTCACGCGGCCAACCCTTTCCTAATATCGTCCGAACTCTATGGTACAGTTGCCAGAGGCTGTTCCCAAGACGCTCGCATCGCCGGAGCACCGGCGAGGAGCCGTCGGGTCTTCGCGAAGGGTCATGGTGAGTCTGTGACACTCGTTCGGTTTACCGTTATCGACTCTCAGGGCGCTGTCAGCTTCGTGGGCCCAGGCCATGCGATCAAAATGTTCGCTGCTGCCTGTAGTCGTGGCCCGCGAACGCTCCAGGAGTTCCTCGAGTTCACGCGGCCGTACGATGCCGACTTTATCAACGAAGTGCGGAGAGGGCTGGCGATCTTCGACGAGCACAACACGCCGGAGGACACGTCGGCCTTCCATGCCATGCTCCAGCAGAGACCGTCGGCAACGTTGCCTCCCTTCCGCGTGCTGGACGAGGTGACGCGAGATCTCAGCCTGCAACCCGTCGATTCAGGCTTGATCCTCTACAACCTCGGCGCGCGACGAATCATCCAGATCCAGAACAGCTACGGCCAGTTGCAGCGTGAGGATCGCGGTCGAATCCGCCGGTCAGGTCAGCCCACCCGCATGCTCTACTACTACCGGCTCCCTGATGACTGGGCCATCGTTCCGTGACGCTGCAGTGCTGGCCTGTCATCCCGCTACTTGACACCCAGCGTCTAGCTGCCGATACGGTGTGACCCGGAACGGCGCGACGGCCCATACCGGCATGGGAGCTACTACTCGGTGACCCGATGAGAACCGTCATTTGACGAGCATCCAGCTCGGCAGTTTCCGTTCCACCGTGCCCCCTCACCATCCTGGTGTCGGCCTACACTGGCCACGCATCTGCGATTGCACCCGCTCCAAACGCTGAGTAATCCGGCACACCAGACGAGCGCACTCCACCGCTGCTTCGTGACGCGCTCACCGACGGGTACAACGTCGCCCGCTCAGATGGCAGGAGGGAGTGTCGATGGGGCGGGCAGTGTGGTACCTCCTCGATAACGAGCGACTCTCCTGGGAACGCCCAGGCACCCACCAGAACGGTGCGACCGGGGTGGTTGGGATCACAGTCGCCGACCTGGAGCGCGGTCTGCACCTGTACGAGCAGCAGCTCGGTCTGGAGCTGTAGGGGCAAGACGAGGTGCTGGAGCTGGCCGCCCGGCGCGCTCGCTTCCAGGTGGGCGGGTTCACTATCGAGCTACTGGCTGCGGTCGGGGATGGGCCGGTACAGCAGGCCATCGAGCGCGACGGCGAGCATCCCCTCGAGGTCGTGCTCCAGGTAAGAAACCTGGAGAAGTCGAGGCAGACCCTCGAGCAGGCCGGTATCCTCGTCGAGTCGGCGCCGGGCCGGGCCGGCATCGTCATCCCCGAGCAACAGGCGCTCGGTGCCCACCTGGAGCTAGTGGCGCCGGGCGGCTAACATCCGGGTACGCGGGGCACGCGCTCGAAGACCGGACACCTTGCGCCGTGGACAGCAGGCGCGTACCTGGTGAATTCCGGTGCCAGCCTGGCAACGTTGCGGGGTGCCCGGGCAGCCAGCGCGGGTATACTTCTCGGGTGCCGTCGAGGATGACGACTGCCAGTAAAGGTGTGCTATGCCTGAATTCCAGCTCGTGACCGATCTCCGACCTACCGGCGACCAGCCACAGGCGATCGAGAAGCTCGTCGAGGGGCTGCGACGAGGCTACCGGCACCAAACGCTCCTCGGGGTCACCGGCTCCGGCAAGAGCGTTGTGGGGCGCACGCCTATCCTGTTCCGGCAGGGGACGCGTGTTGCCGTCGCGGAGATCGGCCCACTCATTGATCGCCTGATGGCGCGGCACGCAAGGCGATGCTACCTCGTGGCGGACGCTGAAGTCCTCGAGCCGACACTGCTGGAAGAACCGGTCGAAGTTTTCAGCTTCGACCCCAAGACCGGTCGAGCTCTGTGGAAGCCGGTTCGGCAGTTCATTCGCCACCGATCCCCAGACGAGCTTTGGAAAGTGACGACAGCCTGCGGCCGCACGGTCATCGTCACAGGGGATCACAACTTTTACGCCCTGCGAGATGGGCAGCTCCGCTTGCTGCGTACCGATGAGCTCCGGGCTTCTGATTACCTGCCTTTGCCACGCGAGCTACCCGAACCTGCCGATCCACTCGTCGCTCTCCCTCTCACGGAAGAGCTGGACAGAGACCAGCGGGTGCACCGTGCGCTGGAGGCCTTCCCCGAGGTTTGGGCAGCGCATCGGGCAGCGCGCCAGCCGCTCTTCTCCCGCCCGGAGGCACATACGCTCCTCCTCCATCGGGGCGGGCGCGTATCGCTCGGGCTGTGTCGACGGATGGTGGTTGAAGCGCCCTCTCCGGCTACGGGAGCATTCCTCAGGACAATCACGCGCCGGCATGCCGCAGCAGCCTCTCTGCCCCTCACCCCGGCGCTGCTGCGACTGCTCGGCTACTACGTGGCGGAAGGCCATAGCGGATCAGAGTCCTTCATCCTCTCGTCCACCGATCCCGAGATCGTCCGGGGCATCGAGGAGAGCCTCAGGGTACAAACGACTGCTGGCATCGCCGGCGAGGAGCTCGACCTGTATCGAGTGCACTCACGTTTCTGGGCACACCTGCTCGCCCGCTGGTGTGGTCGAGACGCCCGATCCAAGCGGCTTCCCCCGTTTTGGCCTCGCCTCTCGAACGCGCAGCTCGCTCAGCTCCTCAAGGCGTACTTCACAGCCGGTGGAACTGTCGAGCGTGCTGGGGTGACGTGCCTTACTGCAAGCGAGTCGCTTGCCTCAGACCTCTCCTACGCCCTGCTTCGTTTCGGGATCGTGGCGCGTATCCGACCTCGACCGGTGAAACTGCCCGGTCGCTCGGAGCGGGGAGTCTACTGGAGCTTTTCCATCTCAGGCCAGGAGTCCCTCCAGCGTTTCCGTGAGTCAATCGGCTTTACCCTGACACGCAAGACCGAGCGACTCGAAAGGCTGCTCAGGCAAGCGGGCAACACGAACGTCGAGATCGTGCCGCTGGACGGATCCAGGCTCCGCCAGTTGCGCATCACGCTCGGCCTGTCACAGGCTCGACTCGCCGAGCGAGCAGGGTGCAGCCGTGCCACGCTGTCGCTGATCGAGAACGGTCATCGCCACCCCTCCCGCGTCCTCGCTTGCCGGTTGCTGGGCGCTCTCGAAGAGGCCGCGGAGATACGGGCGGACGGAGCAGCGCTCCAACAACTGAAGGCGATGGACTCGCTGTTGCACCTTTTCTGGACGCCGATCAGGTCGGTTGAGCGCGCGCCCGGCGAGGACTTCGTGTACGACCTGGCCGTCGCGGACAACGAGACGTTCTTGGCCGGCCACGGCGGCCTGTTCGTCCACAACACATTCACCATGGCCAACGTCATCGCGCAAGTGCAGCGCCCTACGCTGGTGCTGGCACCCAACAAGACGCTGGCCGCCCAGCTCTACGCCGAGTTCCGCGAGTTCTTCCCGCGCAACGCGGTCGAGTACTTCGTCAGCTACTACGACTACTACCAGCCGGAGGCCTATGTCCCGCGCACGGATACCTACATCGAGAAAGAGACGGAGATTAACGACGAGATCGACAAGCTGCGCCACGCCGCCACCCGCGCGCTCCTGACACGGCGTGACGTCATCATCGTGGCCAGCGTCTCCTGTATCTACGGGCTGGGCTCGCCGGAAGAGTACGGCAAGACCGTCATCTCGCTCCGGCGCGGCGGCAAGATCCGCCGTGACAAGCTGCTCCGTCACCTGGTCGATATCCAGTACGACCGCAACGACCTGACCCTGGTACGCGGCACCTTCCGAGCTCGTGGCGATGTCATCGAGATCTTCCCGGCCTATGAGGAGATCGCGGTGCGGGTCGAACTCTGGGGCGATGAGATCGAGCGGATCGTCGAGATCGATCCGCTGACCGGCGAGATCCTCGCGGAGCGTGCCGAGATCGATATCTACCCGGCCAAGCACTGGGTGACGAGCCAGGACAAGCTCCTGCTGGCCATCCAGGACATCGAAGCGGAGCTGGAGGAGCGCGTGCGCGAGCTGGAGGCGGAGGGTAAGCTCCTTGAGGCCGCCCGGCTCAAGCAGCGCACACTCTACGACCTGGAGATGCTCCGCGAGGTCGGCTACTGCTCGGGCATCGAGAACTACTCCCGGCACCTCTCGCGCCGGGCGCCGGGCGAGCCGCCGTGGACGCTGCTCGACTACTTCCCCGAGGACTTTCTGATGTTCATCGACGAATCGCACATGGCCATCCCCCAGGTGCGCGGGATGTACCACGGGGATCGCTCGCGAAAGGACGTCCTGGTCGAGTACGGGTTCCGCCTCCCCTCGGCCCGCGATAACCGGCCGCTCACCTTCGAGGAGTTCCTGGAGCGCATCAACCAGGTGATCTACGTCTCGGCCACGCCTGGGCCGTTCGAACTGCAAGTGAGCCAGCAGGTGGTCGAGCAGGTGATCCGCCCGACCGGCCTGGTCGACCCGGAGATCAGCGTCCGGCCCACCCGCGGCCAGATCGACGACCTGATCCACGAGATCCGCCAGCGGGTGGCCCGCGGCGAGCGGGCGCTGGTGACGACGCTGACGAAGAAGATGGCCGAAGACCTCGCGGACTACCTCAAGGAGGTCGGCGTCCGCACCCATTACCTGCACAGCGAGATCGATACGCTCGAGCGTGTCGAAATCCTGCGCGACCTGCGGCTCGGCGTCTACGACGTGGTCGTCGGGATCAACTTGCTGCGCGAGGGGTTGGATCTGCCCGAGGTCTCGCTGGTGGCGATCCTCGACGCCGACAAAGAAGGCTATCTGCGCTCTGACACCGCGTTGATCCAGACCATTGGCCGGGCGGCGCGGCATGTCAACGGCCTGGTGATCATGTATGCCGACACGGTGACCGACTCGATGCGGCGCGCCATCGACGAGACCTATCGTCGCCGGGCGATCCAGATGGCCTACAACGAGGAGCACGGCATCGTTCCGCGCGGCATCGTCAAAGAGGTGCGGGATCTGACCGACCGCGTCAAGGCGGTCGCCGAGGAGCGAGCTGGTTATCGGGCCGATCGTGAGAGCAAGCCGGGGGTGATCGCCGAGCTGCCGCCGGACGAACTGGCCCGGCTGATCCGCGATTTGGAGAAACAGATGAAAGAAGCCGCGAAAGCGCTCGAGTTCGAGAAGGCGGCGCTCATCCGCGACCAGATCATCGAGCTACGTCGCATTCAGGAGGTGCTCGCCTGAACGGCTGGGCCCTGCTGACCCGCTTTCGAGCGACTACTGCAGGTTACCGGGGCACGAGGTATCGGTGGGAGGCCGCTCAGGTGGCCTCCCTGGTGCGAGTCGCGGGCAATAAGACCCGCGCAGCGAAGGAGACGAGTGGCATCGATGTCGGGACGACGCCGGAGCAGGCGGCGGGCAAGAGGGCAGCAGCGCTGGGTCGTGCCGGCAGCGCTGGGGTTGCTCGCTATGGGGATCTTCGCCGGCTGGCTGGCCCTCGGGCTGCGTGGTGAAGCAGGTGAGGGACCTGCTGGCACGCCCACTGCGGCACCGATTCCGTCTACGGAACTCGGGATCGAGACCGTGACGCCGGTTGTCGACGAGCGGACGCCGACGGTCGAGGAGAGCGCCGCCTCATCGCCTGAAGCGCCATCGACCCCGCAGACGACGCCCACACCGGCAGCGCCCCTCGTCATCGGGCAGTTCGGCGAACTGCCGCCGCCGAACATGCCGCAAACGCGGCCCGATCTCGCCCGCCTGCAGCCGCACTACACCCTCGCGCTGAGCCTCGACCTCGTGCCGAAAGAGGCTCCGGTCTACCGCGCTGTGCCGAAGACCTGGGACGCGGATCGAGTGAGAACGATTGCCCTGGCGCTCGGCATCGAGAGCGAGGTCACCCAATCAGGCGATGCCTTCCACGTAGCTGACTCGGAACAGGAACTCTACGTCGCTGGCGATCTGATCCAGTACCAACGGCTGGCAACGGCGCAGCCCGGCGGCGAGCTACCTGAGGACGCGCTGTTGATCCAGACTGCACGTGACTGGCTTACCTCGCACCAGCTCGTAGGAGAAGGACTGGGGGAAGGAACGGTAACTGACCGGTTGGAGGAGGCCGGCCTGGCGATCGTGGTCTTCCAACCGGCCGAGCCGTCACCCATCCTCGCCGCTGTGCCGCGAGCCACCGTGACCGTTACCGCAGACGGCGCAATTCAGCAAGCGTTTATCAACTGGCCTGCCGCGTTCGAGTCCTCCATCTACAGCCTGCGCGACGCGGCTTCGCTCTGGCAAGACGTGCTACGGGGACGGGGATACCTGGAGGTCGCGGTGGAAGGCATGCCCCCGGGTACCGAACCGCTGCCGGCCAGCGTAACCGTCACTGGCGTCGAAATCGTCTACACCGATGCGGGGAACCCTGGTAACCGTTACCTGACACCGCTCGTACGCTTCACCGGCGAGGCGACGATCACGGGCATCGACGGTACGGTTCCAGTTCGAGTGTCGGTGCCTGCGGTGGCCGCTCAGGCCGCACCGCGAGGCTAGGCGAGCCGCGTCGAAAGACCTGCTCAGCAGGCGAGAGGTACCTGTACGGCCACCGTGCCTCAGAAGACAGGGAAGGGGGACATTCTTGACGGGGAAGACGACACGCCGGTCGCTCGGTCGCGCGTCGCAGCAGCAATACGTCGCGAGCCTTGCCCCGCCGAAGCGAGCCGGTTACCGGAGTGCCGCCAGGGTACTGGCCGCGGCGCTGCTCCTCGCCTTTTCACTCACGCCGCTGCTCTCTCCTCCCACCGCGCGCGCTGCCCGCCCGGCAGTGATCCGCTGGGGCTACTACGTGACCTACGATCCCACGTCGTGGCGCACGCTGCAAGCGCAAATCGGCCAGCTCGACATCGTCGCACCCTACTTCTACCACCTCAACGCCGATGGCACGATTGAGGATTTCAGCGATGCCCGCGCGCTCGATCTCATGCGCCGCTCCGGTGTGCAGATCGTGCCGATGATCAAGAACGTGCCACGCTGGGACGAGTTCCACGACATGATCGACACCGCGCAGAAGCGAGCCAAGATCATCGAGCGCTTGGTTCGACTGGTCGTGGACGGAGAGTACGACGGAATCCACATCGACTTCGAGGCGGTCAATGCCAGCGACGCGCCGCTGCTGACTGCCTTCATGCAAGAGCTCGCTGGACAGCTTCGCCCTCGCGGCAAGCTGGTGACACAGGCTATCGCTGCTCGCACGTCGGACACCCCGACAGCCTGGGGTGGTGCCTACGACTACGCCGCACTCGGCCAGATCAACGACTTCGTCGTGGTCATGGCCTACGACTTCCACTACAGCGGTGGCAGCCCCGGGCCGATCGCGCCGATCACCTGGGTGCAGCGCGTCGTCGACTACGCGGAGAGCAAGATCCCCAGGCCGGTCATTCTGCTCGGTATCCCCCTTTACGGGTATGACTGGGATACGGTGGAAGGGCCTCCAGCCAGCTCCGTCCGCTATGAGCAGGCCGTCGCACTCGCCGCCCGGCCGGGCGCGACGAGCGGCTACGACTCGTTCGAGCAGGAGGCCTGGGTGCGCTACACTGACGACCAGGGGCATGCCCACGAGGTCTGGTATGCGAGCGCGGCCAGCGTGGCGGCGCGGCTGAGGGTAGTACTCGACGAGGGACTCGGCGGGTTCGCCGTGTGGCGGCTGGGCCACGAGGATCCCGGCGTCTGGGAGGAGATCGCCCGGCTCAACACGCCGGCCACGCGCATTCCGGCAGTGCCTTCTACCCGCGATCGTCTCTACTTCCCGGAGACCGGCCACTCGCTGGCCTTCGGCTTCAAGCAGTTCTGGGAGCGGAGCGGCGGCCTGATGGTCTTCGGCTACCCCCTTACTGAGGAGTTCGACGAGCTGAACCCTGACCTGGGCAAGAACCTCACCATCCAGTACTTTGAGCGCCAGCGCTTTGAGTTTCACCCCGAGCTTCGTGGCACACCGTACGAGGTCCAGCTCGGGAGGCTCGGCGTCCAGGACGCCCAGCGGCGCGGCCTGCTCAGTGCCGCTCCCTTCCGGCCTGTGAATGCGGTGAGCGATGCCAACTGCGACTACTTCCCGGAGACCGGGCACCGGCTCTGTAATGGTTTCCGCGCCTACTGGCGGTCACACGGGGTGGAGTTCGGAGATCCTGGTGTCTCGTTCCGGGAGTCGCTGGCCCTCTTTGGCTATCCCATCAGTGAGGAGTTCACCGACCCTGCTTCCGGCCTCACGGTGCAGTACTTCGAGCGGGCCCGCTTCGAGTACCATCCGGAGAACCCGGAGCCGTATCGTGTGCTGCTGGGGCTGCTCGGGGTCGAGGAAGTGCGCGCAATGGGGTGGATCCGATGAGGGAGCAAGCTCTGCCAGCTCGACGGTTGATCCTGGTGCTTCACGGCCCGAACCTGAACCTCCTCGGACGGCGAGAGCCGCACATCTACGGCTCCGCTACGCTGGAGGAGATCAACGAGCGGCTGCGCCGGATGGCGGAAACGCGCGGCTTTGAACTCGTGACGGTACAATCCAACCACGAGGGCGAACTCATCGACCAGATCCAGCAGTACGGTTGGAGCGTCTGCGGTATCGTGATCAACCCGGGCGCGCTGACGCACTATAGTATCGCCCTGCGTGACGCGCTGGCCGCCGTTCCCGCTCCAGCGATCGAAGTCCACCTCTCCAACGTGCATGCGCGCGAACCGTTCCGGCAGCGCTCGGTGATTGCGCCGGTTACACTGGGCCAGATCGCCGGGCTCGGGCCGGCCGGGTACGAGCTTGCACTGCGGTACTTGATGGATCGCGCGGAGGAGGAGCGGTCGTGAGACCTGGACATCGCCTTGCGTCGTTGCGAGACCAGTTGCGTGAGCACGGCCTGGATGCAGTCGTCGTCACGCACCCGTCCAACCGGTTCTGGCTGAGCGGGTACAGTGGAGAGGACATCCCGCCCAACGAGTCAGCCGGCCACCTCGTCATCGCACACGACGTCGCGTACCTCGTCACCAGCCGGCTCAACGCCGAGCAGGCACGGCTGGAGGCACCCGGCTTCACGGTCTACGACCGCGAGCGTGACTTCGCCAGGGCCGACGCAGTACTCCTACGAGAGCTCGGCGCTCGACGCATCGGCTTCGAAGACCACGCGATCCTCTATCGCGACTACCGCGCGCTCCAGCAAGAACTCGGCGACGGTGTCGAGCTGGTGGCACTCGAGACCCTGATCGACGACCTCCGGGCGGTCAAGAGCCCGGACGAGATCGAGCTGATCGCCCGCGCTCAGGCCCTGACCGACGAGGCCTTCATGCAGGTGGTGCCGACCATCCGCCCCGGCCAGACAGAACGCGAGATCGCCTGGCACCTGGAGCAAGCGCTGCGCGAACTCGGGGCCGAGGGGCTGGCGTTCCCGATCGCTGTCGCCTCGGGGCCGAACAGCGCTCTCCCCCATTACCGGCCAACAGACCGGCAAGTGCAACACAGCGAGCCGATCGTGATCGACATGGGGGCGACCGTCAGCGGGTATTGTGCCGACCTTACGCGCACCATCTGGATCGGCGAGGCCGGAGAGCAACTCGAACGCGTCTTCAACGTCGTTCTGGCGGCGCTGGAGGCAGCCGAGGTGGGTATCCGGGCTGGGATGACTGGAAAGGAAGCTGACGCACTTGCGCGTGAGGTAATCGCAGCGGCGGGCTTCGGTGAGGCGTTCACTCACTCGCTCGGGCACGGCGTGGGAGTGCGGGTGCACGAAGCACCGTCTCTCTCGCCCCGGAGCGAGCGGCCGCTGCAGGTCGGTAACGTGGTGACGATCGAGCCCGGCATCTACATCCCCGGTTGGGGCGGTGTCCGCATCGAAGATCTCGCCGTGGTGGAGGAAGTCGGCGCGCGCATCGTAACGACGGTGCCCAAGCGCATTCCGGTCGCGGTGTGAGGTAACACGGCACCGTCGCTGGTGGACGATGACCGCCCACCCTCGCACTCGGTGCCGATTGCCACCGTCAGCCGTCCCTGCGGTCATGGCCGTCCGGCAGAGAGTTCGAAGGGCTCCGCGCGGCGGCATCAGACGAGCTGATCGGATCGACGCTGAGCTTGCCCGCAAGCTCTCCTAATCCTACAACTGTACCGGGCGGCTGTACGGGCGGCGAGAACGAGCGCGTATACTCACTTGTAACTGCATGTCTCTTCGCGGGAGTATCGACACACGGGAGAGTTCAGGATGATCGAAACCGGTGACCTTCGCAAGGGGTTGACCCTGCTGATCGATGGCGACCTGGTTCGTGTGCTCGACTTCCAGCACGTGAAAGTCGGTCGGGGTAGCGCCTTCGTACGGCTGACACTCCGCAACCTGCGGACTGGCGCCACGACGACCACGACTGTGCAGGCTGGCTCCCGTTTCCAGCTCGCTCCGCTCGAGCGCCACCGGGTTCAGTTCCTCTATGACGAGGAAGGCCAGTACCACTTCATGGATCTCGACAGCTTCGAGCAGTTCGTGCTCGACCGTGAGGCTCTCGGAGAGGCGGTAAGCTACCTTAAAGAGAATATGACCTTAGATCTGCTCACGTACGACGGACAGGCGATCGAGGTCGAGTTGCCGGTGACCGTCGACTTGAGGGTCATCGAGACCGAGCCGGGGGTACGCGGCGACACTGCTGCTGGTGGAACGAAGCCGGCCCGCCTGGAGACAGGACTGGTGGTCAGTGTGCCGCTGTTCATTAATGTCGGCGACGTGATCAAGGTGGACACGCGAACCGGCGAGTACATCGAGCGAGTGAGCTAGCGGCCGATGGCATCGCGCGGAGGACACAGCCAGAGCGTCGATTACGCAGCGCTCACGCAGGTCGTCCGTGAGCTGGTCGAGGTGATGCGGCGAGCCGGGTTGTTCCGCCTCGAAGTTGCGCACGGCGACCTGCGGATTCTTCTGGAGGCGGAACCGGCAGGGCCGCCAGTCTCTGGGGTCGCTACCAGCGGCCCACTGCCGCTGGCGTCGTTGCCAGCCACCCAGGAAGTATCGGACGAAGCCGACACCTTTACGATCGACGCCCCCATGGTCGGCACCTTCTATTCCGCCCCCGCGCCCGGCGCCGATCCGTTCGTCCAGGAGGGTGACCGCGTGGAGCCAGGGCAAACTGTCGCGATCATCGAGGCGATGAAGATCATGAACGAGATCGTCGCCGAGCGGCCGGGCGAGGTGGTTGCGATCCTCGTCGCGAACGGGCAACCCGTGGAATACGGGCAGCCGCTGATCCAGTTTCGAGCGGTGGATGGATGAGCGGCATCGAAGCGAGGTTCACTGTCCTCAGCGTCGCCGAGCTGACCTCCTATATCCGGGAGGTCATCGAGCGCGACCCGATGCTGGAGAGTGTCTGGGTCAGCGGCGAAGCGGCCAACGTCGTCCGCTCGACCGCAGGCCATGTCTATTTCTCACTGCGCGACCCGACGTCACAGATCAAATGTGTCCTGTTCCGCTCCTTGGCCCGCGTACAGGCCTACCTCCCCGAAAACGGAGACGCTGTGCTCGTGCACGGGAACGTTTCTGTCTACGAGGCTGCCGGCGCCTATCAGCTTTACGTCGACCAGGTGCGGCCACTCGGTGATGGACGGCTGCGGCTCGAGTTCCAGCAGCTCTACCAGAAACTCGAACGCGAGGGGCTCTTCGACGAGAGCCGGAAGCGCCCGCTGCCCGCGCGCCCGCGCTGCATCGGCGTGATCACCTCGCCGACCGGAGCAGTCTGGCACGATATCCAGACCATAATCCGGCGTCGTTACCCACTGGCTCATCTGCTGCTCGCGCCCGCTCAGGTACAGGGCGACGACGCACCCGCGTCGATCATCGCCGCCCTCGAGCAGCTCAACCAGGACGGGCGTGCTGACGTGATCATCATCGCGCGTGGCGGGGGATCGCTCGAAGATCTGTGGTGCTTCAACAGCGAGCTCGTCGCCCGCGCCGTCTTCGCTTCCCACATCCCGGTCGTCTCAGCGATCGGCCACGAGACCGACGTGACGCTCTGCGACCTGGTCGCTGACTATCGGGCCCCGACCCCGTCTGCCGCTGCCGAGATCGTCGCGCCTGACCTTCAAACACTGCTCGGTGAGTTGATCGAACACGAGAGCCGTTTGACCTCCGCGATCGAAGCTCGAGTCCAGCAGGCGCGCGGCCGGCTGGAACGGCATATGAGCCGCCTCGAGCACGCGAGTCCGCGGCGCAGGATCGACCGCGAGCGTCTTCACATCGATAGTCTGGGGGGTCGGCTGCAGCGCCTTCTTGCGCACCGGGTGGAGGACGAGGCGGCGCGCCTCTCAGCGCTCGGTCGGCAGCTTCACCTGCTGCACCCGCACGGGCCGCTCCAGCGGGGCTACGCACTGGTGATCGACCGCGCCACCGGCCGGCGCCAGCGGACGATACACGACCTGATGGTCGGACAGTATCTGACCATCGAGTTTGTCGACGGTACTGCCGGAGCCCAGGTGACTGAACTCGATGTCGCCCGCGAGAGGAGTTGACCATGGCCGAGGAGTCCACGGGGGTACCGCACGCGGCGTCGCCGCTTACCTCGATCGAGGAGTACGACCGCCTCGTCGGTGAGATCGAGGCGATTGTCGAACGCCTGGAGTCCGGCGACCTCTCGCTGGCCGAGGCACTTCTCGAGTACCAGCGTGGCGTGGAACTGATCCGCCTCTGCAACGACTTGCTCGACCAGGCTGAGCTGCGGATCAGCGAACTCTCGGGCGGATTACGCCTCAACCGGGAGAGTGAGACCGCGTTCCGTGGCGATTACCGGCGCTACTTTTCTCCACTGGAAGCGACCGACGAAGAGGACACTGAGGACGGGAACGAACCATCCAACTGTTGAACAGCCCACGAACTTCGCAGTACGGTTCCCGCTGTCTCGCCGTACGCGCTGGCACGCCCCCATTCTCTTTCTTCAGAGGGCTGCTCCAGTCGATCCCAGGTGTCACGTTCATCTGCCCGAACAGGTCGCCGGTCATCGCTCACCTCGCTTCGTGCGCATCTCCCATACAGGGCATAGGATAGCGTGCGGCGATAAGATCGAGCAGGGCTGACGGCTCCGAGGAGGCGTGGTGGGCGACGAGCGTACCCTCACGAGGGTTCCGGCAAGGCTGCGTGATCTCACCTCCTGGTATCGCCGCAACCGGGTACTGGCTTGGATCTGCGTGGTCATCGCAGTGAATCAGCTTGGCTTCGGCAGCATCGTTCCGGTGGTGCCGCTCTACGCCGCTGCCTTCGGCGTGTCTCAGGCACTCATCGGGCTCACCATCGCGATCTACGGCCTGGCTCGTTTCGCAGCGTCGGTGCCAGCCGGGTGGATAGCCGACCGTGCCGGGCGGCGCTGGTCGCTTGCGGCCGGGGGTGCGCTGACGGTCGCCGGCAACGTGATCTGCGGGCTTGCCCCCTCCTACGAGGTCTTCCTGTTCGGACGCTTCGTCGCCGGGAGCGGGGCGAGCATGGTGCTCACCAGCGGCCAGGTGATCCTGGCCGACATCACCACCCCGGAGACACGCGGACGCACCATGGCACTCTACATGGCGGTGTTTCTCTTCGCCGTCGGCATCGGCCCGCTGCCAGGTGGTCTCCTGGCGGAGCTCGGCGGCCTAGCGTTTCCCTTCTTCACCTATGCCGTATTCGGCTCCATCGTCGCGCTACTTGCGCTCTGGCGCGTGCCGGAGACCCGATCGAAGACACCAGCACGCGCGGTGACGCAGTCACCCGGCATGCCGTACCTGGCCCAGGTCGGAGTGCTGCTCCGCCACCGACCCTTCTTGTTGGTGAGCTTGCTGTCGTTCGCCGCGTTCTTCGCCCGTACAGGAGCATTGTTCAACCTCGTACCCGTCCGCGCCCAGCAGTCGATCGGCCTGGGCCCGGCTCAGATCGGGTTAGGACTCGCGCTCATCAGCGTGTTGGGCCTGCTGGGCGCGTACCCGTCGGGTATCCTGGTCGATACCTTCGGCCGCAAGGCGGTCATCGTTCCCTCCACGCTGTTGAGCGGCGCTGGTTTGGTCGGCTTCGCGCTCGCGCCAGATTACGGCTGGTTCCTGATCGCATGCTTGCTTTGGGCATTGGCCAGCGGGATCAGCGGCGCCGCTCCAGCCGCCTACGCTGCCGACATCGCGCCCCGCGGGATGAACGCTGCGGCAATGAGCACCTACCGGATGCTCGCCGACAGCGGCTACGTCGTTGGCCCGGCTCTGCTCGGCTGGTTGAGCGACTTCACCGGCGCGACCACCGCCCTGATCGTCACCGCGGCGCTCGTCGTCACCACCGGTGCCCTGTTCGCGCTCCTCGCGCCCGAGACGTACCGTCGGCGAGCCCAGGAAGCTGCGTCGCCGGGAACAGAGCCGCGGCCCCTCGAAGTTCCTCCACGCGACTGAGAGCGCCAACTATGTTGCCGCGCGGTGCGGCGCATGCTTCTCCCGGTGCAGCCAGGCGCGCGCATTCGGGCTCTGGCGAGCGCTCCTACAGGTCATGTTGCAGCCAGCTCAGGGGGAACTGCTCGCCGCCCGGTATTACGAGCTCGCGGTCGCGGGCAAGGATCGTGACTGTCCCTGCTCCGTACACCAGAGCGGTTCCCGACTGCGGCTCGATGATACAGGCGGTGTGCTCGTCGATACCGAGAACTACGGCCTCGGGAGGCAGCATACGCCGGAGGTAGCGAAAGCGCTCGACCCCCATGAAGCAGCGGCTCGTGTCCAGCTCTCGGCCGCCCTCGGCATTGTTCCAGTGCGGCATCACCGCCACGCAGAGTCCGAGCTCCGAAAGCAGGTCGAGCCCGTCGCTCCAGGATAGATCGGCCCCGGCTTTGTAGACCTCATAGACCGGCAGCGCATAGCGGCCGGTCGCGATGGCGGCCGCGCTGGCGAAGGCGACAGCGGCTCCGGAGCGCCACCGCTCCAGGAGCAAGGCCAATGTCCGCGTCCCGCGCAGGTGTTTGACCATATAGGTGGGGCTACCCGGCCCGGCGAAGAGGTAGTGGGCCCAGAGCAGCGGCTCGGTGACGATCGGGGAGTCAGGGTCGTAAACGCCGTCGCGCCGACGGGCCGGGACGAAGCGAACCTCGGGGCGCAAGTTGACGAGGCTCTGAACGAAGAAGTCGCGGATCCTCGCCGCGACCAGGCCGGCATTGGGTTGGAAGCCGGCCGGCGTCTCGATGATGGCGATCCGTACCGGCGGGGAGAAGCGGCTGAGCAGGCGCTCGTGCACCTGGCGGCCTTGCTTCGAGGTCTCGCCGGAACCGAACAGGGCGACAGGGCCGAGCGTCATGTTACTTCTCCTGGCGCAGGCCCACCGGCCGCTCTCCCGCGTTTCGAGCCAGTGCTGCCCTCGACGGCGTGGTGACCGGCTGGTTCCCGGACGCTTCAATGATAGTATTCTCGGGAGGAGAGCACGCAGCGGCGTCTCACCGGGTGATCAGGAACGGGCAGGGATCGCCGTGCGCTGTGGCGCCAGGCTACGCTCGCCTAGCTCTACCAGCCGCTCAAGACGCCACCGATTGATGGTCTCACTTCGAGCACCGGCACCATCGGCCCACGAGAGGACGGCCGCTCACCGCACGGCCTCGAGCACGTAGGGCGACCAGTAGAGCACGATCGAGCCGCCAGCGACCACCAGCAGCATGGCGGCGACTGTCTGCACGTAGGGCATCGCCCGCCGCAGCGCGGTGACGACGCCGGCCTTCACCAGGGCAATGGCGAGGGTCAGCGTGATGACCACACTGGCCATGCCCAGCCCGTAGCTGAGGAGCTGGACGAAGCCCCGGCCCAGGCTGCCGCTGATCAACGCGCTGCCGGCAGCGATCATGAAGACGGGCAGCGTGCAGCTCAGCGAGCACAGGCCGTAGGTCAGTCCGAAGAGGAAGAAGCCGTGGAGACTTCGCTCTCGGGAGTAGCCGATGCGATCGGCGAGCTGCTCGAAGAGCGCCGGGCTGAAGGTGCGCCCGGCCAGCATGGCCAGGCCCAGCAGCACCAGCCCTACCCCGATCGTGAGCCCGATCCACGGCATGACCGGCAGGAGGAAGCGGCCGCCAGCCGATATCACCGCTCCGGCGGCCGCAAACAGCACGACGAAGCCAGCCGACACCGTTCCGCCGACGACAATAGCTTCCGCCAGCCGCCGCACCCCGCTGCGCTGATCGGGCTGCCCGCCCGCTCCGAGGTAGAGCGCCAAGTAGGCCGGCAGCATGGCGAAGCCACACGGGTTCACCGCCGCGATCATCCCGGCGCCGAAGGCATAGCCCACCGGTAACCAGATGACCAGGGTCGACAGCCACTGTGCGGCCTGGGCTTGCAGCTCGCTCACGGTTCCCCCCGCAGTAACCGGTCGAGTACCTATCGCAACTGCTCGGACGAGGTCGGCCCATAGTCCACGCAGGCGACTCGCCCTTGCTCGTTGATGATAATCGTCTGGTCGAGCGTGCGCACGTCGCGCAGCCGGGTCAGCGTCTGGTCTCTATCGATGGCCCAGGATCGATGGCCCAGGGTGAGGCCGCCACCTCGCGACCTGCCAGCTCCCAAAAGCTCGCGAGCGTGCCCGGCGTATCGGACGGATCCACCTTAAGCAGGAGCACGTTGAGCCCGCGCTGGTGGTATTCCGGGTAAAGCCTCGCCCATGCCCTAGCTTCAGGGATACTGGAGAGGCACCAGCCCCCATTGTGAAGATCGCCACCACCCGGCCGCGGTGCTCATCGAGGCGGAACTCCGTCCCATCGAGAAGCCGGGCAGTGAGATCGAAACCCTCGCCGGCCGACTCCGGCGAGGCCGCAGTCGAGCCTGCTGTGCTCGGAGGCGCGCCGGCCTGCGGAGCGGTGACCTTGCTGCTCGGTAGCGAGCAGCAAGGTGGATGGGTGGCCGGTGGGCGGGCTTCAATCGACACCAGAGCGGGAGAGTTCCCTCGCGTCACCGCTTCCGGCTCGGCTCGCGGGTTCGGTACCAGTGGCCAGGCTGGTCGGGTGAGCGCTGCAGTCGGATCTCCTGCTGGAGCGACCGCCAGCACCGGGGGTGGCGGCACCACAGGGGGACTGGGCCCCCGGGGAAGACGCTTGGCCCGGCGGTGTGGCCGAGAACCAGCGCCAAGCCCACGGCGATGAAGCCGGCGAGGCTCCTCCCGAGTCAGGAATGCCGGAGCAGGCGCGGCAGTGCGAGAGACTAGCCATCAGCTCGCTCCTCTCGCGGTGCAGGCGGCATGCTCATTGGCAGCCGAGCTGGCGCGCAGCAGGACTGCGCCCGCTCCTCCAATGGCTCATTACCGGTTCCGCGGGTGGGCTCTAACCCCGCCTTTGCCTCCCGGCGGCCGAGCAGCAGCCCGGCGACGGCTCCGGCGAAGATGAGGCTCATCGCTGCAAAGAGCCAGAGCTGGTGCGCCGCGAGCGCTCCCCCGATGGCCGTGCTCCCGAGGAGGGCGAGTAGGATGGGTAGGTGGCAGGGACAGGTGAGAGCGGCGAGAACACTCAGGGCCCAGCCCTTCATCGCCGTCGCCTCGCTACATCCGCGTGCAGGCGATGATCGCCTCAGCATGGTCGGCCAGCATGTCCTTGGCCAGCGCCAGGAGCAGCGGCACCCGCTGGTCGGCGACCCGGTAGTAGACGAACTTCCCTGCGCGGCGGGCCGACACGTAGCCGCAGCCTCGCAAGCAGGCGAGGTGCGATGAGACGCGCCCCTGCGGCTGACCCAACCGCTCGACCAGCTCGCTCACGTTCAGCTCGCCCTCCCGGATCAGCAGGTCGAGGATGCGCAGCCGGGTCACGTCGGTGAGCCCGCGAAAGTACTTCGCCAGCAGTTCGGCTTGCCGGCGCGCCTCCTGTGCCTCGATCCGGCGCGTGAGGCGGCGCCCTAACCGGGGGTGCAGCGTGCTCTGCTCCGCCTCCCCGTCTCGCGGGGCCTCTCCGGTGATCAGCTCCCTCTCCTCATACGTTCCCATAGCCAGGCTCCTCACCAACTCTCTCGCACCCAGCGACTCACGCGCAGCAGGACAGCTTCGCCACGTCTCGCTCGAACGCCAGCGCTGCCAGCCGCAGGCCCTCGGCCATCGTCAGGTAGGGCGCGAAGCTCTCGACCAGATCGCCGACCGTCAGCCGGTGCTTCACCGCCAGCGTAGCCGCGTAGATCATCTCGCCAGCATGTCGCCCGACGGCCTGGACTCCCAGGACGCGCCCGCTCTCCCCGTCGGTCACCATCACCACGCCACCCTCGGACGCCAGGTCGACGCGCGCCCGGGCGATCGCCTGGGCCGGCACGAAGGCGCTCTCGACGCGGTAGCCCTGTTGCTCTGCCTCGGCTCGCGTCAGCCCGACCACGGCCACCTGCGGGTCGGTGAAGATCACCTCCGGCACCGCAGAGAGGTCGGCCGGCTCTTCCAGGCCCAGCACCGCGTTCCGCGCGGCGAGTCGCCCCTGGTAGGCGGCCACGTAGACGAACTGCGGCGCGAGGGTAACGTCGCCAGCGGCCCAGACCCGGGGGTTGGTCGTGCGCAGCGTCTCGTCCAGCATCGGGGCGCCGCGCTCGTCCAGGGCGACACCAGCGCGCTCCAGGTCGAGCGCTTCGGTATTCGGCCGCCGGCCGGCCGCCACGAGGATCTGCTCGACCTCGAGCGCCTCCTTACGCCCATTCCGGAGCACTACCAGCCGGCGGCCCCGCCTCATGCGCTCGACCCGCAGGATCCGCGTCCCGGTCAGCACGGTCGTCCCCAGCCGCTCGAGGGCCGCACCCATCGCCTCGGCCACCTCTGGCTCGTAATCGGGCAGCAGGCGCGGCCGGCGCTGCAGGAGCGTGACCTCGCTGCCCAGCGAGCGGAAGACCTGCCCGAGTTCCAGCGCCACGTAGCCGGCCCCGATCAGGCCGAGCGAGCTCGGCAACCGGTCCAGCTCCATGGCGCTCGTGCTCGTCAGGTAGCCGGCCTCCTCGAGCCCCGGGATCGGCGGCACAGATGGACGAGCGCCGGTGGCGATCAGGAAGGCGCGCGCTCGCACCACCCGGTCACCGACCGCCACCGAGTCAGGGCCAGCGAACCGGGCGCGGCCACGGACCAGCTCCCAGCCGTAGTAGGCGATCAGCTCCTCGTACTTCTCGCGCCGCAGCTCGGCGGACAACTCGCGCTTCTGGGCGACCAGCCGATCGAACTCCACGCCGAGCACGGCCGTGTGCACGCCAGCGTAGCCATGGTGACCTGCCTCGTGGTAGACCTTCGCCGCCCGGAGCAGGAACTTGCTGGGCACGCAGCCCACGTTGACGCAGGTGCCGCCGATCGTGCCCTCTTCGATCATGATGACGCGCGCGCCGAGCCCGGTGGCCGTGATCGCCGCGCTGAACGCCGCCGAGCCACCGCCGAGGATGACCAGGTCGGCGTCCACCCCAGCGGGGGAGAACACGACCGGCGCTGGCCCCGGCTCTTGCATCTCGACGATCTGGCCCGGGGTATACCCGGCAGCCTGCACCGCGCGTTGCAGGGCCGAGAGATCGGCCCCATCGGAGACGGTGAAGGTCGCCTCGCCACGTCTCCAGTAGGCCCGCACGCCGCGTGCGCCCTCAGCCTGCAGTGCCCGCTCGATCGTTACCTCGCAGTGCGCGCAGGTCATACCGGCGATCGCCATCCGATAGGCTTGCTCGCCCTTCATCCTGCCCCTCCGACTGCACTAATTCCCGCCTCGCGGAGCCGGTGCGCTCTCTCCCTCACCGAGCCGGCAGCAGTTCGCCGCTCGCGCCCGGTTCCGGCCGCTCCTCGCACGCCAGCGCGGAGCGAGCTGGCCGGCCCCTCGCAGGGCAATCGCGGCGCCGAGCGCGACCAGGAGGACCTGCTGCCGGTGCACGAACACGACGTACAGCGGATGAGTCCCGAGGAGGAAACCCCGTTCGAACTCCCACAGCAGCCGGAGCGAGCCGAGGCCGATGGCCAGCCCGCCGAGCGCCACGCCCACGAGCCGGCCGATCCGGTCGTGGGACAGACGCGCAGCGAGGAGCTCGACGCTGCTGAGCGCGATCAGGATCGTCGCCTCGTAGCGGATGAGCAGGTGGAAGGCTGCCGCCCCGCCGACGGCGTAGAGCGCGAGCGACAGCCACTGGATGACCAGCCAGCTACAGCAGGCGAGGGCGCTCAGCGACGCGAACCCCAGCGCGGCTGCCGCGTCGAGCGGTATCGCCCAGTGCTGGTACCTCCGGTGCTTCTGGTGGCCGATCGAGCGCGTCACCTGCTCGCTCTCCGGTGCGCCCGCGACTTTCCTTGCCGACTCGACGAGATTCATATTCGCACATCCGTATATCACTGTCAAGAGTCATCACGGCTAAGCGCTCGCCAGAATTTTCACCCCCTACCCATTTGCTCTTCTTCCACATCAGCGCGGGGCAGAAGCCACGCACAAGCTACGCAGACACTGGCGCCAGCGACGGAGAGGCAGCTCTCGCTCTGCGCTCGCTACCGGCGCCGAGTACCGCGCTGGAGGATACATCGGAAACAGCGTATACTTCGGCCGCAGCTCGCGCTCGCGGCCGGCGGCGCTCTTCCCCGGCACTTCCCTGGGCCATGGCCCTGCCACGTGGCTGCGGGCGTAGCCTCGCGGGGCGGTAGCGTCCAGGGCTCGGACGGAAGGGGGACAACATGACACACGCGGATCCCGGCGCTCGGGACGCGCTGGCGCAGCACTGGCTGGCCTGCGCGGCTCAGCAGCGTCATACGGTCGAATACCGCCTGGCGTGCCTCGCGTTCGAGGCGATCGCAGCCGGGCGCCCCCTGTCGCTCGCCGATGCGCAGGCCGTGCTCGGAGTGACGCGCGAGGGCGCCCGAGAGCTGATCGAGCGCATGGCCGGACAGGGCCGTCTCACGCTCGACGAGCGCGGGGAGGCCATCGTCGCAGCCGGCGGGCTCTCGCTGATCCCGTCCAGGCACCGCCTGTTGCTCGACGGCCGGCAACTCTACACCTGGTGTGCGCTGGATGCGGTGGGCATTCCGGCCGGTCTAGGCGTAGACGCCCGCGTCGAGAGTCGCTGCGCCGCCTGCGGGTCGCCGGTCTGGCTGGAGATCGAGGCTGGTGAACTCCGCCGTGCTTCCCACCCAGACCTCTCGCTCTCGCTCGTCGCACCCGACCTCAACCGATCGCTGCGCGATGGCGTCTGCACGGAGATCGGCTTCTACTGCTGCCGGCGAGCGGGCCAGACGATCCCGCACGACGTCGTTTCGCTGGCGGGCGCTTTAGAACTCGGGCGCGAGCTGTTCAGGCATGGCCCACCGATCTGAACTCGGCCCTTAGTCCAGGCGAAAGACCGGGCCACGCTCGTCGGCCCGCTCGAACACGACGCGCGCGCCGACGGCGAGCGGTCGTTCCTGCCACCCCTCGACCCGGCCCAGCAGCCGCTCGCCGTCGCTCGTCTCGATCACCGCCAGCGCGTAGGGGGCCAGGTCAGCGAACTCCGGCGTGGGGACATAGATGACGGTGTAGCTGATCACCGTGCCGGGCGTCCCCGGCGCAAGCTGTACCGCCTGCATCACCCTGCCCTTCCGAGGATAGCGACCACGCAGGTCGCCCCGGAGCCGCCGACGTTGTGGGTCAATGCCAGCTCCGCGCCATCGATCTGCCGGCCTCCCGCCTCGCCCCGCAACTGGAAGGTCGCCTCGACGAGCTGGCCGACGCCGGTCGCACCCACCGGATGCCCCTTGGCCTTCAGTCCACCGCTGGGGTTGACCGGGATCTGGCCATCGCGACTGGTCGCGCCAGCCTTGGCCGCTTCTCCGCCTTCACCGGGCTGGAAGAAGCCGAGGTCTTCGGTCGCGATGATCTCGGCAATGGTGAAGCAGTCGTGCACCTCGGCCAGGCTGATGTCCTGGGGCGACACGCCGGCCATCCGGTAGGCCCGTTGGGCCGCCTGCCGGGCGGCCGGCAGCGTCGTCAGATCCGGCCGCCGGTAGAGCGCCAGCGAGTCGGAGGCCTGCCCGAAGCCGAGCACCCGCACTGCCGGTTTGGCGAAGTTACGAGCAGCGTCGGCGGCCACCAGCAGGATGGCCGCCGCTCCATCGCTGATCGGCGAGCAGTCGTACAGGGTCAACGGATCGGCCACCATCGGGGACTTCGCGATATCCTCCGTCGTGATCGCCTTGTGAAACTGGGCGTAGGGGTTCGCCAGGGCATTGGCGTGGTTCTTGATCGCGACCGCATCGAGGATCTCACGGCCATAGCCGTACTTGTGCAGGTAGGCTCGAGCCATCAGCGCGAAGGCGCCGGGGAAGGTCAGGCCGACCTTGCTCTCGTTCTCCCAGTCCGCCGCCTCGGCCAGGATCCGGGTAGTCTCGGCGACGGGCGTAGACGTCATCTTCTCGGCACCGACAACCAGCACCACGTCGTAGACGCCGGCGGCGATCGCCATCATCCCGCTGACGAACGCGGTGGCTCCCGAGGCACAGGCGTTCTCCACCCGGGTGCTCGGGACGTGTGACAGCCCCAACTCCGAGGCGATCAGTGGCGCCACATGCTCCTGGTGGACGAACGTGCCCGGCGAGTAGCTGCCGAGAAAGAGCGCCTCGACCTGCCCTGGCTCCGCTCCGGCGTCCTCTAGGGCCGCCCGCGCCGCCTCGACCGCCAGCTCCCGGTAGGACAGCTCGCTTTTGCCGAATTTGGTCTCGGCTGCGCCGACGATCGCTACTTCCCGCATCGGAAATCCTCCCGTCGCGCTGGCCCAGTGGTGCGATACCGCATCCACCAGGCGGGAATGTGCATGCACAGTATCGCACAGAGAGTCATCCCGGCCCCACCGGGCGCGGAGCACGCTCGCTCTTACTCCTCGGCTCGCCGTCCTGCCCGGTAGAAGCCGTGTGGCTCGATATCGAGCACGCGGTTGAAGCGCGGCCGGTCGTTCTCTCAGGCACAGACAGCCGCCAGCTCGACGATTTGTGCCGCCGTGAAGTAGTGCCGTAGTCGGCCGAACAGCTCGTCGATCACCGCAGGCGTTCGTGTCACTCGCTCTGCCAACTCCAGGTTCAGCGAGATCGCGAGCAGGTTCCAACGCCGACGCGAGAGCCTGGCGCCCTCACCATCCCATTCCAGCACCGTTGCAGCCCTCAGAATGACGGGCAGGCGTCGCAGAGCGGCGTCATCAGGAACGGCTGCGCCGCGAGGTGGCCGATCACCGCTCCGATGATCACCAGCACCAGGACACTCACCAGCGCGTCCCGCGCGTCGAACCGAATCGCGACCGGCCGGCCGAGGAGCGCCGCCACTCGTGCCTGATCGGGCGTCAGGCCAGCCCCCGCAGCCAGCGGCGGGACGGCCGGCCGATCGCCGGCCACCTTGATCAGCGCGCTCGCCAAGACTTCGACGGGTACCTGCTGGAGCGCGGCGCGATCTGCCGCCAGCTCGATTTCCACCCGAACACGGTCGAGCAGGGCCCGGGCGACCGGGAGCGGTGCCGCCAGTCGCTGGGCCAGACCCAGGAAGAACAGGCGCAACGGATCCCGCCGCCGGAGATGATGGGCCTCATGCCGCAGCACGGCCTCCAGTTCCCACGGAGTGAGCAGACTCAGCAACCCCTGGCTGACGTAGACCTGCGGCCGCAGTAGCCCGGCACAGAAGGCGCAGGCCCCAACCCCGCCCAGGACCCGCAGCCGTTCGCCGCCCCCCACTGCCTCGGCGAGATGCGACCAGTCTTCGGCAGCCAGGCCACCCGGCCGGGTAGATCGCCGACCGATCCGGTAGAGCCCAGCGAGCTCACGCAGCAGCGCCACACCGAGCAACGAGGCCGAGGCGATCAGGACGAGGGCGATGACGGCAACTACGTACGGCGGGGCGTGATGATCTCGCCAGTATCCGGCGAGGCGAGCACAGGCGCGCACGTAGGTCTCCGCCAGCGGATCCAGGAGGCTCGGGTACCGCGCCAGCAGCGCCGCTGCCAGCACGACGACGAGCGAGGGCGCGTACCGCCGAAGCATCCCCCTAACCTGCCGGCACATGCCTACTCTCCCCCTTGCGGGCGTCGCCGCTCGGCGATGAGCCGCTCCAGCTCGGCGAGTTGCTCCGGCGGGATCTCCTGGACGAAGTGCGCCAGCGTCGGCTTGCCGAAGTCGGCCAGCAAGCCGGACAGAACGCGGCCGGCGACGTGCTGCGCGAAGCTGTCGCGATCCAGCACCGCGGAGTAGAGAAAGCTGCGCCCCCGGGCTACACGGCGCAGAATGCCCTTCTCCACCATCCGGTTCATCACGGTCATCACGGTCTTGACGTGCGCATCAGGCCCGAGCGCCGCTGTGACGTCCTTTACCGTCGCCTGGCCCAGAGCCCAGACCGTCTCAAGAATTCTGGCCTCGAGCTCACCCAGCACACGGGCGAGCCCCCGGCTATCGAGAGCGAACCGGTTGATCTTCACAGTGACCTTACCTGCTCACCCACGTCCGACCGCCGTCGTCGCTGCGGTAGAAGTTCCCTTGAGCGTCGACGAGCACGACCCGCTCAGCGCCACCCTCCAGCCTGCCAACCGCGACGGCCAGCACGGCGTCGCGGGGCTCAGCAGGCAGCTTCTGCCAGGTACCGCTGTTGTCCAGCTTCCAGATGCCCTGGTCGGTTCCGGCGTACAGGCCCTTGCCGCTCGCCGACACCGCAAGCGCCATGATCATCCCGCCAGGTCCCGGCCCCGCCTGCCGCCAGCTTTGCCCGCCATCGAGGCTCTCCCAGATCTGTCCCCCGACTCCGGCATAGAGGTGCTGTGGGTCTTCCGCTGCCACCGCCAGCGGGATCATCCCCTGGTTCACGTTCGGCGGAAGCGTCCGCGTCTCCCAGGTCATGCCTCCGTCGCTGCTGGCGTAGAGGCTGAAGGTGCCGAGTTCGAAGGCGTAGATCCGGTCTGGATCGGAGGGGGCGACCGCGAAGCCGTGGAGATCCAGCGCCGGCAAGTTGTGCGCGGGTACTTCCCATGTCTGGCCGCCGTCCCGGCTCACCGTGAAGGCGTTGTGCCCCGAAGCGTATATCCGGTCGGGATCAGCCAGCGGGATAACGAGCTGCATCGCGTCGACGCCAGACAGCGTGCCTGCCTGCCAGCTCCGTCCCCCATCCCGGCTCACCAGCAGGCCGCCGTGGTGGCCGAAGTAGATCGTCTGCGGGTCGGCCGGATCGATCGCCAGCGAGTGGAAATCCTGCGTCCGGAACTGGTAGAGCACCGGCGTCCCGGACGACCCGGTGCGAGCCACCAGCCACCACACAGCGACTGCTGCCGCCAGGATCACGATCACCCCGAGCCCACCGCGAAGGAGCAGTCGCTGCTGTCTTCGCCGCCGGGCCTGCCGGCGGGCCTCCTCTCGGCGCTGGGCACGACTGCTCCTCGGCGGCGCTGTCTTGGCCATCTAGTGCCCCCTTCCCATGGGGTCGTGCATCCCGTCCACTATGTCGTCGTGCATCATCCTGCCCATGCCACTCAGCATGCCCGGCATGGCACCGGGTTGCCCGGAGCGCTCGCGCTCCACCTTCGCCCGGGCGCAGAGGTCCGTCATCTCCGCCGAGCCGGGCATCGCGTCATGCATCGCCTGGCTGAACCCCTCGCCATTCATCGCGTCCATCAGCGGTAGCTTCGCATATGTCCCCTTGCGCACGACGCGCGAAGTTGCTTACGGCGCGTAAGCGTAACTGACCGCCTAGCCGCTGTCAAGGGAGTCCAGTCTCTACTCCTGAAGGCGCGGATCTCACTTAAGCCCAAAACTTCGTGAAGAGCTTCACCGACCAGGTTCGCGCGCAAGCGCCATCCGCCAGCAAGAGGCAGGGGACGACGTGTCACGAGGGCGACGCTATCTACCGGCAGTCGGCAGCCGGGCGACCCTCGCGCCGTCCGGCGAGGGCTACGCGACGACCTTCGATATCGAGCTCCGGTTGACCTGAGTGCCTGTCGAGCTTCGACGGCGATCCGGAGCGCGCCTTCACCCGCTCTGCGCCATGGCACCACACGCCTGCGAAGTGGCTCGGCCTGCCCCGCCCATCAGGTAGGGGCTCCTGCCTTACCAGCCGCCGGAAGTTCCCACCCACCATCGCCGCTCGAGGTACTATCCCCGCACGGCAGTCTCCGCTCGCCGGTGTAGAATCG
>JADBJL010000077.1 GCA_014874455.1 Thermomicrobiaceae bacterium
TTCCGATCTCGAGCGTCTCCGCCGGGGTGGCCCGGGTGGCGGCGATGGGGGGAACGGCTTCCTGGAAGACGACGCCCTCGCGGGTGGTGGCGATGCCGGTCTGCGCCAGCGCCTCCTCGGTGGCCCGGACGGCCTCCCACAGTGTGGGAGCCTGGACGATGCGCTGCGCCAGCTCGGCCGCGAGGCCGGCACCGCCGTAGCGCCAGCGGTAGTAATGCTGGCCGACGTTGCCGGCCTCCACCTTCCAGCCGTCGGGGTTGTCCGGGGTGTAGGTCAGGACGCGCCGCTCGAAGACCTGCACCAGCACCCGCTTCGGTACGCCGCCGACCTTCACCGTCGTCCAGTAGGCTTCGGTCAGGGGAAAGCCGGTGGCATAGAACGGGTTCTCGAACAGCCGCCCGTCGCGAACGCCGCCGCCCTCGTAGACCAGCCCGGAGCTGTTCATGAACGCCCAGAAGACCGAGGCCACGGTGTGGTTCGTTTCGGGCACATGGTAAGCGGCCGTCACGCCGTAGCTCGCCAGCGACTCGTCCGCAGTGACCGCGCCGCTGGCGTCAACGGTCTGGATGATGACCGCTCCCTGGGAGAGGGGCTGGTAGCCCATCAGCCCGCTGAAGGTGGCGTAGGTCGGCGCCGAGGGATCCGGGTCACCGGCGATGTACACGCGGGCCGGCTCGCGCTGCTCGAACTGGGTGTCTCCGACCTGCATCTGGCCGGTGATCAGCTCCTTGGCCAGCAGGCCGTTGGTGACGTCCCAGGGCGCGCCGGCGCGGTAGGCGTTGTCCTCCATGCGCGTCTTGTCGAAGTACTGCACGCTGCGCTGGCCGCCGGGCGCCTCCGCGTAGGGCTCGGTCAGCACCCCGGTGTTCGCCTCCGGCCCCCACATCCAGGTGCGGCTGAGCCGGCCCTCGGCGACCGGCCGATCCGTGCGCGCCCAGGTCCGCTCGAACGCCGCAGTGCCGATCGGCGCCGCGCGCGCTGTGTACCCTGCCGGGCCTCCTGCCCCCACCGGGAAGCCGGCTAAAACCGGCGCGAAGAGGGCCAGGACGACGAGGAGCCGCCCTCGCCAGGGTCTGGCCCGCCTTGGTGCGTGCTGCTGGTTCGTCATCGGGCACGTCCTCCGTTGTGTCGAGCCTCGCGCGGATCCGACGCCTCGACGCCTAGTTCACGGCGTCCACCTTGATGGCGGTGATGACCGTGTCGTACGCCATCACCCGGCTGTCGCCTGTGATCGTCGTGCTATACGCCCAGCACCGGACCTCGATCGTTGTCGGCTCAGTGAACTGGGCTACTCTCTGCATCGCCAGATCTCCAATGTAGGCACCGTCACGGAAGCCATCGAGGGCTATACCGTACCAGGTGTCAAAAAGCTCACAGATGACGTTGCGAGAGCGGTCCTGTTCACTCGGGAGTAGGAAGAACGCGTGATTGACAAACACGGTTGTCACGAGGACAACATATTTCCCGGGTGGGACGCTCAAGCTACCGATCAGCGCCCCTGCATCACTGGGGTTGTTGGGGTCGCCCCACGGAATGGGGGTGCCGCTGCCAAAGCTTTGAAGACTGCTGCTGAGCAGTCCGGAGGTATAGACCTGGCTCACACCGGACGGCCCCGCAGGCCCTTGCGGGCCTTGAGGCCCGGCCGGTCCCTGTGGCCCTGCCGGCCCAGGTGGGCCTTGTGGCCCTGGCGGCCCCATCGGGCCGGTCTGGTTCCAACTGACGAGTGTCTCTTGAGGACTGCAGGTTGGCGGTCCACTCGTCGTGACCAACCTCAGCATGCCACCCTGCGTGAGGCAGGCGTAGAAGGTGAGATGGTTGGTCGCCTGGGCCACGAAGGCTGCCCCTGCCACGAACCCCAGCACCAGCACAAGCGCCAGAACCAGTGGGCGCGACAGCCCATGTCGGTAAGGAATTCCTAGCCTCATGACTCCCTTATCTCCTTTCTTGCCCATCGTGCGCCATGCTTCGCCGCTCGAACTAGCGATCCAGCCTGGTCTCCCCTCCCTCGCTCCCCGGCGCGCCGTCGTGCTCGCCCCGGGCAACACTGCCAGCGCCTTCTGTCTCCGCTGGCGGTGGCGTACCCTGGCTGCGAGCCTGGATCCACGCCAGCGCCTCCGCCACCGAGCCGACCAGCGCGCGCTCGCCGGACTGGACATGCTCGACTTCGACGCGGCTGCGCCCGCGCGCCAGTCGCCAGACGCGGAGCAAGAACGACTGGTGTCTCCCCATCGCCTCGCCTCGCTCGACGCTCACTCCAGGTCTTCGCGTCCCAGCCTAGCGAGGCCGCGTCCATGGAGCGTTGGGGTGGATACGTGTACCGATGTACGTGCAGCAAGGAGAAGATCGAGGATGAGGGCTATGGGAGCGACTACGCCGGTGGCTCGACCAGGCCCTGCTCGCGTGCCCAGGCGGCCACCGCCGCTCGTGACGGTACCCCGAGCTTGCCCAGAATGTGGCCCACGTGTGTGTCGACGGTGCGCTGGGCGATGCCGAGCTCGGTAGCGATTGCCCGGTTGGTCAGCCCGCGGGCGATGAGCGCCGCGATCTGCCGCTCGCGCCGGCTGAGCGAGGCCGTCGCTCTGCCGAGCCCTGGCTGATCCGCGGCTAGCCGCCCTGCCATCTGCTCGGCCGCGCCCACCGCCTCGGCGAGGGAGAGGGCGTGTCCGGCTGATTGCGCGTCCTCGAGCCGAACCGCGTCGAGCCGGCTGCGCAGCGAGGTGAGGAGTCGCTCTCGCTCCAGGCGCTCGATAGCGTCGAGCGACGCGCGCAGGCGCTCACGCTCGGCGCCCGCCGCGGCGTGGAGCCGCGCGGCCTCGTACGCCTTACCGGCCAGCGCGGCGGTCGCGGCCAGCCCCTCGATGCACATCACGATGCCGCGGGGGTGACCGAGCTCGCGGTGCAGCGCCAGGCTCTCTCCGAAGAGCCGCGCGGCGCCGCGAAGGTCTCCCCGGTGAAGCGCGACATAGCCGAGGTTGTGCAAGCGCAGGGCTTGCCCAGCGCGATGGCCGGTGACCCGGTCGAGCACGAGCGCCTCCTCATAGAGGGCGGCCGCACGCTCGTCGTCCCCACGCAGGCGGGCCTCGTCGCCCAGGCTGTTCAGCGCCCGTGCCAGCCCAGCCGGGTCATCTACCCGGCGGAAGAGCGCGACGCTCTCCTCCAGCGCGGCCAGTGCGGCCGCCTGGTCGCCGAAGGCGCCGGCGATGTGTGCCCGGAAGACGAGCGCCCAGGCTGCTCCACCTTGGTCGCCGCTGCGCCGGTGGAGCGCCAGGCTGGTGTCGCAGCGAGCGAGCGCGTCGCGCAGGGCGCCCGCGCGCCAGAGCAAGACGGCCGCGCCGAGCAGCGCCTTCGCCAGCACGGGCGCCTCCGCCTCGCGCGCGCCTTCCGAGCGCGCGAGCGCTAGGAAGCGCGTGAGCCACTCGCTGCCCTCGCGGTAGTGCGCGTGCATGTACCAGAACCACCAGAGCGCCCCCGCCAGCCGCAGGCCCGCCCAGGCCTCCCGCCGCTCGAGGAACCAGGCCAGGGCCGCGCGGAGGTTGTGGTGCTCGCGCTCCAGCCGGGCGAACCAGACGCTCTGCTCCGGCCCGCGCAGCGCAGGCTCCGCCTCCTCGGCCAGGGCGAGGTAGCAGGTCGCATGCCGCGCGCGCAGCGCCTCGACCTCGCCGGCCTCCGCCAGCCGCTCGGCGGCGTACTGGCGCACCGTCTCCAACAGCCGGTAGCGCCCGTCCGGGTCGCTCGGGTCGGTGACGACGAGCGACTTCTCGACCAGTTGGAACAGGAGATCCCAGACTTGCTCGCGCGGGAGCTCCGAACCGGGCACGACCGACTCGATCGCGGCGAGCGTGCCGCCGCCAGCGAAGACCGCCAGCCGGCGCAGCAGCGCTCGCTCCGGCTCCGACAGGAGCGCGTAGCTCCAGTCCAGGGTCGCCCGCAGGGTGCGCTGCCGGGGGCTGGGCGTCCGGCTAGCGCCGGCCAGGAGCCGCAGCGGGTCACCGAGCGCCGCGGCCAGTTGCTCCAGCGTCAGTGCCGCGAGGCGCGCGGCGGCCAGCTCGATCGCCAGCGGTAACCCCTCCAGTCTCCGGCAGATCTCGGTGACCAGAGGCACGCGCTGCTCGCTGAGGGTGAAGTCAGGCTGTACCAGCGCGGCGCGCTCGCAGAAGAGGCGCACCGCCTCGCTGCGATAGAGATCCTCGCTCGAGAGGACGCGGTGCAGATCCGGCAACTCCAGCGGGGGCACCCGCCAGACCCGCTCTCCTGGTACGCGCAGCGGTTCGCGGCTGGTGGCCAGGATCTGCACGCCAGGGCAGCCGGCCAGCACGACCATCGCGAGCTGAGCGCACGCGTCGATCAGGTGCTCGCAGTTGTCGAGCAAGAGCAGTAGCCGTCGGCTGCGCAGCCCCTCGACCAAGCTCGTCATCGATGACCGCCGGGGCTCGGGCTCGACGCCGAGCGTCGCTGCGACAGTCTCCGGGACGACGGCCGGGTCGGTGAGCGCGCCGAGCTCGATCAGCCACACGCCATCCGGGTAGACCGCCACCAGCTCCGACGCGACCGCGAGCGCGAGGCGGGTCTTGCCGCAGCCGCCGACCCCAGTCAGCGTGAGCAGACGAGCCGGCACGGGGTCGACCAGCAGCTCGGCGATTGCCTCCTTCTCCCGCTGCCTGCCGACGAAGCTGGTGAGCTGCACGGGCAAGTTGTCTCGCCGCGACGGCGCCGCCGGTTCCGGGGCGCTACTCGGCTCCGAGGGAGCCGGGAAAGTGCCCGACAGGATCGCGAGGTAGAGGCACTGCGTCGCCGGAGCCGGCGCGACGTCGAGTTCGCGCCGCAGCGTGTCGCGCAGCCGGCGATAGTGGCGCAGCGCCTGCTGGCGCCGGCCAGTGAGCGCGAAGAGACGCATCAGGCGGGCGTGGGCGTCCTCGAGCGCCGGCTCGAGCACGACCGCTCGCTCCAGCGCCGCGATCGCCGACGGGTACTCGCCGCCTCGCTCGTGCAGGTCGGCCAGTTCGAGGAGCAGCCCCAGGAACGTCTCGCGGAGCGACTCGCGCCGCGTGGTCGTCCAGTCCTCGTAGCGTTCCTCCGGGAGCAGGTCGCCGGCATAGAGGTCGATGGCCGCCTGGTAGGCCGCGACCTCGCCGGAGCGGCGAGCGGCTGCCGCGGCCGCTTCGAACGCCTCCACGTCGATCCAGAGCGGCCCCTCAGGGTAGAGCAGCAGGCGCTCGCCGCGAGTCTGGACGAGCGCCTGCGGGGGAGCCGGTAGCGCACGAAGCACGCGCCTGGCCGCGTGGAGCGCTGAGCGTAACCGGGCCGAGGCGGTCTCCGGGTCTTCGTCGGGCCAGAGGAGGTCGATGACCTCATCGCGATAGAGCGCGTGTGCTGGAGAGAGCGCGAGGAGCTTGAGCAGGGCAGCGGCCGCCCGCCCACGCCAGCTCGCGCTTCCCAGTGCCACCTCTCCTAGTGCCATCGAGAACCCGCCAAGGAGCCGGATGCGGAGCGTCGCCGGCTCGCTGGCCGGTCGCTGTGCAGGCTCGCTAGCTACCCTGGATGGGTCGGCGAGCCCGCGGCCAGAGCCGCCGCTGGAGCGCGAATCCCGATGGGCGGTCGCCTCCCCGGCCGAGCGCTCGATCACGACCGATATCCGCGTCCCGATGGAGCTTACCCCCAATGCTCGCATGATACTCCCAAGCGCGGCTTCGGCCAAGAGGACGAGCGTACGCCTTCCGGGGCTCGGGCTGGGTGGAGCCAATGCGCGGGCAGCAGTGCCAGCAGGCGGCCAGGGGCTGGCGGAGCAGGTGATCCTACGCCCCGCCTCGCTCCAGCGCCTGCCGGAGCGCCTGGACGAGGTCGCCGTCCTGATCGGGCAGCACAGTACGGGCATCGATCAGCAGGCGCCCGCTCTCGACCCGAGGCACGACGGCCGGCCGGCCCGTGCGCAGGCGGTGGGCGAGCTGGTTGAGCGTCAGGCCATGCGCGCGGGCGACCGCCTCCGGGATCGCCAGCGCGCGGCTCGGGAGTGTCTCGCCGGGTAGCGAGCCGCCCCCGACCGTCGCCTGGCTCTCGACCACTGCCAGGCCAGGCAGGTGACCGAGCTGGGCCAGCCACGATCGGCACCGTGCCTCGAGCTGATCCAGCGGCGTGCTGATTATTCGCCAGACCGGCACCTTGGTCAACGCCTCGTTGTAGAGGTAGTGGCGCAGGGTCGCGGCGATGCCCGCGAGGGCTGTCTTGTCGGCCCGCACTGCCCGCGCCAGCGGGTGCGCGGCCACGCGGCTCACCAACTCCCACTTGCCGGAGATGATGCCGGCCTGCGGCCCGCCCAGCAGCTTGTCGCCGGAGAAGCAGACGATGTCGACTCCGGCCGAGAGCGCCTCCCCCACCGTCGGCTCGTGGGCCAGGCCGAAGGGTGCGGTGTCGAGCAGCGCCCCGCTACCCAGATCCTCGATCAAGAGAATGCCGTGCTGGTGGGCCAGCTCGGCCAGCTCGGCCAGCGCCGGCTGAGCGGTGAAGCCGACGATCCGGAAGTTGCTCCAGTGTACCGAGAGGATGGCCGCTGTCTCCGAAGTGATCGCGGCTGCGTAGTCGCGCGCGTAGGTGCGGTTGGTCGTTCCGACCTCGACCAGCCGGGCGCCGCTCTGTGCCAGCACCTCCGGGATCCGGAACCCCCCGCCGATCTCGATCGCCTGGCCACGCGAGACGATGACCTCGCGCCCGGCGCAGAGGGCGCTCAAAACGAGCAGCACGGCGGCGGCGTTGTTGTTGACGACCAGCGACGACTCGGCTCCGACGAGCAGGCGGAGCAGCCGGCTGATCTCGACCATGCGCCCACCCCGGCGCCCGCTGTCGAGCTCGAGCTCGAGGGGGGTGTAGCGCGAGGCGGCCAGGGCCATCGCCTCTGCCGTCTCCGCGCTGACAGGGGCGCGGCCCAGGTTCGTGTGGACGATCACGCCGGTTCCGTTGATGAGCGGTGTCAGGCGTGAGCGTTCCAGTTGGTCGAGCTCTCGCCGGACTGCCTGGATGATCTGGTCAGGATCGACCTCTGTCGTGCCGCTCAGGATCGCCGCGCGGACGCGGCCGACGACCTGCTGCGCGACCTGCGTGACGACCTCCTTGGGGAACCGCTCCTGGTAGCGGTCGAGCTCGGGGTAGGCCAGGATTGCGCTGATGGAGGGGATCTGTCGGAGGCGCTGTTGTCGCTCCTGGTCTGTTCCTGCCTGCGGCGATGGTGCTGGGACACCTTCGGCCATGCCGGATCGCCCCTTCCGTCACTGCCCGCCTCGGCGAGGGAGCGTGCCCACGCTCGCCTGGCCGGCATACGGTTCTCGACCAGATAGCGTACCAGGACAGAAAGCAACGGAGGACGGTGCTTGCCGTCCTCCCGGTCGGGGAGAGAGGATTTGAACCTCCGACCTCCGCGTCCCGAACGCGGCGCGCTAACCGGGCTGCGCCACTCCCCGTCGACGCAACAGTATACCACGAATTCCCTGGGCTGGACAACGAGCGCGATGGCAGGCCAGCAGCCCAAGGCGCGGGTGCGTCGGCGTCCTCGCTGTTCGCGCGCCCGCTGGCCAGGACAGGCTAGAGGTGCTCGGCGAACCAGCGCACGATATGCTGCAGCCGCTCGACCCGGTGCTTGGGCTTGCCCGACCGCGAGAGGCCGTGGCTCTCGTCCGGGAAGCGGACGAACTCCACCGTGCGGCCCAGCTTCTTGAGCCAGACGAAGAGCTGCTCGGCCTGCTCGATAGGGCAGCGGTAGTCCTGCTCGCTGTGCAGGATCAGGAGCGGCGTCTTCATCTGCGGCGCGTAGGTCAGCGGCGAGAGCCGCCGGTAGAGCTCCGCCTGCTCCCACGGCGTGCCGCCGATCTCGTACTCGCCGAAGTGGAAGCCGATGTCGCTGGTACCGTAGAAGCTGGCCAGGTTGGAGACGCAACGCTGGGTGACCGCTGCCTTGAACCGGTCGGTGTGGCCGATCACCCAGTTGGTCATGAAGCCGCCGTAGGAGCCGCCAGTGACGCCGAGCCGGTTGGAGTCGACGTAGCCGCGCTCGATCACCGCGTCGACCGCGCCCATCAGGTCGGGCATGTCGGCCTCCCCCCAGGCGCCGCGCGTGCAGGAGAGGAATTGCTGCCCGTAGCCCTGGCTCCCGCGCGGATTGGTATAGAGGACGACGTACCCTAGCGCGGCCAGGAGTTGGAACTCGTGGAAGTAGACGTTACCGTACATCGCGTGCGGCCCGCCGTGGATTTCCAGCACCAGCGGGTAGCGCACGCCCTCGCGGAAGCCGATCGGCTTCATGATCCAGGCATGGATCGGCCGCCGGTCTTCGCTCGCGCTCGGCAGCCAGACCTCCTCCGGCTCCGAGAGCTCGACGGTCGCGAAGAACTCCTCGTTCACTCGCGTCAGGCGGCGCTCGTCCGAGCCATCAGCCGAGCAGACGATCACGTCGCAGGGGTTCAGCGGCTCGGAGACGGTGCAGGCGATGCGCGAGCCGTCGGCGCTGAGGCTGAAGTCGAGCACCCGGCGCCGGCCACCGACGACGAGCTGCGGCTCGCCCCCGCCCGTCGGGATCCGGTAGAGATGGACATTGCCCTGATCGCTCACCTGGACATAGATCCACCGTCCATCCGGCGACCAGACCAGGCCAGGGTTCGAACTCCTCGCGGTGTCGGTTAGCGCCGCGTCCTCGACCGAGCGGTCGAGCGCGGCGGTGAGGCTCGCTGGCTCCCCGCCGCCGGCGGCGACCGTCCAGAGCTGGTGGTTGCGAGACGAGCCAGCGAAGGGCTCGCGGTGCCCGGTGAAGGCCACGGCGGTGCCGTCGGGCGACCACACCGGCTTGAAGAAGTAGGCGGCGTCGCCGGTCGCCAGCGGGCGCGGCTCGCCGCCGCTCGCCCGCACCGCCCAGATCTCGCTCACCGTGTTGTACTCGCGGTCTGGCGTCCGGTTGGAGACGAAGGCAATCTCGTGGCCGCCCGGCGACCAGGCCGGCCAGCTCTCGTCGAAGTCGCCGGAGGTGACCTGCCAGGGGCGACCGCCGTCCACCGGGACGCACCAGATGTGCGAGCGCTTGTCGTCGAGGAAGCCGGGGGTGCCATCGGAGCGGTAACGGATGCGGGTGATGTGGACGACGTCGGTCTCGGGCTCCGGTGCCTTCTCCGGTGGCTCGGCGGTCTCCGCCTTCGTCACCACGGCGAGGGTCGTGCTGTCGGGCGACCAGGCGAAGTAGGTGACTGGCTCGGGGAAGCGGGTGAGCTGCTCGGCCTCGCCGCCGACCAAGCTGATCAGCCACACCTGATCCTTGCCTGAGCGGTTGGAGAGAAACGCCAGCCGGTCGCCACGGGGCGACCAGCGCGGGAAGCTGTCGCGGGCGTCGGCGGTCGTGAAGCGAACCGGCTCGCCGCCGGCCACGTCGACGAGCCAGATCGAGGAACGGTAGTCGTTGCGTTCCCGGTCGAGCACCGTGCGGACGTAGGCGACGCGCTGCCCATCCGGCGAGACCTGCGCGTCGCTCACCAGCGCGATCTCGTAGATGTCTTCGGGCGTCAGCCGCCGCTTGCCAGTGCGCTCTTCGGCCATCGCCTTCCCTCCCTCACCCGCTCGCCGTCACCGACATACTACCATGGAGGGCGTCCCGATCGGCCCGCGAGGGCGCACCGACACCGGGTGCTTCCGTCTCCGGCGCAGCGATGCCGTGAGCAATCCCCGGCTCGAAGCGACGGCGACTCGGTCGGGTCAGCGAATTGCCTCGTCCAGCCCGCGCTGGCGCAGGACGAGCGCGCGCAGCCGGCCCAGGAGTTCCTCGCGCTGGGCCTGGTAGCTCTCCTCGTCGATCTCCCCGGCCGCCCGCTGCTCGTCCAGCCGGTTGAGCGCCGCTGCAAGCTCCAACCGCTCGTCTCCCGGCTCCGGCTCACCGGCGGGCGAGCCCTCTTCCGGCTCCACGCCGGCCTCTCCCGGCACCGGCTCAGCCGAAGCACGCCGCTGCTTCACGATCTGATAGGTAAGCACGCTGGCGACGATCAGGCCTATCCCGGCCACGACGGCAGCGAGGAGCGGGCCGAGCGGCAGGTCGAGCAGCCCGCCGCCAGCGCGCGGCAGCTTCGAGACCTGCACTGTCATCCGGTCTCCGACCACTGGCCCATCGATCGAGAAGACGCGGTACGAGACGCCGCTTACCTCGACCGTCCCGCTGTCGAGCAGCGAGCGCGAGCTGAGCTCGTACGTCCCCTCCCGCACCAGCACGCGGAGCGTGCCCGTGGGCATCGCGGTACCGATCGTCAGCGTGGCGCGCGTGCCGGAGTAGGGCACGCTGTAGCCCAGCACGACGTTGTGCGTCCCTGGCGGCAACGGCCCGGTCGTCACCAGGGTGCCGTCCGCCTCGAGCCGCGGCAGGCCGTAGTCGAAGCCGGGCTGCGGGCTGATTTCCAGCGCGCCTTCCGGCAGCGGCAGCCGCAGCACCACGCCGTCCGGCCCACCCAGGTAGGTGCGGTCGCTCTGGTTGTTGACGATCACGATGTCCATGATGTCGATCGTCTTCAGCTCCGGCGCCGCGCCCGCGACGACCAGCGAGCGCGAGCCGATGTTGACGACGCCGGGGTCGGTGGTGGTCTCGTAGACGGCCACCTCGGTCTCGGCGTTCGGGTTCTGGGTGAGCTGGATCATCGAGCTGGAGTACTCGACACCCTGGTAGGTGACGAACGCCAGGTACGCCTCGCCTTCGGCGATCGGGAGATCCGCGAACGTGAAGCGGCCGTCGGCCCCGACGGTCGTGGTGTACTCCTGGGCCAGCTCCATCCCGCGGAAGCGCCGCAGCGTCACGGTCAGGCCCTCCACGCTCCCGCCGCCTGCGGTGCCGTTGTGCACCACACCGCTGATCGTCCCGGTCTCGGCCGCGGCGACCGGCCAGGGCAGCAGGCTGAGAGCGAGCAGGAAGAGGACGAGTATCCGACGCATCGACGAGCCGTGTCTCCCTCACGCGACACCGCGGCGCTTCCGGCCGCGCCGACCCCCAGTAGTGTAGCAGGGTCGCGCGGGATCGATCCCCGTGCCAGCGCCGCGAGCGTGTTCCGCCTCGACGGCTCGCCTCGAGGGTCAGAACCGGCTGCGTTAGGAGCGTCTCTACCCGCCGCCTCGCGTCGAGCGCTCCGCCAGCCACTGGTCGAGTGGCGGCACCCGGGGGTCGACCTGCCGGAGGTCGTAGTAGGGGATCGCCGGCCGGTAGATCTCGAAGATCCGCCGTAGTTCACCGACCGGCTCCTCGTGCAGGTCGACGCGCAGGTCGACCCGGGCAAAGTCCTTCCGGTCGTAGACGACCAGCGCCGCCGAGCGCTGCCCTTCGGGCTGCCCGCCGGCATCGCGCCCCGCCTCGATACTCCTGAGCAGCCGCTCCTCGAGGTCGAGCTCGGGATCGGCCAGGTAAGCCCGCTCCATCGCGTCGATCACCTGCTCGCCAGCGATCGCGTTACCCAGCACGACGTACCCGTCGCCGACGCGGTGGCCGCACCAGGGGCGGTTCATGGCGCCGGTGCGCGCCGCGGCGAAGCCGTCGTCGTCGACGACCCCGAGCTGGCGATACTCGTGGTAGGGGTCGGCCCGCACCAGCTCCTCGACGACGGCAGGCGCCTTGTAGCCGATCTCGAGGAACCTGAGCGCGATGTGGCCGAGCCGCTGGTCGGCGACCGCCATGATAGCGACGGCTCCCAGCCGCGCGCGCACGAACGGCACGCGCACCCCGACGGCGTAGGAGTGGGTCGCGGTGGCGATCCCGAGCATTCCGGTACGGGCACACCGGCCGATAACAGTGAACGTCATGGATGCCTCCTTCGGCTATGGGCTGTACTGGACGACATCGTAAGACAACGAGCCGATGCAGGCGAGACGGAAGCGCAGCCGCGAGATTTCTGTCGGGCTGTGGAGGCGGCGAGGGCACCTCGCCCGGTGGGAGCCCGTGGGCAGCTTTGCCGCCGGGGCGGGGTCAGGCCTGCTGACCGCGTCTCTCTTCTCGGGATTCTGGTGGTGGGCTGTCGGAGCCGAGCTGGAAAGCCCGAACTCGCTCGGCGCACGCTCGATGGTGGCGGCCGGGCGAGATCTCGGAGCCGAGATCGGTGCCGAGCGCAAACGGTGCCGGGTCGCCTGCTCGCGTCGCCCGTCAGTCCGCGGCGAGGGCCTCGGCCGGGCGGGTCGCTGGGGCAGCGGCGTAGGCGCGGTCGAGCACCTCGATCAGGTGCAGCACCGGGACGCGCTCCCCGCGGGCGCGCAGCCCGGCCTGGAGCTGCAGCATGCAGCCGGGGTTGGCCGAGACGATCGCCTCGGCGCCGGTCGCCAGCGCGTTGTCCAGCTTGCGCTCGAGGAGCGTGGAGGCCATCTCCGGGCGCAGCAGGTTGTAGATCCCCGCGCTGCCGCAGCAGAGGGCTGACTCGGCCATCTCGACCAGCCTCAGCTCGGGGATCGCCTCCAGCAGCGCGCGCGGCTGCCGGGTGATGCGCTGGGCGTGCGCCAGGTGGCAGGGCTCCTGATAGGTCACCGTCATCGGCAGCGGGCCGGGCTGGGCCGAGAGGCCGCGCTCGACCAGGAACTCGATGACGTCGCGGACTTTGGCCGAGAATGCCCGCGCCCGCTCGGCGTAGTCGTGGTCGTCGCGCAGCAGGTGCGGGTACTCCTTGAGCACCGCGCTGCAGCCAGCGGCGTTGACGATGACCGCATCGATGTAAGGGCTGTCGAGCGCGTCGATGTTACGCCGTGCCAGCCGGCGCCCGCTCTCGGGGTCGCCGCTGTGGACGTGGAGCGCGCCGCAGCAGCCCTGCCCGTCGATCAGCGCCACATCGAATCCGTTGCGCGTCAGCACGCGGATCGTCGCCTCGTGGACATGGGCGTAGGAGGTGCCCATCACGCAGCCGACAAAGAGCGCCACCCGGCCACGGCGCTCGCCGGTAGCCGGGTAGAAACTCCCGTCGGCGACCACGAACCGGTCGTTGATCTCCGGCATCAGCCGGTCAGCGTGCTCCATGCCGAGCAGGCGCAGCAACCCGCTCCGGCGGGCCAGGGCTCGGAGGCCGCTCCGCTGGTAGAGCCGGAGCAAGCGGTTCGCGGCCCGGAAGCGCCGCAGGTCGCCAAGCAGCACCTGAAAGCCCAGGAAGCGGAGGAAACGTTCCTTGACCGTCTGCGGGCGGTGCTGGACGAGCTGGGCCCGCGACGCCTCCAGGATCTCACCGTAGCGCACGCCTGAGGGGCAGACCGCTTCGCAGGCCCGGCAGTCGAGGCAGAGTGTCATCTCCTCTTCGAAGAGCGGGTCGAAGAGATCCAGCCGGCCCTCGGCGATGGACTTCATCAGCCAGATACGGCCGCGTGGCGAGGAGCGTTCTCGCCCGGTCACCCGGTAGGTGGGACAGACGGGCAGGCAGAAGCCGCAGTGGACGCAGGAGCGGATCACATCGAAGTCGGGGATCTCCTGTCCCCGGAACCCGTGAAGGACGGGACGCACCTCGGCAACAGCCATGCTCTTCGCCTCTCGATCCAGAGCGAATGTGGCCTACAGCCAGCCCACGAACCGGCCCGGGTTTAAGATCCCGGTGGGATCGAACGTCTCCTTGAGCGCGCGCATCACGGCCAACCCGGCCGGCTCCCGGCCGAACACGTCCGTGTCGACTTTGACTGCCGGTGGAGCGCTCAGGAGCGTCGCGTGGAGTCCCAGCCTGGCCAGCCGTTCCCACGCCAAACGGAGGTCGGCCTCGCGCTCGGAGGCGAGCGCCGTGTAGCAGAGCCCGGAGCCGATGTCCAGCCAGCGCGATCTCTCCACGGCCAGGCCGGTGCACGCCCGGTCGATCTCCTCGGCGAGCTGTGGGAGTTCGGACGGATTCTGGCCGATGCGGACGCGGATGGCCCGGTCGAGCGGTGCTGCCGCGATCGCTCCGCTGATCTCCGCCCACAGCCGCTCGCTGGCGCCACCCTCCAGGACATCGAGTCGTTCGGCTGCGGGCCGCACCGCCTCGCCGATCCGATCAGCTTGGCGCTGGACTGCCACGGGTGGCCCCTCGCAGCGCAGGGCGGCGACCCAGCCCTGCAGGTTCAGCCCGACCACTCGCGCCGCCCGGCCATCCAGCAGGACGATCGCCGTCGGCACGAGTTGCGAGAAACGGATGCGCAGAGCGCCTTCGGCGGCGTCCGCCAGCCGGCGATAGGCGGCGACCACAGTGCGCTCCGACCGGGGCTTCGGGATCACCTTGAAGTTGAGCTGCACGATCACGCCCAGCGATCCCAGCGCCGCGTAGTGCAACCGCATCATGTCGTAGCCGGAAACGTTCTTGACGACCATCCCCCCACCGCGCGAGAGCTGCCCGTTCGGCAGGACGACCGAGATCCCGATCAACAGGTCGCGCAGCGCGCCGTACCCGTAGCGGCGCGGGCCACTCAGCCCGGTCGCCACGAGGCCCCCGATGGTCGTCCGGTCGGGCGTCGGGCAGTCGACCGGCAGCATCTGGCCGTGCGCGCCGAGCTTCGCGCTCAGCTCGCCCAGCGTGCAGCCGGCCTGCACCGCGACCGTCAGGTCGTCCGGCTCGTACTGGACGATGGAATTGAGCTTCCGCAGGTCGAGCGCCAGGTCGAATGCCCGTGGCAGGTTCCCCAACCCCATCTGTGTGCCGCCGCCCCAGGGCACCGTGGCCAGGCCAGCCTGGCTGGCCACCGCCACGATCTCCTGAAGCGCTGCCACCGAGGGCGGGGCGACCGCGAGCTGTGGCCTCCGGCCGTCGAGTTCGTACCTGGCGGGCTCCCGCTGTTCGCCCAGCCTTGCGATGTGCTCGAGAGCCTGCTGAAAGACGGCTTGCTCAGACAAACTCGATCCCCAACCGTTGCGCCAGCGCCTGCTGGCGGAGAGCGTTCACCTCACCACAGGAGAAGCCGGACGGGAAGACCTTGTCCGGGTTGAAGAGCTCACGCGGGTCGAAGCTGCGCTTGAGCCCGGCCATGGCGCACAGGTCGTCGGTCGTGAAGATCAGCGTCATGTAGTCGCGCTTCTCGAACCCGATACCGTGCTCACCGGAGAGCGTGCCACCCACGTCCACGCAGTATTGCAGGATGTCGGTCGTACAGCGCAGCACGCGCTCGATCTCACCCGGCACCAGGCGATCGAAGAGGATCAGCGGGTGCAGGTTGCCGTCGCCCGCATGGAAGACGTTGGCGATACGCAGCCGGTACTCGCGGCTGAGCTCCTCGACCGTGCGCATGGTCGGCGGGAGCTTGGTGCGCGGCACGGTGGTATCTACCAGGTAGTAGTTGGGCGAGAGCCGTCCCATCGCACCGAATGCCGACTTCCGGCCGAGCCAGAGTAGCTCGCGCTCCCGCGGTGTGCGCGCCACGCGCACCTCAGTCGCGCCGCACTGGCGGCATAGTTCAGCCACCCGCTCGGCGCTCTCAGCCACGATCTCCGCGAGGCCGTCGAGCTCGATGAGCAAGACTGCACCGGCATCTTCCGGATAGCCGGCGTGGAACGCCGCCTCGACCGCCTTGATGGTGAGCTGATCCATCATCTCCAGCGCAGCCGGCAGAATCCCGGCCGCGATGATGGCCGACGTGGCCTGAGACGCCGACTCGAGATCGGGGAACGCGGCCAAGAGCACGTTGACCGCCTCCGGGAGCCGGGTCAAGCGCACCATCACCTTCGTCACGATCCCGAGCGTCCCCTCGGAGCCGACGAGCACCCCGGTGAGATCGACGCCTGGCGACTCCGGCGCCGGGCCGCCAGTCCAGATCCGCTCGCCGCTCGGCAACACCACCTCCAGGCCGAGGATGTGGTTGGAGGTGACGCCGTACTTGAGGCAGTGCGGCCCGCCGGAGTTGTTGGCGACGTTGCCGCCGATCGTGCAGGCTCGCTGCGAGGCCGGGTCAGGTGCGAAGAAGTACCCGCGCGGCTGGGTCAACTGGCTCAGCTCCAGGTTGATCACGCCTGGCTCGACGATGGCGTACCCGTCCCGCTCGTTGATTTCGAGCACCCGGTTCATCCGGGTCATGACGAGGAGGATACCGCCCCGAACGGCCAGCGCAGCCCCGGCAAGTCCGGTGCCGGCCCCGCGGGGGGTGACGGGGATGCCGAACTCGTTGGCCAGGTTGACGATCTCCTGCACCTGCTCGGCAGTACGCGGCAGGACAGTGATGTCCGGGCGGTGGTGGCCGGCGAAGACCTCGTCAGACGCGTCGTACTCGTACACCAGTAGCTCGTCCGGATCGTCGATGATGCCGTCGGGGCCGACGATCCGGAGCAGCCGTTCGCGGAGGGCCTGGCGATCCATCACGTGCTCCCCTCGAAGCGGTGGCGCTCGCTCAAAGTATGCGCCAGCAGCCTGACAATGGCAATCGATGCCTGGACATGCCTATACCGGGGTTCGGCTGCCCATTCCGCCAGGAGGCCGGGCTTTGTTTGCCGGCTCGGAGAGTATCACGCCGTTCTCCCGATCGAAATGCCCCATACTTGGGTGACTTCTGATATACTTGGGCGACTTCTGGTCGGAGTGGGCAACCGATTGGGGTGTCTATGCTGCGTTGCTGCTCGCCGGTTCGGAGGCCAGCTGCGCCAGTCAGCGTGCGCACAGAGCAGTGAGAGGAACGGGGGACATGGCTGTGACGAGGGCGCGCAGGATCACGCAATGGCTCAAGACGATCGCTCTTGTCTTACTGCTCATCCCGGCCGCGAATATCGGCGTCATCAGTGTCGCCGAGATGGTCGAGGGCCGGATCAGCGGCCTCCTGGAGCTGCTGCTCGTCGTGCCGCTCGTAGTCCTCGCCGTCGTGGGATGGAGAAGGCCGCGCTTGGGAGGGCAGATCCTTTTGGCGGCCGGAATTGTGGTAGCGCTGGTCTACGCCGTCTGGATGTGGGGCAGAGCCGATAGCCTTCCGGTGTTTCTCCTCCTGTTGCTACTCGTTCCCATCCCGCCGATCGTTGCCGGCATTCTGTTCCTCATGGCCAGCCGGTATGAGCCTCGACCGGGTGAGACCTCGGCGTAGGGGCGATAGATCCAGCGCAGGGAGCGGGCACGAAAGCTGCGGAGTCTCACTGCTTTGCTCGAGCGCAATCGTGGGGACGCTGACCGAAGCCGAGGCGGCACTCGCTGCTTTGGCCGCGTCGGTGGCCCCGAGGCCGTTGGCCCCTAGCGCATCGCTGAGAAGCGAGGGCGCTCGACCGCGCTGCTGAGGCATCTGCAGAATGCCGCGTACGTATGCATTCCTCTCCTGGACACAAGATGCTCGCCTGGGGCATACTCCTGGCCAGGAGACGTACGCCTGAACGCCGGGGAAGGAGCTGCACCGATGGCGGAGCGGGGATACTGGATCGTCGTCGGCTCGCGGGAGAACTTCGAGGCCACCCGGCAGCACGGTTTCACCGTGCAGGGGTTCAAGAGCCGGCACCGCAAGAAGGCCGAGCAGATGAGGCCGGGCGACAAGCTGGTCTACTACCTGACCGGCGAGAAGGGCTTCGCCGCCATCGCCACGGTGACGTCGACCTTCTTCGAGGATCACGCAGTGATCTGGCGGAGCAAGGATCCGAAGAAACAGGCGGAAGATTACCCATGGCGAGTGAAGATCGAGCCGGACATCGTGCTACCGGAAGGCCACGCTGTCCCGGCCGAGCCGCTCGCCCTCCAGATGCAGTACACCCGCAAATGGCCGCCCAGCCACTGGACGCAATCCTCCACACAAAACGAGCGTATCCTGGTGCGCGTGCCGATCCACGAGCACGCAGCGTGAGGAGCGCGACATGACGGAGCTGACCATCGAGACGCCGCTCCCAACGCGGATCGACGACCGCAATCGAAAGCATTGCTGTTTGCAAAAAGAGCTACGTGTCCGGATGTCCGTGTCGCCGGGGGAGCGATGAGGAGGCGTCCATGCGCTACGCACACGTGTGCCGAGACGGCTACCGGGTGCTCTGCAGCGTCAAGGGGTGCGGCGAGCAGCTCGGCCGCATCGTCGATCACCCCGAGTACGGCGGGCGCGCCTTCGAGTTCGTCGAGTGGATGGTCTTCGACGAGGCGCAAGGAGTCTGGCGGCCGACTCGCTCCTACCAGCGCCGCGGCATCCCGTTCCGGCGAGCGCCGGCATGGTCCCGCGTGTCAAGGATCCCGCGCTTGGGATACGACCCGCGCGAGAACCGGCTGGACGTCCCCTTGCCGCGACGCGCACAACGGTCGCAGCCGCTGCCGGCGCTCGCCTTCTGCGCCCGCGGGCACCTCTCTGAGATCGACCCCGCGCATCTTCCGATCGACGTCTGGTTCGAGCACGACGGCAGGCTGCGCCGAAAAGCCCCCCAGCGCGAGACGGGGACTTGACATCCGTGCGCCGTGCACGTACACTTCGCAGTGAAGCCGCGATGAGCGGCAGCGGGTCGGTACAAGGTAAATAACCGGGTGAAGCGGCGATCCAGCCGGGGCGACAGGTTCGCTGACCGGTCGGGTCGCTGTTTCGCTATGGGTCAGGGAACCGCGTCCACCCCTCAGCTTGTTGAGGCCCGTCGGCGCGCGGCCCGCGCCTCGGCACGGGCGCGCCGGCAGGCCGCGCAGGAAGCCCTCCTCGTCACTGTGCGCATCCAGCCAGCGCACGAGCTCTCCCTGGCGCAGCTCGCGGCGTGGCGATCCTTTTGGCGAGCGCTGCTCGCCGCGGAGCCGGAGCTGCCCGTCTCCGCCGGAGAGGAGGCCGCCGATGGCCGGTAGAGATGCCGCGCCCCGGCGGGGCACCGGGGCGGCAGCGGCCAGTTGCGGGGCTCGGGGATCACAACTTAACGATACAGGAATCCCCGTCCTGCACACAACTATCAACCCCTGGCGCACCGTCGCGGCCCAGATGGACGACAGTGCGCTGGTTGTCTGGCTGGCCGACCTTAAGATCATTGAGACCGACGCCGACGGTGACGACCAGATATCACCGAACACGCGCGCAGTCGCTTCGTTGATGCGTGAGGCGGCCGAGCGCGAGCTGGCTCTCCGCCGCCGGGCCCGCGCCCGCAAACCGGGGCCGACCGGCGGCCTGCCGCGCGAGCACCACCAGCGGTTGCGCGAGGAGATCGCCCGCCGTCTCGACCTGGTCGCGCTGATCCGCGAGGGCGTGCCGGATCTGCGTCGCAGCGGTGCGAGCTGGCGCGGCCGCTGCCCGCTGCACGATGACCGAGAGCCGTCGCTGGTGGTCTGGCCCGAGCGCGGGCGCTGGCGGTGCTTCGGATGCGGCGTCGGCGGTGACGCCGTCGCCTGGCTCCTCGCGACCCGCCGCGAGCTCGACTACCGCGCTGCGGTGACCTACGCCGCGCTGCGCGCTGGCCTGCCAGCGGCGGCCGTCGTGGCCTGGCCGTCCCGGAAAGGAGGCCGGCCATGACGCTGCGGTGTCCAGGATGTGGCGCCGAGCTCGTTGAGCTCGGCCCAGACGGCGCGCTCTGTACTGGCGGCCACTGGTTCGAGCGTGACCCGCAGACCGGGGAGCTGCGGCCGTTGGAGCAGCCGACCGACCAGGGAGTACCCCGCGCCGAGGCCGAGACCCAGTCGCGCGAGTCGCAGGCCACCCGGCTGGTGAGGCTCGGCCGCGCAGCGGAGCTGTGGCATACACCCGACGGCGAGGGCTGGGCGACGATCGACGCCGGCGAGCACCGCGAGCACTGGCCGCTCCGGGCGCGTGGCTTCCGGGAGTGGCTCGCTCGCCGCTACTATGAGGCACACGGGCAAGCGCCGACCAGCCAGGCGATGCAGGATGCGCTCGCCGTGCTCGAAGGCGACGCCAAGTACGCCGGGCCGGAGCACCCGGTGCATGTCCGCGTGGCCGAGCACGACGGCGCGATCTACCTCGACCTGGCCGATCCCCAGTGGCGCGCCGTCGAGATCGCGCCGGACGGCTGGCGTGTGGTGACCGACCCACCGGTGCGGTTCAGGCGGGCGCGGGGGATGCAGCCGCTACCGGAGCCGCAACGTGGCGGGAGCCTCGATCTCCTCTGGCGGTACGTCAACGTCACTGAGGCCGACCGGCCGCTCGTGGCGGGGTGGTTGGCGATGACGCTCGCGCCGCGCGGGCCCTATCCGGTGCTCGCGCTCGGCGGCGAGCAGGGAAGTGGCAAGAGCACGACCGCGCGCGTCCTACGGCGGCTGGTCGACCCCAACGAGGCCGACCTGCGCTCGGAGCCGCGCGAGGTGCGCGACCTCGCCATCGCCGCCCGCAACGGCTGGGTCGTCGCCATCGACAACGCCAGCCACCTGCCCCAGTGGCTCAGCGACGCGCTCTGCCGGCTGAGCACTGGCGCCGGATTTGCCACTCGGGAGCTGTATACCGACACCGACGAGGTGATCATCCAGGCCCAGCGGCCCGTGATCATCACCTCGATCACTGACGTGGTGACGGCGCCTGACCTCCTGGATCGCGCGCTCGTGGTCTCGTGCCCGACCCTGCCGGATGAGGCGCGCGAGCCAGAGGACGTGTTCTGGCGTCGTTTTGAGGCCGATCGTCCGCTGATCCTGGGGGCGCTGTGCGACCTCGTGAGCCGGGCGCTCTGCGAGCTGCCGCAGGTGCGGCTCGAGCGCTACCCGCGCATGGCCGACTTCGCCCGCTGGGCCGTCGCCGCGCTGGGGACGGAGAGCGGCGTGCTCGACCGCTACGCTGACAACCGGCGTACCGCGATCAGCACCGCGATCGAGGCCTCGCCGGTCGCTGAGGCCGTCTTGGCGTACATGGCTGGACGCGAGAGCTGGGAGGGGACAGCGAGCGAGCTGTTGGCCGAGCTGGACGCCGCGGCCGATGACGAGACCCGGCGCCGGCGCGAGCGAATGAAGGCCTGGCCCAAGACGGCCCGCGGGCTCGCGGGTGAGCTCCGGCGGCTGGCGCCGGCGCTGCGTGCCCTGGGGATCGACATGTCGTTTGCGCGATTGGGTCACAAGCGGGATCGCACCATCCAGTTCGAGCGAGTGCGCGCCAGACCGTCCGCACCGTCCGCATCGTCCGCGTGGGCACATGATGCCGATCACGATGCGGATTTCGTTGCGGACGGTCTTCGCTCGGTTGCGGACGGTGCGGACGTACTCGTCGGGACTGACCGTCCGCATGATAAGCCGCATGCCGACGCGGGAACAGAGATGACGCGGGCGGGTGCGGACGATGCAGACGGTCGCATGCGCCGTCATTCTGATGGCGTCGATCACCGGCTGCAGGTGTCGTTTGGTCGTCACCACAGCGGCACCCGGCTAACCCCACGCGATTGGGTGGGGGCACGACCGTCACCACCGTCATCGTCGGCCCAAGGTGCCGATGTGGACACGGATTTTCAGGGTGACGGTCGGAGGTCTAAAACCCCATGCTGTCCGGCCTGCCACCAGCCGTATGAGCTCAGGGAGACCGACCGCGAGGGCTGGCTTCAGCTTCGCTGCCGCTGCCGCAACGGCGAGTGGCGGTGGGTGCGGAAGAGCGACCCCGCGCTCGTAAAGGGGTGATCGGCTTGCCATTGGTATGCGATGCGCTTGCGAGATGGATGCAAAGAGCTTGCGAATGAACGGCTGCAGCGGCAGGAACGAGGGGCGATTTCGGCGTCAGGATGCCGAAACTGGCGTTGCGCCACGCCGAAATTGCATGGCGTGCCGTGTAATGGGTTTCCGAGTTCGCCCATTACGCCCATTTCCAGCTTTACAGCGATATGCGCGATGACGACGAGCGACGGGCAGATCGCGAAGGGGCGCATCGGGCAAGGAGGTACGACGTGAGGGGGACGCCGACATCGCGACCGGATGCTCGCTGGGCCTACGCTCCCGGCGTGACGCAGCTCGATCCAGCGACCGCAGGCTTCTGGCGCTCGATCCTGCGCGCGTCGTACGCCGGGTGCGTCTGGGCGAAGGTCGAGGCCGCGATCCGCGCGGGCTGGCTCGCCCCAGCGGCGCGCCTCTCGGCGTCGCGTGACGGGCGGCGGTACGAACTCCGCGTCTACGTCCGCGACGTGCGCGAGGAGGCGGCGCTACGGCGGGTGCGGGCGCTCATGCGTCGCGAGCTCGGCTTCGTGCGCCCGCTCGCCTGCTACGACTGGGGCGGGCGCAAGCGCTGGTGCGATCCCAGCGTCGAGACGACGACGCCAGCGCCCCTGCGCCGCCGACATCGCACAAGCGACCGAAGCGCGCGAGGCGAGCGGGGAGGCGCGTGATAGATGCGATGCGCGCCCCGCTCCTGGACGCGAGCGCTCCGGAGGCGGTGCCGCCTGCCGGAGCGCATCGTGTCGGTGCTCGAGCGGCTTGCCATCGAGGCGCGGGACGACCAGCTCCCGATGGTGCCGGTCGAGGACGCGGGGAACGCCTTCGTCGTCCTGCGCGAGCGCGGCTTCCGCGACTGGTTCCGCGAGGTCGCGCAAGCGCGTGGTGTGCGTGAGGGGGCGGGCGAGCGATGGTGACCGGAGTGTCCCACGATGCCGTCGCGCAGCCGGCCAACCCGGACGACCTGGTCGACCTCGCGGGCGACGGCGCGCTCGCCTTCGTCGCCTGCCTCGTGCACGACGCCGTCGTCGAGGCGGCGCGCGGGGATGCGACGCCCGGCTATGGCTGGAGTGCTGCGCTGGTGGCTGGCTGCGTCCGATCTGGACGGCCAGGCTGACGGCCGCCGTCGAGCGGCTGCTCGCAGCGCTGCCACCAGCCGCAGGCGCGAAATCAGCTAGCCCCGGCCTCGCTTCCGCTTTGGGGCAAGACCGACGGAGCGGGCATGGTGCCAACGGGGCACGCTTCTGTGGCGCAGTAGCGCGCCACACGGATCACCACGGAGGATGGGTGGTCGGAGGTAATTTACCCCCGGTCGTTCATCATGGAGGGAAGTGTGACGTCATGAGACGCCAACGGTTATCGATCACAAAAGAGCGCGATCGCACGAGTGCCCTGGTCACTTCCGGTTTCTAATGAGAAAGCGTACCGGTGGGTGTACAACGCGCGACGGTAGCTGGGCGTTGCGCTTCGGCGGCAGCGGCTGGCCGACCTGCTCGCCGCCTTGGGACGCTCGGTCTTCGACGGGGGAAGGTGCGCTGGCTCGCGGCGGAGCTGGGCGTCAGTCGTCGAACGGTCAGCCGTGACCTCGCTGCACTCTACGGCTCCCGGGCGGAACGTGAGATGAGACGCTGCCCTCTGTGTGGCGGGCGCGGGGTCATGCCGTGAAAGACGGGCCCGAATGATTGGCGTAGACGATGCAGCTAGGCGACTAGAGGCAGCCGGTCGCCGCCGTGATGCGCGCCGAATCCGAAGGAGATCCGAGTCGAAAACGCCTGGAATGCGTGCCGTCTGTACGGACGTGCTGCGGTGGTCGCCTCGGCCGTAGGCTGAGGGGAGGACGGCACGCAGGTCGGCGTGTCGGTTGTACCGCGCGAAGATCGAGCACCTAGCGGAGCACACCTCATCTGCCATGCTGAGTCTCCACCTCCCCGTTGTGGTGCCCTATACGACTGACCAGCGAACCAAAATTCGTGTCACCGACCACTGACGATCAGCCAGGTAGGGGCTTGACGACACGACGCCAATCCGTTATACGTCCCGCAGGAGATGGCAGGCGGAAATCCAGCGTGAGCCGAGCCACGCGCCTGCGGGCTGTGGCGCGGAAGAGGCCGTACTGCTCCGCATGCGCGCCAGCGCGCCTCGAAGTGGGCGGGACGTGATGCAACCGGGGGCTGTCGTCACCTACCGCGAGCGCGAGTGGATCGTCCTCCCAGCTCCGGACGATGAGGTTCTTCTGCTGCGGCCGCTCACCGGCACCAGCGATGATGCGGTCGCCGTCCATCGCCGGCTGTCGGAGCTCATCGCCTACTCGCTCGAGTGGGAGCGCGTGGCGCCGGCCCAGTTCCCACTGCCATCACCCGACGAGGTAGGCTCGGCGCGCGACGTGCGCCTCCTCTGGCAGGCGGCTCGCCTGCTCCTCCGCGAGGGAGCTGCCCCGTTCCGCAGTCTCGGCCGGGTCTCCATCCGCCCGCGCGCCTACCAGCTCGTGCCGCTCCTCATGGCTCTCCGGCTCGACCCGGTGCGGCTGCTCATCGCCGACGACGTCGGGGTGGGCAAGACGATCGAAGCTGGGCTCATCGCCCGCGAACTCTGGGAGCGCGGGGAGATCCGTCGCCTGGCCGTCCTCTGCCCGCCCTACCTCTGCGACCAGTGGCAGGGGGAGCTGAACGAGAAGTTGGGGTTCGACGCCGTCGTCATCGGTCCACAGACGCTGCGCGCGCTCGAGCGCGAGACGCCACCCGGCCGGAGCGTGTACGAGCACTTCCCCGTCCAGGTGCTCAGCATCGACTGGGTCAAGCTCGAGCGGAATCGCCACCAGTTCCTCGTCCACCGGCCCGATCTGGTCATCGTCGACGAGGCCCACGGCGTGACCCCTAGCGGCGGGCGGGAGCGCCATCTGCGCTATCAGCTCGTCCGCGAGCTGGCAAGCGACGTACAGCGGCACCTCATTCTGCTCACCGCCACGCCGCACAGCGGGATCCGGGCCTCGTTCGGCCAGCTCCTGGGGCTGCTCGATGAGCGCTTCAGTACCTGGGAAATCGACCGTCTCACCGAGGAGCAGCGCGCGACCCTGGCGCGTCACCTCGTCCAGCGCACTCGGGCCGACCTCCGCCACCGGTGGGGCGATGCCGATGTCTTCCCGACCCGTGAGCCACAGGACGCGACCTATACCCTCTCTCCTGCCTACCGTGCGCTCTTCGAGGCTGTCCACGGCTTCTGCACCGAGATCGTGCGCAGCGGTGAGGCACTCCAGGAGCATCGCCGCCGGATGCGCTGGTGGAGCGCGCTGGTGCTGCTGCGCTGCGTCATGTCCAGCCCGCGCGCAGCCGTCCTGGCGCTCGAGCGCCGGCGCAAGGACGAACCGCCCGACTCGGAGGACGAGAGCGTGCTTCTGGGGCCGGACGGGCAAGTACCGGTCGTCGAGCCGAGCGACGCCATCCACCTCGACGAAATCCCTACCCCGGTGCTCGACCGCGCTGTGGCCGACCTGGCCGACTCGGACCGCCGGCGCCTGGCCGCGCTCCACAAGCAGGCTGCCGCCATCGGCCCTGAGCACGATACGAAGCTCCAGCGGTGTGTCGAGACCACCCGCCGGCTACTGGACGAGGGCTTCCACCCGGTGATCTGGTGCACCTATGTCGATACGGCCGAGTACGTGGCCGAGCACCTGCGTGCCGAACTGGCGGACGACTATCCCGGCCTCCAGGTCGAATGCCTGACTGGCCGGGTGGGTGAGGAAGAGCGTCGACAGCGCGTCGCCGGGCTGCTCGATGCCCCGCGCCGACTCCTCGTCGCCACCGACTGCCTCAGTGAGGGCATCAACCTGCAAGAGGGGTTCGACGCCGTCCTCCACTACGACCTGCCCTGGAACCCCAACCGGCTGGAGCAGCGCGAGGGACGCGTCGACCGCTACGGCCAGCCGCGTGACCGGGTGCGGGCCATCCGCTTCTACGGCCAGGACAACCCAGTCGATGGAGCCGTCATCTCCGTCTTGCTCGACAAGGCGCGCGAGATCCGCCGCACGCTCGGCATCTACGTGCCGGTGCCGGAGGACGAGCGCACGCTGGCCGAGGTGCTCGTCCACCGCCTCTTCCTGCGCGGCGCCTCGGCCGCCCAGCTCGCGTTGCCGCTGGGCCCAGACCCGGTCGGGGAGCTCCATCACCGCTGGGACATCGACGTCGAACGGGAGAAGGTCAGCCGCACCGTCTTCGCCCAGCGCGCGCTCGACCCGGGCGTAGTGGCCCGCGAGCTGGAAGCCTGCGATGCCGTGCTGGGCGATCCGGACGCAGTACGCCGGTTCCTGCTCGACGCGGCCCAGGCGATCGGGCTGCTCGTCGCCCCCGACCCACGCCAGCGCGACGTCTGGACGGTGCGCACCGACGATGCCACGCTCGACGGGGTGCCCGACGATGTCCGCGCCGCGCTCCCCCGGCCGAAGGGCGGCCGCTGGCAGGTCACCTTCACCAGCCCTGGGCCGACCGGGGTGACCTATCTCGGGCGGAACCATCCGGCCGTGACCGCGCTGGCCCGGCACCTGTTCGAGCGCGCCTTCGCTCGCGTGCTGGGCCCTTCGCCAGCCCAGCGGATCGGCGTGCTGCGCACCCGCCGGGTGGAGCGACTGACCACGCTGGTGCTCCTGCGCGCCCGCTACCACCTGGCGCAGCCGGGCCGCCCGGTGGGACTGAGCGAAGAAGTGCTCGTCACTGGCTGGCGCGGGCAACCGGCCCAGCTCCTGGCGCCCGGCGAGGCGCTGGATCTCCTCGAGCGCGTCGAGCCTGACGACGAAGTGCCCCGCGGCGAGCAGCGCGAGCTGGTCGAGCACGCCTTGCAGCGCCTCCAGCTCCTGCTCGACGACCCGGAGACGTCGCCGTTCGCCCGGCTCCTCTCCGAGCGGGCGGACGAGCTGCTGGCGGCCCACCGGCGGGTGCGGCAGGAAGTGGGCGAGCGGGTGCGCGGGCTACGTGTGCACCCCTACTGGCCGCCGGACGTGCTGGCGCTCCTCGTGCTCCAGCCCGTGGTGTCTCGATGACCCCCTGGGTCCGGGAGGAGGGAGCGGTGGTAGCGACGGTACTGGAAGCGGAAGCGCGAGCGACCATCGAGCGCCGCCAGGCCGTCCGCCTGGAAGGCAACCTCTTCAGCCCTGACCTGATCGAGCAGCTCCGGCGCGGTGAGGGCGACGGCCAGCGGCCTGGCGACTTCAACCTACCGCGCGGCCACTCGCTGCTCGACGAGATCGCCGCGGCCTACCGCGACGCGCTCGGCTGGTGGGACGTCTTTCGCCGCCGGCTCGAGGCGCTGCCGGAGAGCGACCGCGGGACGAGTCTCACCCGCGAAGAGTGGATCCGCCCGCTGCTCCACCGGCTTGGGTACGAGCTGGCCCGTAACCCGACCGCCTATCGCCTCGGCAACCAGACCTACTTCATCTCGCACCGCGCCGGGCGGAGCGATCGCGACGACGCCCCCGAGGACGCCCCGCCTGTCCACGTCGCCGGGGCGCGGCAGGAGCTGGGGCGAGTCGACCCGTCCGGCGTGCCGCGCCTTTCGCCCCACGCGCTGGTGCAGGAGTACCTGAACCGCTCCGACCACCTCTGGGGCCTGGTCACCAACGGCCTGGTGCTGCGCGTGCTGCGCGCCTCGCCAGCGCTCCGCCGCCAAGCCTACCTCGAGTTCGACCTGGAGGCGCTCTTCGAAGGCGAGCGCTTCGACGACTTCGCGCTCCTCTACCGGCTGCTCCACCGCTCGCGCCTGCCCGACGGCCTGGTCGACGCCGAGCGCTGCTGGCTGGAGCGCTACTACCAGCGCTCGCTCGAGGAGGGCTCCCGCGCTCGCGACCGCCTGCGCGACGGGGTCGAGCGCTGCCTGCTGGCGCTCGGCAACGGCTTCCTCAACCACCCGAAGAACGGCGAGTTGCGGCAGGCGCTCGAAGGCAACAACTTCTCCCCGGATAAGCTCTACGCCGAGCTGCTCCGGCTGGTCTACCGCCTGCTCTTCCTCCTCGTGGTCGAGGAGCGCGGCCTGCTCGGGGGCAACGACCTCTACCGCCGGCACTACAGCGTCAGCCGGCTGCGCGCGCTCGTCGATCGCCGCGTGGCGGCCACGGAAGATGACGACCTCTGGCTGAGCCTGCTGACCCTCTGGCAGCTCCTGCGCGACTCCGCGCTGCAGGTGGACGGCCGGCCCGCCGCCGCGCTGCTCGGCCTTCATGTGCTCGACGGCGGGCTCTTCGCCCCGGCGGCCTTCGAGTCCTGGCGGCTCACCAACCGCGACCTGCTCGAGGCCGTCCGCTGGCTGGTGACGATGGAGGGTGACGGCGGCCGCTACCCGGTCAACTACGCGGCGCTCGACGTGGAGGAACTCGGCTCCGTCTACGAGAGCCTGCTCGAGAACCAGGCCGAGGTCAAGCAGTCGGGCGGCAGGCTGCTCTTCGAGTTCGCCGAGGGCACCGAGAAGAAGCTGACCGGCTCTTACTACACGCCGCACGAGCTGGTGAGCGAGCTGGTGCGCTCAGCGCTGGTGCCGGTCGTCGAGGAACGGCTGCGCGCCGCCCGGACGCGGGAGGAGCAGGAGCGGGCGATCCTGGGGCTGCGCGTCTGCGACCCCGCTGTTGGCTCCGGGCATTTCCTGCTCGCCGCCGCCCGGGAGCTAGCCAAGCGGCTAGCCCAGGTGCGCACCGGCGAGGAGGAGCCGGCGCCTGAGCGCCTGCGCGAGGCGCTGCGCGACGTCGTGCGCCACTGCCTCTACGCGGTCGACAAGAACCCGCTCGCCGTCGAGCTCTGCAAGCTGGCGCTCTGGATCGAGGGGCACGCCCCCGGCCTGCCGCTCACCTTCCTCGACCACCACGTCCGCTGTGGCGATAGCCTGGTCGGCGTGTTCGACCTCGACGTGCTGGTTGCTGGCATCCCCGACGACGCATACGAGCGTGAGGATCGCGGAGAGCGGCAGAACGCTCAGCCGCTCCGGGCGCGCAACCGCAAGGAGCGTACCCAGCGAGCGATCGGCCTGGACGACGTCGACCCGGAGGAGTCGTTGCTCGAGCTGGGCGTCATGTTCGAGGACCTGGCCCGGCGGCCCGACCGGGATGTCTTGCAGGTGCACGCGCTGGCGGCCGACTACGAGCGCCTGCGCGCCGACCCTCGGTACCGGCGCCTGCGCGAGGCCTGCGACCTCTGGACGGCGGCCTTCTTCGCCGATCTGCGCCAGCCGGGCCTGGTGCCGACGACCGCCGACGTCCACCGGGCGCTGGCCGGTCGCCCGCTCGACGACCCGCAGCGGGGGGCGAGCGCCGAGGAACTCGCGGCGAAGTTGCGATTCTTCCACTGGCCGCTCGAGTTCCCCGACGTCTTCGCTGGCGGCGGCTTCGACGTCGTCCTGGCCAACCCGCCCTGGGAGCAGCTCCAACCCGAGGAAGTCAAATTCTTCACCGCGATAGGCGCCACCGACATCGCGCAGCTAAGTGGCGACCAACGCAAACAAGTCATACGAGCACTGGGTCGTACAAATCCCGCCCTCGCGACTGCATGGAAACGGTACCAGCGCACCATCCATCTAACCGCCAATTTCGTTAGTAGTTCCGGCCGCCTTCCGGAAGCGGGTAGAGGAAAGATCAACACCTACGCCGTCTTCGCCGAGCTGGCCTGGCGGCTGCTCAGCCCGCGGGGCCGCGCCGGGCTGGTGGTGCCGACCGGCATCGCCACCGACGATACCACCAAGCACCTCTTCGGCGCGCTCGTCGCCGAACGCGCGCTGGTCAGCCTGTTCGACTTCGAGAACCGGCTGGGCCTCTTCCCCGGCGTGCACCGTAGCTACAAGTTCTGCCTGCTGACGCTGGCGGCCGGCGGCCACCCCGAGCCGGCCCGCTTCGCTTTCTTCCTCCACCGGGCCGACGACCTCCGCGACCGCGAGCGGGCCTTCACCCTGACGCCGGAGGACTTCGCCCTCATCAACCCCAACACCCGCACCTGCCCGGTCTTCCGCCGCCAGCGTGACGCCGAGTTGACCCGCGCCGTCTACCGCCGCGTGCCGGTGCTCCTGCGCGAGCAGCCCGAGGAGAACCCCTGGGGCGTCAGCTTGCGTCAGGGGCTCTTCAACATGACCTCTGACTCGGGTCTGTTCCGCACGCGGGCGCAGCTCGAGGCCGCCGGCTATCGTCTTGTCGGCAACGTCTTCGTCCGGGGGGAGGCCCTCACCCCCGGCCCCTCTCCCCGTGGGAGAGGGGAGCACAGCCGGGGGGACGAGGGCCCCTCTGTCTACCTCCCCCTCTACGAGGCCAAGCTGGCCCACCAGTTCGACCACCGCTGGGCCAGCTACGGCGGCCCCGGCCGCTGGGACGGCCCGCCGGAGCCGGGCGGCCCGCCCTGGCTGGCCAAGCGACCCCAAAAGCCCGACGACGCCGTCGAGCTGGCTGCCGCGGCCAAGGCCGACCCCGCGCTGGTGGTGCTGCCGCGCTACTGGGTAGCCGAGGCCGAGGTCGAGGCCCGGCTGGCCGGGCGCTGGGGGCGCGGCTGGCTGCTCGGCTGGCGAAACATCACTAACGCCACCAACGAGCGCACGGTCGTCGCGACGGTTATCCCCCGGGCGGCGGTGGGGCACAGTTTCCTGCTCATGCTGCCCGACCTGGAGAAGACCGGAAGCCCGTGGTGCCTGCTGGCGAACCTGAACGCCCTCGCCGTCGATTACGTGGCGCGGCAAAAGCTAGGCGGCACAAATCTGACCTTCACCATCATGAAGCAGCTCCCCGTCCTGGCGCCCGCGGCCTACGCCCGGCCCTGCCCGTGGCACCCGGGCCTGACGCTCGCCGAGTGGATCCGCCCGCGGGCGCTCGAGCTGCTCTACACCGCCTACGACCTCGCTCCCTTCGCCCGCGACCTCGGCTATCACGGTCCGCCCTTCCGCTGGGACGAGGAGCGCCGCTTCCTGCTCCGCTGCGAGCTGGACGCCGCCTACTTCCACCTCTACGGCCTCTCCCGCGACGACACCGCCTACGTCCTCGGCACCTTCCCGCTGGTTGCGGAGCGCGACCGCGCCCGCTACGGCGAGGAGCGCACCGCGCGGGTGACCCTGGAGCTGTACGACGCGCTCGAGCGCGCCATGCAGAGCGGCCTCCCCTACCGCACCCCCCTCGACCCGCCGCCCGCCGACCCCCGCGCCGCTCACCCGCTCAGCACTGTTCCACAACCGGTTGTGCTGGAATCCGGTTCACGCGATCACGAGGAGTGAGCACTATGGGTCGAGTGAAACGACTGATCATCGAGGGGTACCGATCGATCGACTCACCAATCGAGATCGAGTTTCCCGAGGATGTACCGCTGGTGCTCATCGGTGAGAACAACGCCGGAAAGTCCAACATCGTGCGTGCGCTAGACCTTGTTCTCGGGGAAAGGTGGCCAGGTAGCTATGACCCCGATGACCACGACTTCTTTGGGCGGAGAAGCGAGAATCGCCGGATTGAGATCGCTGTCGAGGTCGAGGGGGTGACCAGGTCAAATAGAGTACCGGTCAGAAGGTTCGTGTGGAAATTTCCGACCGTCGATCAGAGACCCTACCGAGTAGTGTTCAATGATGGAACAGAGTCAATATATGTCAGCAATGAAATGCGCGAACAGTGTGCTTGTATTCTCGTGAGTGCGGATAGAAGACTTGCGCAACACCTAAGCTACTCGACGAAGTATACGCTTTTGTCAAAGCTTACGAGGAAGTTCCACAAGGCACTTATTTCAGATGAGAATCGGGTGTCTAATCTGCAGAAACAGTTCAATCTACTTTCTGAAATATTTCGCGGGGTACCAGAGTTTACAGCCTTTGCGAAGGAGTTCCAAAGGCAGGTTGAAGAGTTCTCGGGTACAATCGAATACGCCCTGGGCATGGACTTCTCTGCATTCGACCCGTCCAACTACTTTCGATCCCTTCGCGTTCAGCCTGTCGAAAACGAGGAACCTCGGACGTTCGAGGAGCTCGGCACCGGTCAAGAGCAGATCCTCGCCATCTGTCTTACATACGCGTATGCGTCTACCTTCTATGGGACAGATGGGTTGCTCCTCGTCATCGAGGAACCAGAGGCCCATCTTCACCCTCTCGCTCAGCGTTGGGTAGCGCAGAAACTTAGAGAACTCGCCCAAACAGGGGTGCAGGTAGTCATCACGACCCATAGTCCCGCGTTCCTCGATGTCACGGGACTCCCGGGATGGGTTCGCGTATACAAACGCGACGGAGCGACAAAGGTCATCCAGCTTACAGCAGAGAAGCTAGCCGAGTACTGTCGATCGACCGGCGGGACGAGAGCGACTTCGGAGAACATCCTCTCGTTCTATGCGGCCGGCGCAACCGAAGACATATTGGCCGGCATGTTCGCGCGTAAGGTTTTTCTCGTCGAGGGGCCATCGGAAGCCCTAGCCTTGCCCGTTTACCTATCCAGGGTAGACCTCAACCCTACGCAGGCCGGCATTGCTGTTATCTCGGTGGGTGGCAAGGGAAGTTTGGCTAAATGGTGGAGGCTGTTTTCCGCGTACGGTATACCCACCTACATCAGCTTTGATAATGACCGTGAGGACGACGATAGTGGAAAGAAGCGTGAGGATGTGCTGTACGCAATCGGATTTCGAGAGGAAGCTGAACGCGTTCTCCAGACCGAGGAATTAGAAGTAGAAGGTGCGTTCGCAGTTTTCGGCAAGGATTTCGAGTCGTGTATGCAAAGATATTTTGGTGATGAGTATATGCGCCTCATGAAAGAAGCGCAAGAAGTCCATGGGTTGACTGCTAGAACAAGCAAGCCATTGGTGGCACGCTATGTTGCGGAGAGGCTCGAATACTCGGAAGAAGCGGAAGGCTGGCGAAGGCTCAAAGAGCTAGCTGATCGCATTCAAGCCTTGAAGACACCGGCGGTAGCGCCGACTGCCACTGACGATTCGCCGCTTAGTGTCGCTCCACAGTCTTTGGTAGAAGATGTGGAGTCGGAGCAGGAAAACGAGTTTGACGACATCCCATTCTAGCCTCCATTGTGTAGGGCGTACGCCGAGAAGTCTCAGGGCGGGCGGTGCGCCGGGGAGGAGGCGGCGAGCCGGGCTGGGTACCGCTGCTTCACCTCGGTGGAGGAGTTCCAGGAGTACCCAATGCGCGGCGCTCTCGCCCTCGAGCCAGCGGAGGCCTGAGCGCGCGGGCCAGGCGCCGAGGGGAAAGGAGGGCCGGGAGGATGCTCCTAGTGAGAAAGCGCGGTGAAGGCACGTGGCGCGCGCCGAAGGTGACTTCCTATGCAGATGAGCCAGCCTTCCGGAGGTTGCTCCGGCAGTCGCCGGAGCTACTTCCCTGGCCGGAGACAGGGCCGATGGCTGTCGTCGATGAGTTCACGATCCCCTCGGATTACGCTGCCGATCTTGTCGGCGTCGACGTAAACGGCAACATCATGATCGTCGAGTGCAAGCTAGCGAGCAACCCGGAGTCGCACGCGGCGGTCGTAGGGCAGATTCTGGGCTACGCCGCTTGGCTCGAAGGAATGTCGTACGAACAGTTCGACAGCCGGTTCAGAAGCCGCAGCGGCTGTTCGCTTGAGGAGCACTTGACTACGAAGGCGCCGGAGGGCTGGGACGTGGAGTCCTTCCGGACATGGGTGGCTGAGAATCTCGCAGCCGGGCGGTTCCGGCTCGTCATTGCGGTCGACGCGCTTCCGGACGAGTTGGCGAAGACGTTACGCTTCCTATACCGGTACACGACGAACGATCTCGATATGAACGTTCTCGAGTTGCCATATTACGCTGACGATGACTTCGAGATTGTCTTGCCGCAGGTCTACGATCGAGCAGCGCTCCAAGAAGAACCAAAAGGGCGGCTTCGCTGGGACGAAGCATCGTTCTTCATGGAACTGGAAAAGCTCGGTGCATCCAGGGAAAGCGTGGATGCGGCGCGCGACTTGTTCAACCGCCTCAAGGCAAAGGGGCTCAAGGAGCGCTGGGGCTCTGGTCGCTCGGCGTCAGTCAACTTTGACCTCCATTTTCAGGGTAAGAAAGCGAACGTACTAGGAATGTTCGCGTGGCCGGGGTCGAAAGGGCAACTCACCGTCCAGTTTCGCTTTATGCGCCAGCAAGATATTCCGCTCGATGTCCTCCGACGCATGGCGTTGCAACTTGAAGACGTTTCCGATTCCAAATTCCAGGCGGACTTGCGTAACGTTGTAGGCACAGGCTTCGACGGGGAGCCGAGCATGAAGATCGATCCGCATCTGACAGAGCCCGGGGTAATTGACGCCATTCTGCGCGCAGTCGACGAACTCATCGCGTGGCGAACTGGCACCTGGCAGTCTGGAGAGGTCGAGGATGGGAGTGATGAGCCCGCCTGTACAAAGAACGGCGGTGGGCTCATCGAGGAAACGGCTGTACACCATCCGGAAGACTGAGGGACGTGCATAGAGGCTGCGAGCGCGAGGGATTGCGCATAGAGGCGAGCAAGGTCGGCAAGCGGGGAGCAGTGGTGATCCCGGCCGCGCTGCGCCGGCGCTTCGAGATCGAGGCAACTCGCTGGTAGTGGTCGAGGGCCTCAACGAGCGCATTCTGAGCCGACGGTGAGTCAGGTAGGGAACCACTCGCTCGGGAGGGTCACGGGCGGGGCGCGGAGTACTCTGCGGGAGGTCAGGAAGGAGGGTTAGCGGTCGACTGGCTCGAGGAGGATGAAGAGGAGGTAGACGATGACCATGTCCTGGCGCCCCCCTCGAAAGTTCACGGAGACAGATCTTCTCAATGGTCTACGAGAGGCGTGCTCGCCGGAATGCTACCGGGCGCTGTTGCCACTCTACAACTGGCTCAAACGACGCGCGCTCACGTACTGGTTCGGCGGAAACGAGATACCTACGGTCAACTTCATCTTCCGGATCCAAGAGAAGCAGGTCAGAGTGCTGAACCTGAGTCCGTGGGAGAGTAGAAAGGGAACAAAACGCCCCTGCTCGAGGTGAACTTCCTGAACCTCGCCGAGGCTGGCGTCTCGCACGATGTCTTGCGGCAGTTCGCTGAGCGGCTCGCCGCGATCCCCGACCCGGAATTCCGGAAGCGGCTCAGCGAGCTGGAGGGAGCCAAGTTCCGTAAGGAGCCGAGCATCTGGCTCAACACGGCGCTGCCGCAGCCCGGGGTGGTCGAGACGATCCAGAACGCGCTCGACGAGCTCATCTCGTCGCCGGCCGGCACGACGCGGGCTTGAGCTGGCCGGCCTGGAGGGGGAGGGTGCTGGCTGCACCGGAACAGGGTAGGCTAGCGCCGAGACGCTGTGCTACAATGACCTCGGTGCCCGAATGCCCGACATTCAGGCAAAAAGCGAGAGGACGCGCGCATGGAGACGAGCAAGGTCGGCAAGCGGGGCACGGTGGTGATCCCGGCCGCGCTGCGTCGGCGCTTCGGGATCGAGGAGGGCTCGCTGGTGGTGGCTGAGGCTACCGACGAGGGCATCCTGATCCGCCCAGCGGTGGTCATGCCGCTGGAGGTCTACACGCCGGAGCGCAAGGCGCGTTTCCTCCTCGAGAACGCTACCGACGCCGAGGACTACGCGCGGGCCGCCAGGGTGGTGCGCGACGAGCTCGGCCTGGATCCCGATACCCTGGGCGTCGAGCCGCCCGCGCGCCGCTGACGTGCACCGGCTGTTCCTAGACGCTAACGTGCTCTTCTCGGCAGCCTACCGCAGGGACGCCGGGGTGCGCGCGCTGTGGGGTCTTCCGGGGGTGGAGCTGGTGGCGTCAGCGTACGCCGTGGAGGAGGCGAGGCGGAACCTGAGCGCTCCGGAGCAGCGAGTAGGCCTCAACGAGCTGCTCGCGACGGTACGCATCTCCGACAGGCTTGCGGATCTGGCGGCGCACCCCGAGATCGCGGCGTCAGGGCTGCCGGAGAAGGATCTGCCGATCCTGCGCGCCGCGGTGGCGGCCGGGTGCACCCACCTCGTGACCGGCGACCGCCAGCACTTCGGCCACCTCTTCGGCCGGAGGGTCGCCGGTGTGCTGGTGCTCCGCCCGGCGGACTACCTGGCAGCAAGAGGCCCCTGTCGTTGCCCGGAGCCCGGTTAACCCTTACCCAGTCTATCTCGAGGCACGTGACGGCCTGGCTGTCCGACGAGGAGCAGGACTCGCAGCCTTGCACGATAGTAGACACGTTGTCCGAGACCCCAGGAGCGTCGGGGTTCCCAGTAGAAGGGTAGAGAGATGGCGCGTGTTGTTCCTGAGCGTGGGAGACAGGAGTTCCGGTCAACCGCGGAGTGGCACTTCTACGAGGCGTGTCGTCGGCAGCTCCCAGACCACATCGTCGTGCTGCACGGCGGGCGTTACCTGCTCCGCGACCCCGAGCGCTGGGACGACGACGGCGAGATCGATTTCCTGATCATCGACCCCAATCGCGGCTACCTGGTCGTGGAGGTCAAGGGCGGGGGCATCGTCATCGAGAGAGAAGATTGGACCTCGATCGACCGCTACGGCCGGCGACACCGGCTGAAAGAGAGCCCCTTGAAGCAGGCGATGACGCGCAAGCACGGGCTGATCGACAAGCTCAAGAAAGCCGGCGTGAACACGAGGCGGCCACGCTTCTGCTACGCTGTCTGCTTCCCAGACTGTCGGGTGGAGGCCGATCTCTCGTTCGAGGCGCCGCGCGACGCGATCATCGACTCGGAAGACCTCGATAACCTCCCCGCAGCGGTGGAGCGTTGCTTCGGCGGCCCACAGGCACGGGGCTACGTGAAGCCTGAGGAGATCGACCGGGTCATCGAGCTGTTCTACCCCTCAGTTGAGGTGCCGCGTGCACGGCTCGGGGTGCTGATCCGTCGCGGCGAGCGAGAGATGGCCCGTCTCACCAGGGAACAGGTACGGGTGCTCGACTACTTCAGCAGGAACCATCGGGTGCTGGTGACCGGCTGCGCTGGCTCGGGCAAGACGTTTCTAGCGTTGGAGCAGGCGCGCCGGCTAGCTCGTGCTGGGTACCACGTCCTCTTCACGTGCCAGCGTCCTGAGCTGGCGGAGTGGATCGAGTCGCATTTCAGTCGGAACGCTGGACTGAGCCGCGAGCAGAGAGAACGCATTCTGGCTATCGACGTGTACTCGTTCGTGACGCGCTGGGGCGAGACCGAAGGCATCTTGGAAATCGGGACTCCGACGGGGTCAGACGAGGTCTGTGTGTGCTACGTGCCAGAGCTGATACTCGGCCCATGTTACGAGCGCGCTGTTCGCTCGTTCGAGTTCACGCGCTCATTTGCAGAGAGCAATGCGCACATCTACGGGGTGACGAACGTGCCCTCGGATATCCACGATCCGATCCCTCTCCACGGTGGGGCTTGGGCTGGAGAGGAGTTCTTTGCCGATGCACTCCATCATATCCTGCAGCGATCGACTCACCGATTCGATGCGCTGATCGTGGACGAGGCACAGAGCATACCGACGCTGATGTGGGAGGGGCTCTTACAATCCCTGCAGAACCCTTCTCGCAGTCCCGTCTGGGTCTTCGCCGACGACAATGATCTCGTTGCTTGTGAGCCGATGCCGTTTGCCGAGGCGGCCGAGGTCGAGGCACAGCAAGGGAATGTGAGCGATCCAGCGTGGGCTGCCTGGCTAGAACAATGCGGTGGTCCGTTTGTCCGGGTCCGACTCTCGGAATGCCTACGTAACGCGTTGCCAATCCAAGAGTACGCACTACGCTACTACCTCGGAGGCGGGCCAGTGCGGCGGGCTGGATTGCCCGGGCCGGAGCCGGAGGTAGTCCAACTGCCCGAGGGGCAGGACTTGCGGGAGACGGTCGACCGGATCGTGCATCGGCTGGTGCACGAAGAACGGATAGAACCTCGCGACATCGTCGTCCTCTCGCCAGCTCCGGTTGAAGGTAGCGAGTTCCCCGCCTCTTGGCGTGGCCCAGTCTCCGGCCTCACCTACCGACGTGAAGTGAGTCCAAACGAGCATAAGCGAAATGTGATCCGTGTCGAAACGGTCGCCGGCTTCCGCGGACTGGAAAGCCCGGTGGTTGTTTTCGTCGAACCCGACGGTCTCAGCCATGGGGTAGATGACGACCTCGACGAGCTCGAGCTGATGTACATTGCCCTGACGCGCGCGACCCAACACCTCGTCATCGTTCGCCAGGGCTTACCGGCCCAGGTGGGGCTTGAGGATCTCGTAGCAGCGCTGGAACAGCGCCTTCGGGACCCGCTCGGCTTTCCACGAGACGTGCGGCCACGCGCGGAGGCGCTACTGGACCAGGCGAAATCCGCCATGCGTGAGGCCGACAAGCTGACTACGGACATAATCCGATCCAAAGCGGTGGACCAATACAACTCGGTACTCGCAGAGTTCAGTATCCGTCTGGCTGGTCGGCCTCCTGTCACTCTGGTGATACGCAATCCGAAGGCTCTTCCTCCGCAGGCGGCGGCGCAGCCCGTCTCCGCTGAGACGTGGTCGCTCGAGGTCGATAGGCCTGAACCGCTCTACATCGACCCCGGGCTCGTCCGGGCTTTGCTTCGGCAGCTTGACGACTATACCGAAGCGATCCGAACGCTGCTGCTCTCGAGCGAGCACAGCTTCACGGAAAGCTGAGCCGAGAGAACTTCCAAGGAGGGCAGTGAGAAGGAGCAAGGACTCGAGCTGCGATGACATTCGATAACGAGCGGCTGTGAACACTAGTCATCGTACGCTTCTGCCGATTTGCGGAGGGAGTGCCCCGTGAAAGGACGGTCTGGGAACCCCAGACTTCCGAGTTCGGTGCCACTAAGGATAGTGTAGATATCTTGGATGAGTGGCTCGACCCATCAGGAAACACGTCGTCGCTCGCGCGAGACGTGCGCCTGAATGCATCGATGAGGGTCAGCCGGTGCCGGAGGTGAACCCGTGAGCATCTTCGCGCTCCATCAGGCCGTCCTGGAAGACTACCGCAGCTTCGTCCACGCCTTCGTCCGCGTGGCTGACGAGCGCATGAGCCGCTTCGTCGATGAGGTGCTGCTGGAGCACGACCACTTCTGGCCGGAGCCGCTGCTCCAGCTCTCCCCCGCCTACCGGGTCGAGGCCGACGTCGACGAGCTCGCGCGCTCCGGGCTGCTCCATCCGGAGACCGCACAGGTCTTCCGGCGCGCCGAAGACGACAGCCCGTACCGGCTCTTCGCTCACCAGGTGACGGCACTCCGGGCCGCCGCCGAAGGCCGCAGTTACATCGTGACCAGCGGCACCGGCTCCGGCAAGTCGTTCTGCTACTTCATCCCGATCTTCGACGCGGTGGTGCGCGCGCCGGGCGAGCCCGGCCCGGTGGCACTGGTGGTCTACCCGATGAACGCGCTCGTCAACTCGCAGCTTCAGGCCCTGCGCGAGCTGCGCGAGGCCTACGAGCGGCGCACCGGCCGCGCCTTCCCGCTCCGCTTCGCCCGCTATACCGGAGAGACGCCCGACGAGGAGCGCGAGGAGATCCGGCGCGACCCGCCGCACCTGCTGCTGACCAACTACGTCATGGCCGAGTTGCTGCTGGTGCGCCCGGAGGATCGGCCGCTGGTCAGGCCGCGTCCAGACGCCCGGCTGCCGTTCTTCCTCGTCTTCGACGAGCTGCACATGTACCGTGGCCGCCAGGGGGCCGACGTGGCAATGCTGGTCCGCCGGCTCAAGGCTCGGCTGCAGCGCCCCCGGATGGTCCACGTCGGCACCAGCGCGACGCTGGTGGCCCGGCCAGGCGCGGGGCCCGAGGAGCGCCGGCAGGCGGTCGCCGAGTTTGCCGGCCGCTTCTTCGGCCACGCCTTCGGCCCTGGCGATGTCATCGAGGAGACGTTGGAACCGGCGACGCGCGGCGGCCCACCGTCCCGCGCTGAGCTGCTGGCCGCCCTCTCGTTGCCACTCCCCGGCGAGAGGGAGGGATTTCTGGCACACCCGCTCGTCCGCTGGCTGGAGTTGGCGCTCGGGCTCGAGGTCGAGTCCGACGGCACGCTGCGCCGCCGTCGGCCGCGGGCGCTCTCGGAGCTGGCTGCCGAGCTCGCCGGCTTGACCGGCGCGCCGGTCGAACAGTGCCGGGAACGCATCGAGGCGGCGCTGACGCACGGGGCTCGGCTCCGAGCGCTGGCCTTCAAATTGCACCAGCTCATCGCGCAGACCGACCCGGTCTACGCTACCCTCGCGCCGCCAGCCGAGCGCGAGCTCGGCCTGGAGGTAAGCTACGGCGATCCGCCGCGCTACCCGGTCTGCTTCTGCCGTGTCTGCGGGCAGGAGTACTACCGCGTGGTCTGGCGTGAAGACCGGCTGGAGCCGTACCCGGTCGGGATCGAGCTCGAGGACGTGGACGCCGTGGCCGGTTACCTGGCGCTGGCCGATTCCGTGCCGGAATGGTCGCCGGAGATGCTGCCGCCCGAATGGTACGACAGCCGGGGACGCCTGGCGCCGACTTGGCGTGACCGGGTGCCGCGTGAGGTGTGGGTCAGCAGCGACGGGCACGTGCTGGGCGGCGAGGCGGAAGGCGCGCTGCGGGCGTGGTGGCAGGCGAAGCGCTTCTGGCTGTGCCTCCGCTGTGGCGAGTGGTATACGGGCCAGGACGGCGAGTTCGTCAAGGTGAGTTTCCTCTCCGGCGAGGGGCGCTCATCGGCGACGACGGTACTGGCCACGGCGTTGCTCCGCTATGCGCCGGAGAACGGCGCGCGGGACAAGCTGCTGACCTTTACCGACAGCCGCCAGGACGCCGCGCTCCAGGCCGGGCATTTCAACGACTTCGTCCAGGTCGCGGTGCTCCGCTCGGCCCTCTATGCCGCCTTGCGCGAGGAAAGCGAGCTACGCTTCGACCGGCTGGCGGATGCGGTGGTGGCTCGCATGGGACTCGAGCTACACGACATCGCGGCGAACCCGCAGCTCTTCCCCGGCTCACCCGCGGCGCGCGAGGTGTGGCGTGCCTTCCGTGACCTCACCGAGTATAGGCTCTACGAGGACTTGCGGCGGGGCGGCCGGGTGGTCCAGCCGAACCTGGAAGACACCGGCCTGCTACGCGTCGATTACGCTGGGCTGGCGGAGCTGGCAGCCGAGGAGGAGCTCTGGGGCGAGCTGCCGGAGATGGCGGCACTCACGCCTGCAAGGCGCGAGTGGTTGCTGCGCACGCTGCTCGATCACCTGCGCAAGCGGCTGGCGATCTACGCGGAGCCGCTCCAGGAGTCGTACCAGAGCCAGTTGCTGAGCCGTGCCCGGCAGCACCTGAACGAGTTCTGGGGTGTGGATCCCGACCATGCGAGCCTGCGCCGGGCAACCCTGGCGGTCTGGTCGGAGCAGGGCGATGCCGCCGAGTGGGGCACCGTGCGGCTGACCGCTCGCTCCCGGCTCGGGCGCTTTCTCTGCCGCGAGCTGGGGTTGGACGCTGGCGCCTACCAGGCGCTGATGCCGCGTCTGCTCGAGCGTCTGATCGGCTACGGGCTGCTGCGCGACGTGCCCACGGCCTGGGGCGGGCGAGCCTATCAGGTGGACGCCGCGTGCCTCTGCTGGCAATGTGGCGATGGCACGCCACCTCCGCCTGATCCGATCCTGACGCGGGGCCAGCCGGATGCCCACCAGGCGGCGGCGAACCGCTTCTTCCAGCGCTTCTACCAGGAGGCAGCTCGGGAGCTAGGCGCGCTCGAGGCGCGGGAGCACACGGCGCAGGTCGTGACGCCGGGGGAGCGTGAGCGCCGGGAGCGGCGTTTCCGCTGGACGCCAGAGGACGCGCGCGACCCCAGCCTTGGCCGGCGACTGCCGTACCTGGTCTGCTCCCCGACGATGGAGCTGGGGATCGACATTGCCGACCTCGACCTCGTCCACCTCCGAAACGTGCCGCCCACGCCGGCCAACTACGCTCAGCGCAGCGGCCGCGCTGGCCGCCAGGGGCAGGCCGGTCTGATCCTCACCTTCTGCGGCCGCACCAGCAGCCACGACCGCTACTTCTTCCGCAACCGCACCGATCTGGTGGCCGGCGCCGTGCGCGCGCCGCGGCTGGAGTTGGCGAACCCGGCGCTCCTGGAGGCGCATGTGCACGCGGAGTGGCTGGCCGAGGTGGGGCTGCCCCTGCGCTCCTCGATCGAGGAGGTGATCGACACCGACCAAGACGAGCTGCCGCTCCGGGAGACGGCCCGTGCCCAGCTCGAGCTCCATCCTCAGCGTCGTGCAGCCCTCCTCCAACGCTTGCAACGGGTCTTCGAGCATGACCGAACGCTGTCCGAGGTCGCTCGCTGGTTCGGCGAGCGCTGGCTGGAGCGCGTCGTCGATGAGGCACCGCGAGCCTTCGATCGCGCGTTCGACCGCTGGCGCGAGTTGTGGCGGATTACCGAGGCACGGCTGGAGGAAGCCAATCGGCTGGCCAAGCGTGCCCGGAGTGGCGAGGACCAACGCCAGGCGCGCCAGCTCATGGAGGAGGCCATGCGCCAGCGGAGCCTGCTCCTGCAGCACGACGTGGCCCGGGAGGAAGGTGACTTCTACCCCTACCGCTACCTGGCCTCCGAAGGCTTCTTGCCCGGCTACAACTTCCCAGCCCTGCCGGTGCGCGCCTGGGTGCCGCGCGGAGGTGGCGAGTACATTGCTCGACCCCGCTTCCTGGCGATCCGCGAGTTCGCGCCGGAGAACGTCGTCTACCACGAGGGCGCCAAGTGGCGGGTCACCCGCCTGCAGGCGCCGGTGGGCGGGCTGGCCGAGCGGGTGCGATTGCTCCGGCTGTGCCGGCTCTGCGGCGCCTTCGCCGAGGCCGACCGTGACCTGTGTCCGGTCTGTCAGGCTGTACTCGGCGGAGAGAATAGCGACCTCGTCTCGCTCCTCGAGATGCCTAACGTCCGGCTCAGCCGCTGGGAGCGGATCACCTGCAACGAGGAGGAGCGGCGCGCCCGCGGCTACAAAGTGACGCCGCACGTCCGCTTTGCGCCGGCTGAGCACGGTCACCGGGTACTCGTCAGCCAGGTGGTCGTCGACGGTCGGCCGCTGTTCGAGCTGCGCTACGCGCCAGCGGCCACGCTGCTCTTGGTCAACCACGGCTGGGCGGTTGACCCGCGCGGTTTCCGGGTCGACGTTGCCAGCGGTGAGCTGCTGGGCGAGGAGAACAACACGCCGCAGCGGCGGTCTCTCCAGGCCGAGGTGCGGAGGGTCGTTATCGGGGTCCAGGATACCCGAAACGTGCTGCTGGTGAAGCCACTCGAAGAGGGACTGCTGGACGACCGGGTAGTCGAGACCTCGCTCTGCTGGGCGCTGGTGCGCGGAATCGAGCAGGCTTTCCAGCTCGAGCCCGGCGAGCTACGCGCGGATGTGCTCGGCGAGGGATCGCACCGGGCCATCCTGCTCTACGAGGCGTCTGAGGGCGGGCTTGGTGTCCTGGAGCGCCTAGCTGCCGAGACCGACGCGCTGCAGCAGGTGACAACAGAGGCGTTGCGCCTTTGCCACTTCCTGGACGGCGAAGAAGGCGCTGGCTGCGAGCGCGCGTGTTACGCCTGTTTGCTCAGCTATGACAACCAGCGTGAGGCGCGCCTGCTCGACCGCTGGGCGGTGCGCGAGCTCTTGAGCTCGCTGGCCGAGAGCCGCGTCGAGCCGCAGGTCGGGCCGCGCTCGCGTGAGGAGCATCTCGCCTACCTGCGCGAGCGGGCCGGCTCGAGCCTCGAGCGAGAACTACTCGACCTGCTCGAACAGGGCGGTTATCGCCTGCCCGACGATGGGCAGAAGTCGCTCAGCGAGCCGCGCTGCATCGCCGACTTCTTCTATGAGCCGAACGTGCTCGTCTTCTGCAACGGCCCGCACCACGACACGCCCGATCAGCGGCGGGTCGACGAGCGGCTGCGGGAGGAGCTGCGCGAGCGCGGTTATCGCGTGGTGGTGCTGCGCTGGGATGTGCCGCTGGAGGAGCAGATCCGCCGTTACCCCGAGGTCTTCGGCTTCAGCGCGCCAGCCTGATGGTGCGTGAGACGAGAATGGGTGGAGTCAGCGGATGCCATCGGGGTACGTCGCTAGCTCTCGATAACGCATCGGCCCTAGACGGTCAGAGATCTGACGCAGTTCCTGGCAAAAGAGGATGGTTGCTCCTGAAAGGGGCCGGGCTAAGGTGGGACATCCTCGGCTCTCGGAGAATCCCGGTGGGGGGCTCGGGGCTGCCGCTTTGCCCGCGCTTGAGCACAACACCCGACCAAAAGCAAGTCCTTGAGGGATCCGGCATATTGACCCTGATAAGGTCGGCCAACCGCGGAGCAAGTCACTGAGCCCGCCGAGCCACCGAGCGAGGTCGTTCGCATCGTCCAACCACATCGCCTGGTTGGCGCGCTCAGTCAGGACGGGGACGTGCGCCTCAAGCCCTTGGGTGGCCCTTCCCCTGGCTTCACGTCGCGATGTGTCAGCTTCTAGCGGGGTTCCTCAGGCCAGCGAGTGAGACAACGTGTCCCCCTCAAGGTTGCCAAAGAACGGGTGGTGCAATATACTAGCGCTAGAACAGTAACGCTAGTATTGTGTGCTCGCGTTCTTGCGCCGGAGCGCTACATTGGTGGATGACGATGACGATACACCGGGTAGGGAGCGTAGGGTTGCCGACGATCCGAGAGCTGAGAGAACAGGCGGGACTCTCACAGATGCAACTCGCCGTGAAGGTGGGGGTTTCGCTGGGCGCCGTCCGGTTATGGGAGGCGGGAAAGGCGGAGCCGAAGGGCCGCAACCTCGTGAGGCTAGCCGAAGTGCTCGGCGTGCACCCGCGAGAGATCGAGTTCGGAAAACCAAAGACGGCCAAACCGCAGGAAGGCGATGAGCGGTGAAGCGTTGGGCCCCGCACGGGGAAAGCGGTACGCGGGGCCTCATCAGAAAGGAGGTTCGCGAGTCACAATGAGTCTACCACGCGCCGCGATCTACACCCGCGTCAGTAGCGACCTGCAAGAGGACAACTACTCGCTCCCCACACAGGAAGCCGCCTGCCGCGCCTACTGCGCCGAGCATGGCTACCAACTCGCCGGCGTCTTCAGCGACGTGCACACTGGCGCGCAATACCGCGAGCGGCCGGGGCTCTCCCAGCTCCGCGAGCTGGTGCGCCAGAAGGCCATCGACGTGGTCGTCTGCTATGCTGTCGACCGGCTCAGCCGCAACCAGGCCCACCTCTACATCCTGGTGGAGGAGTTCGCCGAGCACGGCTGCCGGCTGGAGTTCGTCACCGAGAAGTTCGAGGACACGGCGGTCGGGCGCTTCATCCTGGCAGCCAAGTCGTTCGCGGCGGAGATCGAGCGGGAGAAGATCATCGAGCGCACCACGCGGGGCACGCACGCCCGCGTCCGCTCCGGCAAGCCCAAGCCCACGGGCCGCCCGCCGTACGGCTACCGCTGGGCCGATGAGGAGAAGACGCGCTTCGAACCACACCCAGACGAGGCCCCGGTCGTGCAGCGCATCTTCGCGATGCTGGCCGATGGCGCGACACTCCGGGGGACAGCGAACGAGCTCCAGGCGGCCGGTATCCCCACGCCCCTCAAGTGCCGCGTCTGGGATCCCAAGACGATCCAGGTGATCGCTCGCAACCCGGCCTACAAGGGCCAGTACTATGGGCTCCGCACGCGCACCGTTCGCGTCAACGGCCGCCAGCGGGTGCAGAAGCTCGACCCGTCCGAGTGGGTACTGCTCCCGGATGTCGCCCCTCCACTGGTGTCTGAGGAGATATGGGAACGAGTGCAGCAGCGACTCGCCAATAACAAGCAGGACGCCAGCCGGAACCTCAAGTACGCGCCGTACGCCCTCTTGCGCGGCGGCTTCGTCAAGTGCGGAACGTGCGGCCGCACGATGGTCGTGCGGACGGCCCGGAGCGGCGTACCACGCTACGCCTGCAACGGCGAGCCAGACCATCGGTGCCCTGAGCCAGCTACCACCACCGTCAAGCGGCTCGATGAGCTGGTGCGCGACTGGGTCGCCAACACGCTCACCAAGCGTGAGGTGTTGTTGGCAGCAGCACACCTCCTGGATGATGACCCAGCACTGCAGCAGATCGAAGGCGAGATTGAGGCCCTCACCCGCCGCGCTGAGGAGCTTCGACGCCGACGGCAGAACTACCTGGACGCCGTCGGCGAGACGACCGACGCCGATATCCGCCGAGACCTGCTCGGCCTCGCGGCCAACCTTGGCCGGCAAATCGAGCAGGTGGAGGCCGAGCTCGCCCGTGTCCGCACGGCCCGCGCGGGCTGGGAACGGCGGCGCACGGCCATCCTGGCCTTTGCCGACCAGGCGGCGGAGCTGGCGCGGCGCTTCAGCTCGCTGCCGCTCCCGCTCCAGCGCGACGCGCTGCGGGCGATGGGGCTGTCGGTGCGCGTGTACCGCTCGGGCCGCCAGGGCAAGCGATCTCGGGTAGAGATCGAGATCTTCGCTCCAATTTGTGTGGACGATTACCCGCTCGCGTTCCAAGGTAATCTGCACCGGATCGAGGAGGCCGACTTCGAACTGATCCACCAGGCGCTCCTCGAGGCCCACGCGACGGTCGCCTAGCAGCGAGTGCGCAAAGCTTCTCGCCACCGGCATGCCGACTTGCGGAGAGCCACAATCGGCGGCCGCCAGCGCGCTCGTCCGGGCACCCGATGCCTCCCTGTGGACGACGCGTCACCCGGTATCACTTGCTGCTCGCTCGTTCGTGCTGAGATCCCTGCTCGACGAAGCCGTCCTCCATGAGAGGCACCGCGCGTGATCCGCTCGAGTGCCCGGGGCAGCGCTGGCCCGGTGGCCTGGAGCTCGTGCCAGTGGAAGGCCGAGAGCTCGCCGAGTGCCCGCTTGCCCTGATCCGTGAGCCGGACATAGACCTGGCGACGGTCGCGTTCCCCGCGCTCGCGCCGGACGAGACCCCAGTACTCCAGGCGATCGACCAGCTCGCCCGCGCTATGATGCTGGATCTCGAGCCACTTCGCCAGCTCGCCGACCGTCAGCTCCCGATCAGGCGGCAGTCCGCGCAGCGCCAGCAGCAACCGGTGCTGCTGCGGCTCGTGGCCGACGGCGCGCTGCCTCCTCGCTGCGCCGCAAGAACACCCTGAGCTGGTACCGGAACGCGGCCAGCACCTGGTAGTGCTCGTCACGGGGGTCTGCCCCACGCTCGCCTCCCGGCGAGGTATATCGCCGTACGATATGCTTCAGCGCGGTCAGGCTGTTGGCCTGCTGGCGGTGTGCCGTTGGAGGTGACCATGAGTGAGACGTCGCCGTCAGGGATTCGCCCGCTGCGCATCGCGGAGGGGATCGTGCTCTGCGGCTTCGTCTGCCTGCTTTCGTTGCTGCCGCCGGGCCTCCATTTCGTCACCGGGCCGCTCGGCCCGATCATCGGCGGCTTCGCGGCCGGGGCGGCGCTCCGCCTGCGGGCAATCGAGGTCTTTTCCCTCGGCATCGTCCTCGCGCTCGCCATCGGGCTGCCAGCTCCGTTCCTGCTGGTCGAGCTCGGCATCCTTCCTCACCTGGCGATGGCCGCGCTGGTCTTCTTCTCGCTGCTTGCCGCCGTCTACATCGGGGTGTTCAGCATGGCCGGCGCCTACCTCGGCTCGCAGAGCGGGCGAGAGCGCCCAACCGCCTAGCAGCCCGGCGCTCTGGCTCTCACCGGCGAATACCCATCGAGCAGATCTCGTGCGCCGCAGCCGGATCGGTCTCAGGCCAGTCCGCATCGGCGCGTGGCCTGGCTGCGACCTCGGCTGCGCGGTGCCCGCTCTCCACCCACCACGGCCCGGCGCGGCGACTAGCCGAGCGCCATGCGCAGCCGGTTGCCGCCGAGCAGATGGAAGTGCAGGTGGTAGACGCTCTGCCCCGCGTCCGGCCCGACGTTCGTCAACACCCGGTAGCCGCTCTCCGCGATTCCAGCCTCGCGCGCTACTCGCGCTGCCACCTGCAGGCAGCGGCCGAGCAGCACGGGATCCGTCTCCTCGGCTTCGCGCAGCGAAGTAAGATGTTGATTGGGGATGACCAGGATGTGCACGCGCGCTTGCGGGTGGATGTCCCAGAAGGCGGTCACGAGGTCGTCCTGATAGACGATTCGCGCCGGTTGCCGGCCAGACGCGATCTCGCAGAACACGCACCTGGTCTCCCTCATGACACTCCCTTCCTCGCTCGCGTGACGCTCTGGAGCAGCCGATGCCGGAGTTGCCTGAAGTCGAAGTCGTCCGCCGCTCGCTAGAGCCGCTGCTCCGCGGCTCCAGAATCATACGCATCCTCGTCGGCCAGCACCCAGCCGATATCCTGGCGCTGCCGCTGGAGGAGTTCGCCCGCGAAGTCGAGTGGCGGCGGATTACCGGGCTCGGGCGGCGCGGGAAGACGCTGCTGATCGACCTCGACTCGGGCGCGACAGTGACCGTCCACCTGGGGATGACCGGCGAGCTGTCCCTGGCCCGGCCGGGCGAGCCGTACCCCTCGCACCACCACCTCACCTTCGTGCTCGAGCAGGGGGCGGAGCTCCGTTACCGGGATATCCGCCGCTTCGGGCGCATCGGGCTCCTGCGGCCTGGCGAGCGGAACCGGCTGGAGGCGCGCCTCGGGCCGGAGCCGCTCTCGCCCGAGCTGACGCCGGAGCGGCTGCGCGAGCGCCTCGCCCGGCACCGGCGAGCTATCAAGGCGCTGCTCCTCGAGCAGTCGTTCCTCGCTGGCGTGGGCAACATCTACGCCGACGAGGCGTTGTTCCGCGCGGGCATCAACCCGCTGCGCCCGGCGCACTCGCTGGATCTCGAAGAGACGCGTCGGCTGCTGGCCGCCCTGCGCGAGGTACTGCAGGAGGCAATCGCCCGCCGGGGAACGACGATCCGCAACTACCGGGATGGGCTCGGTCAGCCAGGCGAGAACCAGGCCCGCCTCCAGATCTATGGCCGGCCGCCGGGAAGCCCCTGCCCGGTCTGCGGCACGCCGGTCGAGCGCGTGGTGGTGGCACAGCGCGGCACGACCTTCTGCCCGCGCTGTCAGCCGTTTCTGCCGACGACAGCCGCCAGCCGCTCGGGCAATGCCGGATCGTCGGGATCGAGCACCGGATAATCGCCCTCGACCAGCTCCGGGTGCTTGAGCCCGCTCCCGGTGAGGAACAGGACGACCTCGTCGTCCCGCCCGAGCTCGCCTCGCTCGCGCAGCCGCCGGGCGGCGGCGACGGTCGCGCCGGCCTCCGGCGAGACGAACAGCCCCTCCAGCCGGGCCAGCAGGCGCACCCCTTCCAGCATCTCCTCGTCGCCGACTGCCAGCGCCGTGCCGCCGCTCGCGCGCACGGCGTCGAGGATCAGGTAGTCGCCGATAGCGACCGGCACCCGGATCCCGGGCGCGATGGTGCGCGCGTCGGCCCAGGGCTCGGCGTGGCGAGCGCCGGCCTGGAAGGCCCGCACGATCGGTGCGCAGCCCTCGGCCTGAACCACGACCATCCGGGAGCGATGCGGACCGATCAGGCCCAAGCGCTCCAACTCGTCGAACGCCTTCCACATACCGACGATCCCGGTGCCGCCGCCGGTCGGGTAGACGATGGCGTCGGGCAACCGCCAGCCGAGCTGCTCGGCCAGCTCCATCCCCATCGTCTTCTTCCCCTCGGCACGGTACGGCTCTTTGAGGGTGGAGACATCCATCCAGCCGAACCGCTCCGCCCCGGCCCGGACGACGCGGCCGCAGTCGTTGATCAGCCCGCGGACGAGGAAGACGTGGGCGCCGTAGGCCCGGCACTCGGCAGGCATCGCCGCGGGGGTGTCCGCCGGCATGAAGACGTAGGCAGGCAAGCCAGCGCGGGCCGCGTAGGCGCTCATGGCCGCGGCCGCATTGCCGGCTGAGGGGATGGCGACCGCCCTGGCGCCGAGCTCTTTCGCGCGGGAGACAGCCGCCGCCAGCCCGCGCGCCTTGAAGCTCCCGGTCGGGTTCTGGCTCTCGTCTTTGACCCAGAGCCGCGAGAGGCCGAGCGCCTGGCCCAACCGCTCGGCGCGCAGCAGAGGAGTGCCGCCTTCGCCGAGCGTCAGCCGGTTGGCCGGATCCCGCACCGGCATCAGCTCGTGGTAGCGCCAGAGCGTCCAGGGGCGCGAGCGCAGCGCCTCGGGCGTCAGGGTGCGGGCGGCTTGCTCCAGGTCGTAGTCGGCGAAGAGGACCTTGCCGCATGCCGGGCAGGTGGCGTGGATCTCGTCGGCTGGATACACTGCGCCGCAGCTCGTGCAGCGCAAGCTCGCGAGACAGCTCGCCGAAACGACCTGCTCCATGTACCTCGTGCTCCCTTCGCTCTCGATCGCCAGGCGCATCGCCGCGCCGGCCACCAGTGTACGGCAGTTCGCCGTGCCGGGCGCCGCTGCGGCGCGCTGTCGCGGATAGATCGCGAGGCCGCTGCCGGGGTAAGATTCCGGGCGAGCCCCAACGATCGACTGGCCCGCGCGTAGCGGTCGCTCGCACGGCGAGAGGATCGGATCGGCGGAGCGACAGGTCGGCCGCCCAGGGCAGCGGGTGTCGATCCCTTTGCCCGGAGCCCGCTCGGCAACGTCGTGGTGATCCGCCGTGCGGAGAGCGAGTACGGCCTGCTGGCGTACGTGCAGCGAGGCAGCGTGTGCGCGCGGCCCGGCCAGCCGGTCGAAGCTGGGCAGATGGTGGGGCGATGCGGGAATTCGGGGCACTCGACCGAGCCGCACCTGCACCTCCAGGTGCAGGATTTCCCCTCGCTTTCTCCTGGCCGCTTCGCTGCCGGTGCAGTTCGACGGCTGGTGGCGTCCCGGCAGCGATAGCAGTGCGGAGCACGTCTCCAGCGGCTATCTCCGCCGTGGTGACCGCGCGAGCGACTGCCTGAGCGCCGAGGTGACCGAGGGTACCGGCATGGCCGACGGCTCGCGAGGCCCGACCGGAGGAGCTGGAAACGACTGTTGTGCGAGGCCGATGACACCCGGGAGAAAACGAGACCGCCCTCAGTTCGAGGGCAGTGTACCGGAGCGGGAGACGGGATTCGAACCCGCGACAACCGGCTTGGGAAGCCGGCACTCTGCCAACTGAGTTACTCCCGCATCGTTTGTCGTCATAGAGTATAGCGCGACCTGCCCCAGCTTGTCCAGTGGCGAGGTACCGGAGCCACGCCCTACTGCTCGGCAGCCGTCGAGCGCGTTGCCGGCTGAACGCATGCCTGGTCGCCCCGCCGCCAGCCGGCGCGCAGTGCGACAGCCAGCGCCAGCAGGTTGCCGAGGGAGAGGAGGAAGAAGCCGAGCGCGAGGCCGGTCGGCGATCCCTGCGCGAGCTGGCCGATCGCGAGGCCGAACAGGTTGGCGAGCACGGTACTGGTGAAGCCGATGACACTGCTGGCGAAGCCAGCGATGTCGCCGAGCGGTTCCAGCGCCGCGCTGTTGGCGTTGGAGAAGATCAACGCGATACTGAAGAAGGCAGCGTTCAGCAGCAACCAGTATCCCAGTGGCCCGGCACCGAGCGGTGCGGCGACGACCAGCAGCGCGCAGGCCAAGCTCAAGCCGACGACGGCTGGCGGGAGGACTCGCCGCAGGCCGAGTCGCGTGACCCCCAAGCCGTTCGTCACGGTACCCGCGATCTGGAAGAGACCGGTGCCGGCGAACGCCAGGGCGAACTGGGTATTGGAGAGCCCGAAGTGCTGTTTGTAGAGCTGCGCGGAGCTGGCCAAATACGCGTAGAGCATCCCGTAGGTGCAGGCGAGGATAAGCGTAAACGCCAGGCTGGGTGGGGTCTGGAGCAGCCGCTCCCAGGCTCGCCGCAGGTGGTCGACCTGCAGCGGTCGTCGCCGCTCCGGAGGCAGGCTCTCGGGCAGGCGCAGTGCCAGCCAGATGACCAGGACAGCAGCGATGGTGGCGATCAGAGCGAACGGCGCGCGCCATCCCCAGCGCAGGAGGAGCACCCCGAGCGACGGCGCGATGAGCGGGGCGACGAGCAAGACCATCATCGCGAAAGAGAGCACGCGCGCCATCGCCTCGCCCCGGTAGAAGTCGCGCACCAGCGCCGTACCGACGACCCGCATCGCCGCCCCGAACATGCCCTGGAGGAACCGAACCGCAAGGATGAACCCGAACGATGGCGCGAAGACCAGCGCGAGAGCGCAGAGGAAGAATCCGGTGGCAGCCACCCCGAGCACCGGCCGCCGACCGAACCGGTCGCTCAGTGGCCCGAAGTACACCTGCCCGAGAGCGAAACCGAGGAAATAGAGATTGACGACCAGTTGCGCGCGGGTGTCGCCGGTCTGGAAAGCGAGCGCGAGGTCGTGCAGCGCCGGGAGCATCGCGTCGATGCTGAAGGCGCTGAGCGCCATCAGGAAGCCGAGGAGCGCGGTCATCTCGGCCGCCGGGATCGGGAGTCCGGTGCGCACCCGTGCGGTACCGGCGTCTTTCCAGGTCGGCCACTTCTGGTGCATCGTCATCTCGGTGCCGCTCTCGCGTTGTCCGCATCACCTCGCTCGCCGCCCTCAGTGGAGTTTAAAGCCGGTCACGGAGGCGGCGACGATCGCCTGATGATAGCAGAGGGGGCACTCCCTCAATGGTCTCCTGCCCGGCGCTCTCGGGGGATAAAGAACACGTGGCGAACCTGTCATAGGTCGAGCGCTCGATCCGCGACGCTCCCAGATGGCCGGGAACCCCTGTCTTCCCACCCACCGCTGTACAGTGGAGCCCCTATCTGCCGATCGGGACGTCGTCGGAAGGAGCGCGGTGTCCAAAAATGTTCGCGACGCACCATCAGGTTCTCGCCTGCGCCATCGCGACGCACACGCCGGTTCTCCTGTGGGGCCCACCGGGGATCGGGAAGACGGCGACGATCCGCGCGCTCGCCGAGGCGATGAAGCTGCCGCTGGAGGTCGTCATCGCGGCGATCCACGAGCCGGCCGACTTCAGCGGCCTGCCGTCGCCGCAGGGTGACCGGGTGTGCTATCTCCCGCCCGAATGGGCGGTTCGCCTGGCGAGCGCGGGACACGGGATCCTGTTCCTCGACGAGATCAGCACCGCGCCGCCCGCAGTGCAGGCAGCGCTGCTCCGGGTCGTGCTCGAGCGGCGTGTCGGCCAGCTCGCACTGCCGGACGACGTGGTGGTGATCGCAGCAGCCAACCCGCCCGATGAGACGGCCGGGGGGTGGGAACTCGGCCCGCCGCTCGCCAACCGCTTCTGTCACCTGGACTGGCCGGTTCCCAGCGCCTCGGACTGGAGCACCGGCCTCACGACCGGCTGGGCCGCGCTTCATCCACCAGCGGAGCTCCAGGAGTGGCGCAGCGCGCTACCGACAGCTCGGGGCCTCGTCGCCGGCTTTCTCGCCAGCGCGCCTCACCACCTGTTCAACCTACCGGAGGATCCGGCACAGCGCGGCCGCGCCTGGCCGAGCCCGCGGACATGGGAGATGGCAAGCCGAATGCTCGCTGCTGCGCTGGCGCTCGGGCCGTCGGAAGAGCTCCTGGTGGCAGCCGTCGGCGGCTGCGTCGGGATGGGAGTCGCCTACGAGTTCGCAGCGCTGGTGAGCGGCGACCGGCTGCTCGACCCGTACGCAGTGCTCGCCGATCCGGAGCACAGTCCCTTGCCCACTCGCCCGGACAAGCTGATCGCCCTGCTGATGGCGGCCGCAGCGGTAGCGAGCCAGGATCCCGACCAGTACTGGGCGGCCGCCTGGACGGTCATCGCTCGAGTGGCAGCCCAGCGACGGGACATCGCCGCCGTGGCGGCCCGGCCACTCGCGCGGGTGTACCAGGAGCGGCTCCGGCACGGGAAGCTGCTGCCGATGCCGACGGAGGCGGTGGGGCCGCTCCGCGAGCTGCTGCAGGCTGCGGGCATCCTGTAGGAGGTGGCCATGATCGACGCGTTGGAAGAGCGTTGCATGAGCGAGCAGACGTGGGAGGCTGTGCGCCAGGCACTGGTCGAACAGTTCAGTGATACGCGCGAGGCGATGACGCTCGCCGCGCGGCTGCGTCTCGACCTCCAGGCGGTCACCGCGAGTGGGAGCTGCGGGCCCTGGGCAGCCGACGTCAAGGTCACGTATGAAGACAGCCCTGGAGTTCCGAAGGTGGAAGTCCTCCTCTCGGCCGGCAATTACAAGGTCGAAGAGAAGTGGTTCGCCCCCGCCTTTAGGCAACAGTTCCTCAAATCGAACCTACAAGATCCCCGCGCCGCGGCAGCGCTTGTCCGCGCCGTGCAGGCGCTCTTGAGGGAGATCGAACGGTTGGTCGACGAGCGCCTCCAGGCGCTGGAGCAGGATCCCGACTACCGCGAGGCCCGGAACTTGGTGGACGCGATCGCGGTCTCGCACTCGCTGGACACCGAGTGAGGAGGCTGAGCATGGAGGAGTGGTTCGACTCGTCACAGTGGGCGCACCTGGCGGAACTCGCCCTGGTGTGGGAGATGGAGGAAGAGGTGACGGAACTGGAGAATCGGCTGCACGAGATGGTTCGCGAGCTGGCTTTCTACGGCCGTCCCCCGCTGGTGGCGGAGTCGTCGGCCACTGCAGGCCCGCTCGAGAGTCGCTGGTGGGTGCGCATCGGCCCGCCAGCGATCTGGCACTGCGCCTACCGGGCGAAAGGCCACACCGTGCTCAATACGAGTGAGCCAGCGCTGCAGCAGCTCGTCCGGAGCCTGGAGAGGGTGCCTGGGTTGCAGAACCCGCTGGCCTTCGCGGCCACGCTCCGCTGTCTGGCTGAGTTACGCCTCGAGGTCTCGTCACTCCCGGCCCGGGCGAACGAAGCGCTACAGTCGATCCCCGGATGGCTCGAGTCGGTCCAGATCGTCGAGAGCTTCATGGTCGCCCAGGGGCTCGCCGAAGGGAGGTATCTCCCTGCGGCCGGACGAGGCGAAGAGGACGAGGGCAGCGGCGAGAGGAGAGAGGAGCTCGACGATGTCCCTTTCTGACGCGTACCGGCTCGTTGCCGCGTTTCGCGTACCCGCGTCGCGAGGGGCACGACGTGATGAGAGAAGGTATCCCGCTCGGTCGACCGGACTGGCTCAGCATTCCGAGGCTGGATCAGCCGGAAGTGCTCCGGGCCCTGCGCGACTGGTGTCGCCGGCAGATCGACGAGCCGATGCGGCCGATGGGTACGCAGGCTGATGTCGCCATCGTGCGCTGGTACGGTACCGTGCTTGGGTGGGCCTGGACGAGTGGACGGTTTCCGGCACACCGGATATGGGTGCTCAAGTTAGACCGGCCTGTGGAACCAATGGGCCACTCTGCTTGGTGGTCTCTCGTCTCAGATCGGATACTTATCTATCTTGCGAGGTTGAAGGCCCATGAGGTCATGCAGTATTTCTTCGCCCTCTCGCTCCTGCCGTACGGGGATTTAGTACTTACTCAAGTCCATGGGATCGCAGCCGAAGCTCTCGGGGAAGTATGCGACCGCATTCGCAGCCGTCCTTCGCTGCGGATCGAGCCGATCACGCTGGCCGGGCTGATCCTGCTCAGCCAGACGGTCGCCCGGCAGGTGCAGGCGGCCGGCGAAATCGGCCACAAAGGCTGGGAGGAGGCCAGCCGATGAGGGCGCAGCGCGTGCTCGAAGCGGCACGGTTCCGGCTCTGCATGCGCTACCCGTTCATCGCGCGCGCCGTCTTCGCGATGGTGCCCGTCTTCGCCGACGACATCCCCGCGGCGATGGGGGTCGATCGGCACTGGCGGCTGTTCGTGAACCCGGAACTGATCGACGGTTGGTCGGTTGAGCAGGCTGAGACGATTCTCTACCACGAAGTCCTGCACTTGATCCTCGATCACGCTGGGCGGGCCGAGGCCCTCGGCGTCGAGCCCTACAACGCGCCGGCCTGGAACGTCGCTGCTGACGCGGAGATCAACGACGACATCCGGGACGAGGGGTTCACGTTTCCGCCGGTACCCTGGCGGATGCCGGATGGGCAGGTCGTCTACGGCCAGCCAGTGTTCCCGGAGGCGCTGGGTCAACCGCCTGGCTTGCTGGCCGAGGAATACTACCAAGCTTTGCCGACCGTGCCGGTCTCCTTCCCTGCCCTCGGCCAGGAAGGATCGGGCGTCACCAGCTCCCCGGCCGACTGGGAGCGGGCCGTCGACACCAGTGAGACACCGGCCGGCCTCCCGCGCTCCTCGGCCGAGGTCGTCCGCCGGGCGGTCGCCGAGGAGGTGAGGCGGGCGGTAGGCAAGATCCCCGGCAGCCTGGAGCGCTGGGGGACCGCGTACCTGGCGCCGCGCATCGACTGGCGCCGGGCCCTGCGCGTCGCCATCCGGCTGGCCGTCGCGACGGGCCAGGGCCAGGTCGATTACCGGTACGACCGGCCATCGCGCCGCCAGGCGGTCACCGACGTCATTCTCCCTCGCCTGCGCGCGCCGATCCCCAGGGTGCTGCTCGTGTTCGACACCTCGGGTTCGATCGACGACGAAACGTTGGCCAGCGCGCTCGCCGAGATCGAGGCGGTGGTACGCGCGCTGGGCGCGGCGGTCGATGTCGCTACCGGGGACGCTGCGCTGCAGACGTTCCAGCGCGGCCTCTTCCGCGCCGACCGCGTGCACGCGCGGGGCGGTGGCGGGACGAACCTGGGCGCTGTGCTCCAGGCGCTGCGGCGGCTGGGCCGCTGGGACGTCGCGGTGGTCTTCACCGACGGCGAAACGCCCTGGCCTGCGCGCTGCCCGCTGCCGTGTCCTGTCCTCGTCGTGTTGCCCGAGGAGGGCCGTCGGCCGCCGGGGTGGGCGCGAGTCATCCGCATCCCATAGGAACGGGCTGGCTCGGGATACCCTAGCCGGGGCGGAATCAGGGGAGCGGGTCGAGCGGCCAGATCGGGCGGCGGATCCTTCGGAACGGCAGGCGGGTCAGATCGCTCCCGGTGATCCCCGGGCCCTCGACCAGGACGACTCGCTCGGCGATCGGCTCGAAAGCGGCGCGGAAGTGCCCTTTCCCTTTCAGGGCGATCACCCGCCGCTCGGTCGGCTCGATGCCGTGCGACCGAAAGACATTGAGGTCGATCGGCGACTCGGCGCGCTCGGTCACCAGCACCTCGACACCGTCGCAGACGAGGACGGCAGTGCGGCCGAGGTCGACGACGATCCCCGCGTGCATCGGCCCGCGGTTGCGGTAGCGGCCATCGGAGAGGAGGCGCACGTAGCCTCGTACCGGCAGCGGCGGCCCGTGCAGCCGGTCGGTCTTGCCGCCCAGCTCGAGCTCGACGCGCTGGCCCACCCCGGCCGCGAGGCAAGCGGCGACCGCCTCCGGATCCCGGATCAGCGCCAGCGCGGCTTCCCGGACGCCGTTCGTAAGCAGGAAGCGCAGTAGCTCAGCGCTGTCGCCGGGGCCACCCGTCCAGGGGTTGTCGGCGATGTCGACCAGAACCAGCGGCCCGGAGCGGATTTCGCGGATCGCCTGGGCTGCCTCCTCCCAGGAGGAGACGCCACCCAAGAAGCCCTCACGTCGCTCCCAGGCCAGCCGCGCCAGCTCCTCGGCCAGCGCCTGCGCCAGGCCCGGGTCGCCGTCGGTCGTCACCAGGACGCTCAGCCCGGCTTCGGGCACGTCCGCTGGCGGGAAGCCGCCGGCCACGGTCACGTTCAGCACGCCGGGCAGCGCTTCGAACTCGTGCGCCCGTGCGATCAGCGCCCGCATCGGGTCGCGGTCGGTGGTCATGTTCTGCGAGGTCGGCAGCATGGGCGGCTTGACCAGCGCCTTCGCCGGCCGGATCTCACGCTGGATGAGGCGAACCAGAAGCTCACCCGCCTCGCGCCCGCGCTCCCGCTGGTCGACGTGAGGGTACGTGTCGTAGCCGAGCAGCAGATCGGCCGCCTCCACCATGGTCGCGCTGATGTTGGCATGCAGGTCGAGCACCGCGACGACGGGCGTATCCGGCCCGACCACCGCGCGGACTCGCCGCAGGAGCTCGCCGTCCGCGTCGAGCGCGTGCTCGGCGACCATCGCTCCGTGGAGCGAGAGCAGCACGCCGTCGAGTGGGGCCATCCGCTCGAGGGTTGCCACGAGCTCCCCGACCAGCACCTCGAACGCCTCACGGGTGACCATCCCGGAAGGAGTGGCCCAGACGGCGAAGACGGGCAGCACGGTAAAGCCCTGGCGCTCGGCGGCATCGAGGAACCCGGCGATCGTCGTCGCGGTGCCCCGCAGGGCTTCGACGACCTCGGTGCCCCGGTAGATGCCGGAACGCTCGAATGCCGCCAGGTCGGTCGGCACGCTGCTGAAGACGTTCGTCTCGTGCGACAGCTCGGCGATGGCGACTCGCACGCGCCTACACCTCCGGCTTCTCGGGCAAGCCGAGCATCTGGCGTGCCTCCGCCGGGGTGGCCACCTCGCGCCCGAGCTCGCGCGCGATCCTGACCAGCCGGGCGACCAGCGGGGCGTTCCCCTCGGCCAGCACGCGGTACGAGTAGTAGATGTTGTCCTCCAGCCCGGTGCGGACGTGCCCGCCCATCACCATGGCGGCCACGTTCATCGGGAGCTGGTGCCGGCCGATAGCGCAGACCGACCAGAGGGAATTGGGTGGGAGCTGGCGCACCATGTGGGCGAGTTGATCGACGGTCGCTGGCGCGCCGCCGCGCACGCCGAGCACCATCTGGAACCAGTACGGCGGCTGGAAGAGGCCGCGCTCGATGAAGCGGCGTGCGTTCTCGATGAAGCCGCTCTCGAAGCACTCGATCTCCGGCTTGACCCCGTACGTGTGCATCTCCTCGGCCAGGGCGTCCAGGAACTGGGGCGAGTTGACGAAGACGCGCTCGCCGAAGTTGACCGACCCGGCATCGAAAGAGGCGATCTCCGGACGCAGCCGCACCGGAGCGATCCGGTCGTCGTCGGGCACCTGGCCTGCCCCACCACCGGTCGACATGTTGATGACGATGTCGCAGCCCTGGGCACGGATCAGCTCACGTACGCGCGCGTAGCGGGCTGGGTCGCAGGTGGGACGCCCCTGCTCGTCGCGGACGTGGATGTGGACGATGGCGGCGCCCTCGCGCCAGCACTGCACGGCCTGCTCGGCGATCTCCTCTTCGGTGATCGGCACGTACGGCGTCTGCTGTCGAGTCGTCCAGCTCCCGGTCGTGGCCACCGAGATGATCAGTTTGTCCATGACACGCTCCACACGCCTCTTCAAAGGACGGTACCCTCTGGCCGCAGTGTACTGGTCGGGCGCGAGGGGCGAAAGAGGATGGCCCGGCGATCGCGGCGACCGGTGGGTCGCTCCTCGACGCCGCGGCGGTGAGGGCACTCCAGACGACAAGCGGTGGCAACCCGTGTGTCGGGCGAGCCCCGGCCAGCGAGTACTTGCAGGTATCGCGATATTGTGATATCTTGATGGCGCGACAGTGAGAGTCGTGCCGGAGTAGCCCGGACGACGAGGAG
>JADBJL010000030.1 GCA_014874455.1 Thermomicrobiaceae bacterium
CTGCTCGCCGCCGAGGAACGGGTAGAAGACGGCCGTCTCGACGACGTCTTCCCCGCATAGCTGGCGGTGCTCGAAGAAGACGTGCACGGTCTCCCAGAGCGTGTGGTAGAGGATCTCGATGAACTCCTGGTGGATGAAGGGATCCGCGCTCGGCGTGGTCACGGCGTAGTCGCTGTCGCCCACCCGCCCGGGGAGAGCCAGCGTGAGCGCGCCGCGCTGGCGGGCGACCGCCAGGGTGTCGCGCACCTCCGGATCGCCCTCCGGCGGGCCGAGCCCCATCACGATGTCCTGCGGGGTCGTGATCGCCTCGATCCAAGGCCTGAAGGCGAGGCTGAGGTCGAGGGCCGGCAAGGCCCGTTTCCCGACGATCACCGGGTGGATGAACTCCACGGACACGTGCTGAGCGTCGGTGGCATAAGGGCCGCGGCCGAAGGCGAGCAGGCGGCCCCCGTCGAGGAAGCGCTCGGCCATGTGCCGGCAGACGGCGGCCAGCCGCGGCGCTTCCTCTGGGAAGAAGCGCTCAGAGAGCGCGTTGCGCTCGAGCAGTCGATCACGAATCTGCGCCGCGAGCGGGCGTGCCATCGGTCTCGCCTCCCGTCTCCTGTGGGGATCGATCGCCTCGGGGGCTAGCAGATGCGCGGCAGGGGATCGCCGACCAGCATATCGACCACCCGCGACCCGCCGTAGGCGGTCAGCGCCAGCACGGTGCGCGCTGGCTCCGGGCGAACCTCCCCGATGACCGCCGCCCCCTCGCCGCCGGGCATCGCATGGAGCGCGGCCAGCGCCGCCTCGGCGTAGTCCGGCGCGACCACCGCCAGGAACTGCCCCTCGCTCGCCACGTGCAGCGGATCGAGCCCCAGGATCTCGCAGGCGCCGCGCACTGCCTCCCGGATCGGGATGGCCTCCTCGAAGAGGACGATGCCATGGCCGCAATCCCGAGCGAGCTCGTTGAGCGCCGAGGCCACTCCGCCGCGCGTCGGGTCGCGCATCCAGCGCAGGCCGGGCGCAGCCGCCTCGATCACGGCCTGGACGAGCGGCGTGATCGGCCGGGTATCCGATTCCAGGTCGGCCTCGAGGTCCAGGTCGCCGCGGGCCAGCAGGATCGTCACGCCGTGGTCGCCCACCGGGCCGGAAGCCAGGATCTGGTCGCCAGGTCGTACCTGGCCGGCTCCGAGCCTGACGCGCGGGTCGACGAGCCCCAGGCCGGTGGTCGCGATGTAGATGCCGTCGGCCGAGCCGTGCTCGACCACCTTGGTGTCGCCAGTCACGACCGTGACCCCAGCTTCCGCAGCGGCCCGCGCCATCGCCTCCACCTCGGCCTGGAGCAGGTCGCTGCCGATGCCGGCCTCCAGGATGAAGGCGGCCGAGAGCGCCAGCGGCCGCGCGCCTGCGACGGCCAGGTCGTTGACCGTGCCGTACACGGCCAGCTCGGCGATCGAGCCCCCAGGGAAGCGCAGCGGCTTGACCACGAAGGCATCGGTCGTCAAGGCGAGCCGGCTCTCGCCGACGTCGAGCAGGGCGGCGTCGGCGAGCTCGAGGAGGGCTGGGTTGGCCAGCAGCGGGAGGAACAGCCCCTCGATCAGACGCCGGGTCGCCTTACCCCCGGCCCCGTGAGCGAGCTCGATGCGAGGATCGCGGAAGGAAACGCTAACTGTCGTCGCCATGCTTCAGTCCGCCACTGCTGCAGCGCGATGAATGTAGTGATAGTAAGCTGCACAGGCCCCTTCGCTTGAGACCATCAGCGCGCCGATCGGGTGCTCGGGCGTGCACTCCCGTCCGAAGAGCTTGCACTGGTGGGGCTTCAGCACGCCCTTGAGCACCTCGCCGCACTGGGCCGCCTTGGGGTCGGTGACGCGCACGCCCGGTATCTCGAACCGCCGCTCGGCGTCCCACTCGGCGTACGCTTCCGAGATCTTCAGCGCCGACTGCGAGATGAAGCCGAGACCGCGCCACTCGAAGTATGGTCGCAGCTCGAAGACGTCGGCCATGGCTTTTAGTGCCGCCCGGTTGCCGTCCCAGGGCACCACCCGGCTGTACTGGTTTTCCACCTCGGCCCGCCCCTCGGCCAGTTGGCGCAGGATCATCACCATCGACTGGAGCAGGTCGACCGGCTCGAAGCCGGAGATCACGATCGGCTTACGATAGTTGCGGGCGATGAACAGATATGGCCGGCAGCCGATCACCGTCGAGACGTGGCCGGGGCCGATGAACGCGTCCAGTCGCATGTCGGGCGAGTCGAGGATCGCCCGGATGGCCGGGACGATCAGCACGTGGTTGCAGAAGACGGAGAAGTTCCGGATCCCCAGCGCCTTCGCCCGCATGATCGTCAGCGCCGTGGAGGGGGCGGTCGTCTCGAAACCGATGGCGAAGAAGACCACGTGCCGATCCGGGTTCTCCTGGGCGAGCTTGAGCGCGTCGAGCGGCGAGTAGACCATGCGGACGTCGGCGCCGCGCGCCTTGTACTCGATGGGGCTGCCGTGGGTACCCGGCACGCGCATCATGTCGCCGAAGGCCGTGAAGATCACGTCCGGATACTGGGTGAGCGAGAGCCCGTCGTCAACCCGGCCCATCGGCAGGACGCAGACCGGGCAGCCAGGCCCGTGGATCAGGTCGATGTTCTCCGGCAGCAGGCTCTTGATGCCGTGCCGGTAGATGGCGTGGGTGTGCCCGCCGCAGACCTCCATAACCCGGTAATGGCGCCCCGGGTCGGCCAGCCGGGCGATCTCGTCGGCCAGCGCCCGGATCAACTTCGGATCTCGAAACTCGTCGACGTACCTCACCGGCCTGCCTCCTCGACCCGGGCAATCGCGACGCCCAGGTGCACGAGCAACACGTCGCCTGGGGCGACCGGTGCCACGAAGTCGGTGGCGATCAGCGCGCGCTGCCCGAGCCGATCCTCGCAGAGTGCCTCCTGCCCGCGCACCTCGAGCACGCGCACCGGGATCGCCGTGTCACCGCAGGTCACGCAGCCGTCCTGGTCGAGCGTGCAGGATCCGTAGATGCTCAGATCGGTCATCATGAGAGCTCCTCGAACCGGTAGCCGAGCACCTCCTCCATCGCCTGCTGATCCTCGCCCAGGGCGGCCAGCAGCCGGATCTGAGCGGCCGCCTCGGCTTCGCTCACCTTGCTCAAGGCGAAGCCGACGTGGATCAGCACCCAGTCGCCCTCGGCCAACCCCTCTCCCCGGATCAGGTCGACGTTCACCTTCCGCCGGACGCCGCTCACCTCCACGAGCGCGAAGTGCGGATCATCCGGTGACAAGCGCAGAACCTTGCCGGGGATCGCCAGGCACATCACGGCCTCCTCACGGTCTCACTCGATGCCGTCCGCGTCCCCGCCTCCCACTCGGACGGGAGAAGTGGCTAGGCAAGATAGCTGCTCGCGCTCGAGCAGCTCCTCGACGAGCCGGCGGACACGATCCACGGCCAGCTCGACCGCCTGCGCGACGCGCTCGGTGAGGCCGACCCCCATCTCCTCCACCTCGGCAGGCTCGCAGCCGAGTAGCCTGACGAAGGGCGGTAGGACTCCGAGTGCCCGCGCCAGCACGAAGACCTTCGACGGTTGAGTATAGTGCGTATCGGCCAGAAACGCGCGTCGCTCAGCATCAGTCCACTCGCGCAGGTCGTCGACCTCTGGCTCGAGCAGATAGAGCGTGCCCGGCTCCCTGCCGCATCGAACCGCGTCGATCACGATCAGCGCGTCATGGCCGTCCAGCAGCTCCTGCACCACGGCGATGCCACCGGTGCCGGCATCCAGCAGCGTGACACCTGGTGGGAGCGGCCGCCACTCGGCCATAAGTCGCTGAACGACCGCAACCCCGAAGCCGTCATCCTGCCGAAGCACCGATCCCATCCCGGCAATCAGCACTCGCCTCGGGCTCATGCGGGCACCACCTGTCTCGGGCAGCCGACGATGATCTGGCCATCTCGCACCGCCACCGGTACCACCTCGAGCGACCGGCCAGCGCGATCGAGCCGCCGCCCGCTGTGCAGGTCGAACCGGCACCCGTGCCATGGGCAGATGATGATGCCCTCCTCCCAGGAAATACCCTGCCCCATGTCGAGCGGCAACGGGGTTCCCGGGCAGGCGTTACGGTAGGCGTGGATGTCGTCACCGCGCCGGACCAGTACCATGGAAAGGTCGCCAGCGTCGATCCGCACCACCCCGACCTCGGGCAACGCGTCCAGCGATGCCACCACCTGCCACTCGAGGCCCGGGTGACTAGCCTTATGGACCGGCAACGGTACGAGTCGACGCCCCGGTGGTGCCGGGCGCGGGGCAGGAGAAGCCGGCTCGACCTCGAGCCGCTCGAACTCCGGCATGCCCTCGCGGAGCGCCGTCTCCACCACGTGCCGGAGCGTCTGGCTAGAGGCGGGGCAGCCCGAGCATGTCCCGCCGAGCTGGACGCGCACCACGCCCTCCTGGACGCTGAGCACCCGCAGCTCGCCCCCGTGCGAGACGATGTATGGCTGCACCTCCGACAGGATACGGTCGACTCGAGCGCGCTGTCCGGCCTCGTCGAGCTCGTAGAGCTCCAACAGCAGGCTGACAGCGGGGTCATCCAGCATCTCCCGGAACGCCTGCGGGGCTGCCCGCTGGAAGCGCTGCACCAGCCGTCCGATGCCCACACGGTGGAGCAGGTCAATCAGTCGCAGGAGTCGCAGCGCCTGATCGCGCAGCACCGGATCAGGCGCCGACTCGAAGCCCTGGACGAGCGCGTCGATCTCGGTGAGCGCCTGCTGGAGTCGCCTCACGGTTGCCTCGTCTCGTGGCTCGGCGGCCATGGCTCGCCACTTCCTGCTCAGACGCGTGGGTGGTCGGGATGGCTGGGGCAGGGCTCACCGGCGTGCGCCGGGTCGTGGCACCAGCAGCCGGGGGCGCACTCGCCGTGAGCCGGTCGGGTCAGGTCGGCGAAGGCGTCGCGGAAGCGTACAGCTCCTTCCCGCCTGCCCTGCTCCGTCAAGCGGTACCGGCCGTGCTCGCAGGCCAGGTCACCGCTCGCGACCAGGCGGTCGAGGTGGGCCTGGATCAGCTCGACGTCGGAGACCAGGAAGCGGGCCAGCTCCGCGGCGTCGACATCCCCGGCCAGCCCCTCGCCGCGCATCCAGTACATTGCCTCCAGGATCTCATCTCTCCAGAAGAGATTGTCGAGCGCGCTCGATCCGCTCGTCATCTGCCCGGCTCCTAAGCCTCCATCTCGGCCAGCACCTGGCGGAGCAGCGCGCGGACGCGGCGCTCCGCCTCCTCGAGCGCGGCTTCGCCGAGCGCGCTGAAGCCATCTCCCCAGGACTGGTCGAACGGCTCGATCTCAACGACGGTCACCTGCACCGGCAGCGCGCCGAAGTGATCCAGGATCAACAGCAGGTTCTCGAGGTCGATCACCCCAGTGACCGCCTCGCTCACCCGGCTCTGCAGCTCATCCAGGGTGATCGCGGGCGGATTCCAGGGCATCACCGTCACGCTCCCGGGCGGGCGCCCCCGCGGCGCCGCACCGGCGAAGATGCCCAGCGAGAAGCGCGGCGCCGCCTGGAGTTGGAACAACACATCGATCGGGCTGTAGCTGAGGTCAGCGATGACCACGCCCGCAGGCCACCGGTCGCGCTGCAGCCGGGTCACCAGCGCCGGGCCGAGTGAGAGGTCGCGCAGGTTGGTGTAGCCCACTCCGGCCACCAGCACCCACGGCTCCCTGGGGAGCCGCGACTCCCAGGTGGGATCGCCCTGGTAATCAGCGGTCGCCTGCAGCCGTGCCTGGCTGGGCCAGAGCGATCCCGCCAGCGGGTCGATGATCCGTTCGACCTGGTGACGGCCCTTCATCCGGTTGTCCCTTATTCCTCCAGGATGCAGGCGCAGGTATTCACCTCGCGCACCACCACCCGCTCGCCCGCGAAGACATGCGTGGTGCAGGGCATGCAGGGGTCGAAACTCCGGATCGTGCGCAGGATGTCGATAGCCTTGAAGTCCTCCGGGCTGTTGAACTGCTCGATGATCGGCGTGTTCAGCACCGCCTCCTCGTATGGCCCCGGGTTCCCCCACGGGTCGCGCGGTGAGGCGTTGATCGTCGAGGGGGTGATGATCTGGTAGTTGGTGAGCACCCCGCCGTCCATGGTCAGGTGATGGGTCAGGTAGCCGCGGCCGGCGCCCCAGAACCCGACGCCGATCCGGAAGTCGCGCGGCACGGTGAAGTCGCGGCTCACCGCCGTGTTGCCCTGCTTCATGAGCTCGTAGCCGCTGAGCAGGTTGTTGAGGGCGACCAGAGCCGTGTACGCTTCGGCGTACGCCCGCGCGCGGTTGCGCTCGATCGCGTTCCAGTCGCTCGGGATCCGCCACTCGAGGGTCATCTCGGGCAGGCGTCCCTTGGGCACCAGCATGCGCAGGCTCTCGCCGGTGGACTCGATAAACGGATTCTGCGGGATCTTCCTGGCCGCTGCCGTGGTCCACATCCGCACGTAGACGCCGGCCTCCATGACCGAGCGGTCCCAGCGCGGCGTGCTGTCCCAGGTGTACTTCTCCTTCCAGCTTCGACCGGTCGGCTTGGGGCGGGTCTGCTTGTTCCACGGATGGTACGGGCTTAGCGGGTTACCGACCGGGTCGGTCTTGATCGGGTAGTCGTCCCAGGCCTCGTAGTAGGAGTGCTCGACGAACTCCTCCAGACCAGCGTTGAGCAGGTGGAGGTTGGTCGTGACCAGCTCGCCGTCGCGGACGACTCCCGGCGTGTTCCACCGGCGCTCGCCCCAGCGGTCGGCGTGCCGGTAGTCGGCGTCGTACGCTTCGTGGTGGTCCCAGATCCCCGCGTCGATCAGGTTCTTCGGGCGCGCGCCGACCTGGCGGAAGCGTGGCTCGACCTCGTAGAGGAAGTCGAAGACGTCATCCCAGAGCAGCGCCATCTTCTTGGAGTAGTCGAGCAGGTCGAACAGCCGCACCTGGTAGTCGTTGAACACCTTCATCGAGATCGTCGTGCTGATCCCGCCGGGCACGATCGTCTGCGGGTGGGGATACTTGCCCCAGACCAGCACCGTCATCTCGCGCGCCTTGCGCGTCATCTCCAGCGCCTCGAGGTAGAGCGAGCCAGTCAGCGGGTTCAGTGCCGTCATGATCTCGCCGATGGTCTTGAACCCGTGGACACCGGCATTCCGAGCCGGCGCGGTCTGGGCGCGCTCCCAGATCTCCGGGTTCGTCGCCCGGATCACGGCCTCGGAGTAGTCCGGGCCAGCCAGCAGGAAGAGGTGCAACGGATGGTCGTAAAGGAACTCGGCCGTCTGCCCGAGGTTGCGCACGATGATCCCCATCGGGGGTGGCGGCGTGCCGAAGGCCATCTCGATCGCCTCAGCCGAGCAGTTCGCGTGGACGCCCCCGCAGACGCCGCAGGCGCGGCTGCTGATGAAGATCGCGTCGCGCGGATCGCGCCCCTTCAGGATCACCTCGTAGCCGCGGAACAGTGTCGCCATCGAGTGCGCGTCGAGAACCTGGCGGTTCTCCAGATCGACTACTGCGTGGAAAGCGAGTGCCCCCGCGACGCGGGTGACCGGGTCGATGCTCACCTCCTGGATGTGACCGTTGCGGCGCAGGAGTTCCTCGATTCGCTCCTGCTGGGTCGCCACGGCCGTAGTCGAGGTGTAGGCGTAGGGGTCGCGGACATCGCCCCGCAGGCGGGCCCTGCCTGACTCGTCGAACTCGATCGGCAGGTTCTTGAAGCACATGGGGAGCCTCCTCGCTCTAGGCCGATCTCCCGGTCGTCAGTCGCGCGAGCTGCTCATCGAGCCGCCGTAACTCGCCGACCAGCGCGGTACCGGATGCCACCATCGACTCCAGGCCACGCTGCAGCGGCGGAAGTTGCGCTTGCAGTAGCGAGGTCTGCCGCTCGATCGCCGCGACGCCCCAGACGATCTTCGAGGCGGTTCCGTGGATACGCTCGAGCGCCTGTCGTATGCGGCTCAGCGCGTAGGCCAGCACGACGAGGAAGAGCAGGAAGAGCGCGCTCGACAGCAGGGTGAGCAGCAGGATCATCAGTCGTCTCCTCGACTCACGAGACCCACGGCGCGGAGCTTCGCCCCGAGTGAGGCGGCAACGCGCTCGACCTCTGCGACGGCCACGCCGAGTTGATCGGCCGCCGAAACCGCCGCTGGCATGGCGGCGAGCGCGCGAGCGTTGCGACCGATCCCTTCGATCGAGACCAGCGCCTCGCGGGCAAGATGGTCGATCGCCCGCAGGTGCGCGACGACCCGAAGAACCAGGAGCACGGCGATGACGGTGGCGATCAGCGCCACCAGAAGCGTCACGATCCAGACGATGAGCGCCAGGACGAGCATAGTCGGTCTCCTCAGGCGACCTGCGAGCGCTGAGCTTCAGCAGACGTGCCGACCGGCACAGCCCCCAGATGCTCGGCCGTCCGATCGAGCGCCCCCGCCACTGCGGTCAAATCTTGGTGGACTCGCCCGAGCTGGACGTTCAGGTCGGTCGTTGCCGATTCCACAGCTCGCATGAGCGTGGCAATCCGCGCGAACGTCCCCCCGATCCTGCGCAGGTAGAAGAGAATGGTCAGTAGCGCCACGGCCAGAACCAGCACCAGGACGACGACGTAGACGGTGGTAACGACGGCAAGCACCCGGATGAGCGTGTCCATACCCCCTCCTAGCCTCGCTGCGCCCGCTCGAGCCGCTGGTTGAGCGTACTGGCGGCCTCAGCGATCGCGTCGAGCCGGGTGAGGATCTCACTTGCGACCTGGTTCGTCTGGGCCAGCAGCGGGATGCTCGTCGTGTTCGCTGCGATCCCCTTGCCGGCCTGCCAGATATCGGCGGCGTGACGGTCGATCCGCTCGGCTGCTCGCCAGATGGCGATGAGCAGGAGCGCGACGACCAGCACCACCACCAGCGCGATCACCAGGACGAGCCACCAGAAGGCTGTCACGGTCATCTCCGGCATCGCGAGCCCCTCTCGAACTACCAGGCACCCTACTCGGGCTTCGCTGACGAGCCACGCCAGCGAAGCCGGTCGTAGAAGAACTCCACGAAGCGCTCGACGGTCGGCACGTCGTACTCGGCTCCCCAGCCACTGGGGATCGCGTGCTCTCGATCCCAGCGCGTCTCCCGGTTGCGGTCACGCTGGGTAATGCGGCGCAGCGGGCGGATGAACGAACCGTTGAGCCGTGAGACTGTGCTGGAGAGGGCCGACCCTGGCGGGGTCTTGTAGAACGGCGAGAACTTGTCGGGGAAGCCGGGCATCGTGCAGCCGATGCAGGGCCCCCCGACGTTCATGCAGCCACCCAGGCCGTTGATGGCCCCACGACCGGTAATGTTGCAGTTGACGACCGGCCCCCAGCAGCCGATCTCGACCAGGCACTCCCGGTCGCCGTAGTGCTCGGCGAAGACGCCTTCCTCGTAGTAACCAGCCCGGGTGCACTGCCGGTGCACGGTCTCGCCGAAGAGCCAGGCTGGACGGCCCAGCTCGTCGAACTCCGGCACCGGGCCGAGCCCTTGCAGGAAGAGGAGCACCGCGGCCACGGTCTCGGTGAAGTTGTCGCCCACTGGTGCGCAGCCGGGGATGTTGACTACCGGCAGGCCGAGCGCGCTGCGGTAATCGCGGCCCAGGAAGTCCATGACACTCATCGCCCCCGTGGTATTGTGGTAGGCCGACGGGATACCGCCCCAAGCCGCGCAGGTGCCGATCGCGATGACAGCGGCCGCGCCGGGTGCCAGGCGCTTCAGCCAGACCGAGGAAGGTACTTGCTTGTACTCGCCGCGCCGCTCGTCGAACTCCTCGCCGACGGCCGACCAGTACCCTTCGCCGGCCCGCGTCTCGTCCGGCACCGAGCCTTCGTAGACGATCACGTAGGGGGCGCCGAGCGTGCCCTCGAGCGCCCGCTGCATCGGCTCGACGTAGGGGTCACCGGACTCCACGTTCACCGCCGAGTGGTGCAGCAAGATTTGCGGTAAGCCGGGCAACGACCCCATAAGGAGATCCTCGACCCGCGGGGCCACCGCGCCCAGCACCGAGATGGTGCAGCCGTCGCAGCTCATCCCGGCAAGCCAGAACACGTGGATGTGGGTATACGGGCCGAGCAGGCTGTCGCGCCCCAGTTGTTCCCGGGCGAGGCGCTGGATCTCCTCGGTCGTCGCCCCGGCGACGTTGCCGACCATGCCGAGCTTCGGACGCACCCTAGGCTTCGCTTCGACGACCATGGTAGGTCTCCTTCTCCAGCAAGGCCCTGCCGTTCTCGAGGATGCGGTCGGTGAGTTCTGCGATCGCCAGCACCGCCGGAGCGGTCGGCATGTAGTCGATCAGCGCGCGGCCGAGCCGGTCGGCCTCCTGCACTGCTTCGTCGAACGGGATCGAGCCGATCACGTCGACACTGAGGCGCTCGCAATAGTCGCGGATCGCAGCGTCGTCCTCGGTGGATCGCACCTTGTTGGCGACGACGAAGGTGTGCAAGATGCCGAGTTCGCGGGCGAGGGGCACGATCCGGCCGAGCGTCTCGAGTGCCCGGAAGTACGGCTCAGCCACGACAAGCAGTGTGTCGACATGACGCACGGTTCCCCGGCTCAGGTGCTCGATCGAGGCTTCCATATCGAGGATGGTGACGTCCTCGGGCCGGAGCGTGCCGAGCTCAGCCACCACGCCGCGCACGGCGGCATGCTGCCCGCAGAGTCAGCCCCGCCCGGCACCGAGCAGGCCGGTCATCGCCAGGACGCGCACGCCGTCGGGGCCGACCACGCCGTAGCGCGCGATGATCTCCTCGAAGGGACGGATCAGATGGAGCGAGGCGTGGCCATCGCCGTCGACCCGCTCCTCCAGGATCTCTTCGCGCGGTACCCGCCTGAGTTGCTCGATCAGTTCCGTCGATAACCCCAGCGCCCGCGCCAGGTTGGGGTTCGGGTCGTCGTCCAAGGCATTGACCGCGTGCCCGCGCTGCGCGGCGAGCCGGGCCATAGTCGCGGCGAGCGTCGTCTTTCCAGCTCCGCCTTTCCCTGCAACTGCAAGCCTCATGGTTCCTCCTTCACGGGATCGACGACCCAGCCAGCACTCAGTTCAGGCGGCAGTTCGGGACGGTCGACACATGCCTGCTAGGCTGGCGCGGCGCGGTACGCCGGGAGGATCGGCTGAAGTGGAACTCGACAGCGCGCTTTCCGTCGCTTAGTTCTATACTATAAGGCAGCGAGGATAGAGAGTCAAGAAATCCGCTGACAACTGCGACAACTGCGTGCCCTCGAGAAGTGGAGCAAGAGGTCACATGGAGGACTCGATCGGCCGAAATCCACCCGCGCGAGTGCGGCGATGTGAGAAGTCTGATTATTAGTGGACTAATAATTCGCGCGAACTCCTCTGCTGCCAGGTATCGGCACTGGTGAGCAAGCCTGTGGAGCGAAAGCACCATGACGATGTCAACGCCCGGTAACAGTCAGACATTCGCTGAGAAGCTCAGGCAGCAGCGGCGACGCCGGGGCTGGACTCAAGCCGAGCTCGCCGGGCGCTTGCAGGTACGCCAGTCGGCGATTTCCCATTGGGAGAGCGGTCGTGAGCGGCCAACACTCGAGCACTTGCTCATCTTGCTCGCCCTCTTCCCCGATCTCCTCCCGACGCTCACGGTCGACGAGCGCCGCCAGCTCTTCGGCTTGACCCGCGTCCAGCGAGCTCTGGCGACGGAATGCCCGTGCTCAGGCTGCCAGTGCGGCGTGGGCACTGCCGCATGACCGCACGCCGTTCGACAGGGTCAGCGCGGTGAGCTAGCCGAACTGCAGGCCCGATGGTCTCCCACGCGCCCCTGTTCGGGCCATATAGCTAGCCCTCGCTGGAAGCGGCCTCTCCAGCCGGTGCTCCGTCTTGCTGGCACCAGGCCCACGCTCCCAGCTCACCGTCGAGGAGGATCTCCGAGCCCGGCTCCAACTCCCCGGCGAGCAGGGCACGAGCAACCGGATCCAGGACTTCGCGGTCGATCAGTCGTCGGAGCGGGCGTGCGCCGAGTTCCGGGTCGTGCCCGGCGCGGGCGAGCGCGCTTCGAGCGGCGGGAGACAGTCGTACCTTGACGCCCCAGAGGCCGAGCCGCCCGTGCGCGCGGTCGAGCTGGAGATCGACGACCCGCTCCATCGCCTCGAGCGAGAGCGGAGCGAACAGGACGATGTCGTCAAGGCGGTTGAGCAGCTCGGGGCGGAAGCGCTGACGAGCATGCGCGAGGAAGACCTCCGGCGCCCGTTCGCCGGCTCCGATCGCCTCCTGGGAACCGGCGTTCGAGGTGAGCACGATCACCGTGTTGTGGAAGTCGACAGTCCGGCCATACCCGTCGGTGAGGCGGCCGTCCTCCAGGATCTGGAGCAGGAGGTTCAGCACATCAGGATGCGCCTTCTCGGCTTCATCGAAGAGGACGACGGAGAAGGGGCGTCGTAGCACCGGATCGGTCAACTGCCCCGGCAGCCCGAAGCCGACGTACCCCGGCGGCGCGCCGATCAGGCGGGCGACCGCGTGCCGCTCCATGTATTCGCTCATGTCGATGCGGATCAGCGACTCTTCGTCGCCGAAGAGAAACTCGGCGAGGGCCCGAGCGAGCTCGGTCTTCCCCACGCCGGTCGGGCCGATGAAGAGGAAGGAGCCGAGTGGGCGGCGTGGATCACCCAGGCCGGTGCGCGCTCGCCGGAGGGCCCTGGCCACGGCGCGGATCGCCGGTTCCTGGCCAACCACGCGCCTGGCGAGAGTGGCTTCGATCTCCAGCCAGCGGCGTTCGCCACCGGAGCCGGGGGAGAGCATGTCCAGCCCGCCGAGCGGCAGCCCGGTGTGCAGCGCGACCGCCTCGAGCAACCGGCTCCGCCCTACTTCCGTTTCACCATCGAGATGCGCGAGTGCCGCCGCCTGATCCAGCAGTTGGACGCCGATGCCGGGCAAGGCGCGCGACCGGATAAAGCGCTGAGCCAGCCAGATAGCAAGGCGGGGCGCTTCCGGCGCGAACTCGACCTGGTGGTGCGCGCGTAGCCGGGGAAGTTGGGCTCGCACCGCCGCTTCGCAGGACTCCTCGTCCCACGCCGGCATCTCGACGACCTGCACCAGCATGTCCCAGTTGGGGACGGCCGACGCGAGGCGTGCTGCCTGCTCGGTGGTGAGTGGCAGCGCGATCCCGCCCCCGTTCAGCAGCGCGCGAAGGGCAACGCTGCCGGAGGTTGCATCGCCATCGCTTTGCACCAGCAGCTCGGCGCCCTCGAGGATGATCACCAGGCGGCCCCGCCCAGCGGTGATCTCCCGACCGAGCTGCTCTGCGCGCTGCTCCAGCTCGCCACGGTAGCGAGCACCGGAGACGAGGCGGGCCACATCGACCCAGAAGACCTGATAGCCGAGGAACTCCGGCGGGGCATCGCGCTGCGCGATAGCCTGGGCCAGCGCTCGCAGCGCGCTACGCTTGCCGGAGCCGGGAGGCCCGACCAGCGCGACGTTCCCTCCGAGCGTGCTGCGGAGCGCGCTCGCCAGGCGCCTGGTGAGTTCGCCTCGCTGGATCAGAGGCTCCGGCTGATCCAACAGTGCCTTGGTGAGGTCGTAGCCGTAGCGGGCGAGCTCATTCCAGCGCGCCCAGCCGGGAGCATTCCCCCTGCGCATCATTCACGGGCCTACCTCGAACCGGAATCGTGCCTCCGAGCCCTCCGGCTTCAGCATCACGGTCGCCGCCCAGTCTCCGGCCATCGGAAACGTGACGACGCCTCTCCACCTCCCTGGGCCCTCGGCTTCCAAGGGTACCTCCGGACGGCCCATCGGCATCTCAGGCATGTCGACCATGAGATGCGGCTCGACCGCGTTCGTCCCGGCGGGTGCACCCCCGCGCGTCACCGTCACCACGATGCGCGTCTCGGTGCCAGCCTTCGGCGGGTTGGGGTCGAGCTGCAAGGTGATCTCGTACTCGCCTACACGCTGCGGCGACTCGTCGAACCGCTCCGCTTCGACCCGGCACGCGCCCAGGGCCAGCACCACGACGGCCAGCAGCACGTGCTCGCCGAGGATCGAGAGGACTCGGTGCGCCCGCATCGGCCGAGTGCTGCTTACGGTCGGAACAGACCCATGTCGACGCCGAAAAGGAACAGCACCGGCATCACGATCTGCATCATCACGAAGTAGGTGAGAGCCGCAGTGAAGAGGCTCACCTTGAACGCCTGCCTCGTCAACCGCTGCGCGACCGCTTCAGGGAGCCCACTGACCCGCCGCCGCATCAGCAGCCAGGTCACCCCAAGGGTCAGGACGAGCCCGATCGCGACGAGGATCGGCCGCGTGCCGACCGGTGAGACCTTGTCGAGCGCGAACAGAGCGGCATTCAAGCCGGCTGCCCAGGTGACAACTGCCACCAGCCCGACGCTTCAGCAGAGGCTCGCCGCCACACCGCCGGCCACGCCGGCAGCGACAGGGGCCTGCCATTCGGTGGCAGACTCGGAACCAGCCAATGCGCGAGTGTTCGCTGCCATGCGCGCCTCCTATCCACCGAGTCGCGGGTACTGGAAGCCGATCAGGTTCAGGATGGCCGACACCACCACCATGTAGATCATGTAGCCGGCCAGCGCCCAGGCAGAGAGGCGGAAGAGCGTCCGCCGAAAGACATCGCGGTACTGCGCCGGGGGCAGTTCCTGGCGATATCCCCGGGTGAGCCAGCGAGCCAGCCCGAGAATGAGCAGGATCGCAAAGAGCGTCGAGAGCAGGGTGATCCCCTGCATGTTGGCCCAGGTGCGCATAAAGGTGACCGCACCGACGGCACCGATCAGCGTGGCGACAACTGCCGCTAGCCCCCCACCTCAGCAGACCGCGGCGATGACGCCGCCACCGACGGCGCACGCCTTGCCAGCGGACGTGACCCGCGGCTCTTCGAGCGCTTGGGCCTGTGGAGCAGGCATCGGCTGTGCTTGGGCCTGTGGTTCAGCCATACCCACCACCCTCCTTAACGATTTGACCGGCAGAGTACATTAGCATACTAATACCGACACGCGTCCTTGTCAAGCCGAACAACCTGAGGTTGGAGAGATCGCCTGTCCCCGGCCCCCTCCCCTGGTGCACACGGAAGACATGCGCTGTGCTCAGCAGCCGCAATCCCAGGCATGGGCGCGAGAAGCGGGTTATCAAGGCTCGGTCGGGTCACCCCGTGGCTGGAATTGGCCTTGCGAGAAAGAGTCGCTCTCAGGTCTTGACACCTGGGCACGGGCGTGCTAGTATGATAGTGGATCCCGGCGGTTCGCGGGAGGGAAATCGAAAGCCGAAAGGCGAGTAGAAAGTACCAACCAAGGATCGCCGGGATCCGTTTTTCTTCCGACTCGCTTCACCCGTCTCAGAAAGGAGACCGCGATGCCCACCTATGCGCTCCTGACGAGACTCTCCCCGGCCACACTGAGCGAGTGGGCCAAGTGGGCTGGCAAGGAGACGGCCGCCGATCCAAAGCTCATCGCCGAACTCGGCGAGCAGGTATCGCAAGCGCTCAAGCAACAGGTCCCGGAGGCTCGCTGGATCGCCAGCTACGCCGTACTCGGCCCGTACGACTACCTCGACATCTTCGAGGCGCCTGACAACGAGACGGCTGCCAAGGTAGCGGCGGTCGTCCGAACTCACGGAAACGCCACCACCGAGACCTGGCCGCTCACTCCGTGGGATCGCTTCCGCGACCTGCTCCGCGGGATGGGCACGCGAAGCACGTAACGCCGCTTAGTCGCCGGGTGGGAGCGTGCCCGGTACTCTGGGTAGCGACTCGCTCTCTTGCTCGCCAACGATGCGAGCCCCGCGTAGGAGCGCGAAGAGCGCGAGGTCGTAGACGCTCTTGAGGAGACCGGCTGCGAGCAGCGGCAGACCAGACAGTGGGTTGCTCCAGAGGAGTCCCGCAGCCGCCGGTGCGACCGCCGATCCAGCCGTGCGCGCGGCAGCGGTCAACCCGGCGGCTGTTGCCCGCTCGTCTGGCTCGACCAGCGAGAGCAAGAGCGCCTGGCGCGGTGGGACATCGAGTGTGGCCGTCAGATGCCGGGCGACGAAGAGGGCTGCCGCCGGCGGGAAGCTGGGCATGACCGGCACGAGTGCCAGCATCACGTTGGCTGGCAAATGCGTGAACACCATCGTGTGAACCGGGCCGAAGCGCCGGGTCAGGGGTGCTGCCATCAGCAGCGAGCCTGCCATCAAGAACTGGGACAGCGAGAAGATCATCCCCAGGGTTGGTGTCGATACGCCGAACTTCACGGCAAACCAGTAGGCGACCGCACTCTGCACTGCCAAGCCCCCGGCGAAGGCATCCACGGCGAACAGCCCAGAGAGCGACAGGACGAGCCGGCGCGAGTGGCGCAGCCCCAGCAATGAGCGGCCGGCCGCGGAGCGAGTGGCCGGTTCGATTGTGGCCGGTAGCCGGCTCACGAGAACGAGCAGTAGCGTCCCGGTAACGGCGGCACCGAAGAACACCGCTCGGTAGGCCTCCGTCCCCACGAGGCCCAGGACATGGGGGGCCGAGGCTGCCAGCGCGCCGACCCCGCTACCGAGCATCGCGAGGAGCGTGTGAGCAGCGATAACACTGGTGCGTTGCTCCGCCCTGGTGGCTTCCGCCAGAGCTGCCTGCTCCAGCGCGAGCGCTGGCCCAGTGTCGTAGCCGGTCGGGCCGATCGCCCCCACCACAGCGGCGGCGACGAGCAGCGCTGGGAGGTCGCTTCCCCCGAAGACGAGGCTGCTGGCGACCAGCGCCGCCGTTGCCAGCATCAATAGCCGCCGCCGACCCACCCGGTCAGCGAGCAGGCCGAAGAGCGCCGAGCTGACCGCGCCGCCGCCCAGCATGGCGGTGAAGACTCCACCAGTGGCCATCGGCTCGAAGCCGAGCGCGCTCAGGTGCAGGCCGAGCACGACCGCGATGGCGCCGAGCGCGATGTGCCTGAGCCCAGCCGTCGCCAGCAGTAGCCAGACCGCTTTCGGCCAGCCCCAGCCGAACACTGCTCCCTGTCCCCCCCTCCCACCTGCTGCCCAGGTTTCCCTGTCAGTCGCCCACAACTCGAGACACTGGCGAGCCAGTGGCCAATCTCTCGGGTCGAGCACGATCGGACGAAGGTGGCGTGCAAGCCGCACGGGCCGGCAGATAGGCTTCCAGCCTAACGCTGCCCGGTGCATGTCTCCCAGCGCTCGAGAGGCCGGTACTACGGATGATCCGCTTGCCTGGGGACGTCCCGAGGCGCACTGCCTTTCCGCCGTGCGGTGGGCATCGCTTCACTGTCCCCAAAGGCCGTGTCGGCACTCCGCGAAATTGCCCCTACTTGCGCGCCCTCGCCTGCACGATGGCCCGGATCAGCAGCAGCGCAGCGATCGCCACGAGCTGGCCGCCGAGGATGATCCGGTTGACATCCAGCGCGGGCTGCCAGATCACGGTTCCGCCTTTGATGACGTACACCCCCGCCGGCTTCGCGCTCACACCGAAACCACCACCCCAGCCACGGCCCTGCGCCTCGCTCTCGCCGCTCCCACCCCCTGCACCACCGGAGATCCTCGCCACCGGGATGATCGTCACACCGTCCTTCTCGTACGGGTCGCCGAAGACGCGCTTCACGCTCATCACGTCCTGGGCCTGGGCTAGAAGCTCGCGAATGTCCATCGGCGTCCTCCTGTCGTGTACAGATGAGGCTCCATTGCGCTCACTCCTCCGGCTCGAGCGGGACGATGATCCACAGGAGCAGATACGGAACCACGCCGGGCAGCCCACCAGGAAGCAAGAGGAGAATCCAGACCAGGCGCATCAGCCAGACGGGCACGCCGAAGCGCTCAGCCAGGCCACCCGCGACGCCAGCGATAATCCGGTGCCGCCGCGAACGGCACAAGCAACGTCGTGTCGCCATCGCCACCTCCGTCGCTCTAGCGCAAGCTGGCGACGCGGAGCAGCGGCGCGAGGTCTGCCAGGAGCGTGTCGAGCTCGCGCAGATCCAGCGCGTCCAGCGGGTTGCCTGCGGCAGCGCGCACGTAGTGGCTGCGAATCACCCCGCGACGCCGCAACACTTCCTTGTACATGGCGACGCCGTGTAGGGCCTCGTAGTTCAGCAGCGGGAGCAGCCGGGCGTGCAGGTCACGAGCCGTGCGCTCGTCACCCTGCTCCAGAGCCTGCCAGACCTGGACGTGCACGTCGGCTGCCTGGCAGGCCGGCATCGTGCCACAGGCGCCGCGCCGGTACTCGTCCAAGAGGTAGCGCCCGCCGATCCCTCCCATCACCCCCTGAAGCCGCGGCCCGGCCCGCTCGAGCAGGGCCGAGATAGCCCGCCCAGGCGGCAACGTCTCCTCTTTCACGTACCAGGCGTGGTCGATCTCGTCCACCAGCCGGGCGAGGAACTCCGGCTCCATGCGCGTACCCAGCGGCGCGTCGTGGTTCTGGATGAAGATCGGGATCGCGACCGCCTCAGCGAGCGCCCGGTAGTAGTCCCAGATCACGGCCGGCGGAACCGGCCGAGCGTAGGGAGGCATCGCCATCACCGCGCTCGCCCCGATCTCCTGGGCATGCCGCGCCAGCGCGACCGCCGCCTGGGCGCTACCCGCGGTCACGCCCACCACCGTTGGGACACGCCCCGCGACCTCCTCGACCATGATCCGGGCGAAGCGACGCCGCTCCTCGTCGGTGAGCGTCCAGAACTCGGAAGCGTTGGCCGGGCCGACGACCCCGTGCACCCCCGCCTCCAGGCAGAACCGGATCTCCCAGCGCAGGCTCTCTTCATCGAATGCCCCGCGCTCGTCGAACGGGGTGCAGAGGATCACGTAGACGCCGCGCATCTGCTGCGTCATTCCATCCCTCCTTCCTGGGCGATGCGTCGCCCACGCCTAGCCCCTTGTAGACTCAGGCGACTGGCTCGCCTCTCGCTGCCACGGCGCTCTCGCCAGCGCGTGTTTCGACCAGATCAGCCAGCCGTTCGGCGACGAGTTCTGCCAGGTGCACCGCTCGCACCGTGCTCCCCCGCGCGTGCAGCCCGCCCCGGATCTGCATCAGGCACCCCGGGTTATCAGCGACGATCAGCTCGGCCCCGGTTTGCGCCGCGCTGTCCAGCTTGCGGCCGAGGATCACCGACGAGAGCTGCGGGTAGTCCACCGAGAACGAGCCGCCGAAGCCGCAGCAGACGCTCGACTCGCGCATCTCGACGAGGTCGCAGCCCAGCACCTCGGTCAGGAGCCGACGCGGAGCCTCGCGGATGCCGAGCGCATTGTGCGACTGGCAGGCATCGTGATACGTCACCCGAGGGCCAGGACGGCTCCAGCGCTGCGGCCCGAGAGCGGCGATCCGATCCAGGAACGTCGTGAAGTCGATCAGGCGTTCAGCCTGCCGGGCCGCTCGCTCCCGCCATTCGGGCTCCGTCCGGAACAGATGCTGGTAGTCCTGTGCCACCGCCGCCAGGCAGCTCGTCGAATTGGTCACGATCCAGTCGGCTTCGGTCGCTTCCAGCATCTGGATCGTTTGCTGGGCCATGGCCCGCGCCCGCGGCCGATCCCCCATGTTCGACGCCACCAGGCCACAGCAGTGCTGGTCGAGTGGGAACACGACGCGACAGCCGCAGGCCTCGAGGACGCGCACGACCGCCTCGCCCATCTCGGGGAGCACCCGGTCGGTCAGGCAGCCGGGGAAGAACGCGACCGTCATCCCGGCGGCGCGGCTGCCCTGGAAGCGCGGGGTGGGGGCCGGCCGCTGGTACGCGGCCCGGCCGGCCAGGTGGCGCAAGCGGTCGCGCAGGGGTCTGCGCGCCGGAGCGATGAGGTGCCGCTGCCCCGTTGCTCCGTTCAAGAAGGGAGTGCGGCGGAGGTACCCCTCGCGGTCGGCCAGCGGAGCGGTGGCCAGCGCGGCCAGCCGGGCCCAGCGGTCGCCGCTCCCCGCCTTCGTCCAGCGCTCGAGGGCCTGCTCCTTCAGCCAGGGCAGCCCCAGGCGCTCGGCCACTCGGGCGCGCACGTCGAGGATCAGCCGCGGGATCGGGATCGCCACCGGGCAGACCAGCTCGCAGGCGTTGCAGGAGACGCAGAGGCTCTGCGGGTCAGCGACCGGCTCCAGCCCGTGATGGATGGCGGTGAGCGGCAGGCCGATCGGGCCGGTGTAGATGTGACCGAAGAGGTGGCCACTCACCACCTGGTAGGGCGGGCAGACGTTGGAGCAGGCGCCGCAGCGGATGCAGTAAAGCGCATCGACCAGCTCCGGATCCTCGCGAGCTGCCAGCCGGCCGTTGTCGAGCAGCACGACATGCAGCTCCTTCGGCCCGTGCGCGCCGCGCACTGGAGTCAGCTCGATGTCGGCGGTGCGGCTGGGCCCGGTGATGAAGCTCACGCGCACGGTGAGTTTCTGGGCGGTGCCCGAGCGCGGCAGCAGCCGGAGCATGGCGGTCACGTCATCGAGCGTGGGCACGATCTTCTCCACGCCCAGGACGGCCACGTGCACCGGCGGCAGCGTCGTCACCAGCTCGGCGTTGCCCTCGTTGGTCACGATGACGAGCGTGCCGGTCTCGGCTACGGCAGCGTTGGCGCCGGTGATACCCATCCCGGCCTCGATGAAGAAGCGGCGCAGCTCCTGCCTCGCCACGGCTACCAGTTCATTCGGGTCGGGTGGGATCTCTCGCCCGAGCACCCGGCTGAACAGCGCGGCCACTTCCTCCCGCGACTTGTGGATCGCCGGAGCGATCAGGTGCGACGGGTGTTCCCCCGCGAGCTGGATGATCCACTCGCCCAGGTCGGACTCGACCACCTGGACGCCGGCCTGTTCCAGCGCCCGGTTGAGCCGGATCTCCTCGGTCGCCATCGACTTCGTCTTGACCGCCAGCCGGACACCGTGCCGCGCGGCGATGTCCCGGACAATCGCGCAGGCCTCCTCCGACGTGCGGGCCAGGTACACCTGCGCGCCGACCGCCTCGGCCTCGCGCGTAAACTGCTCGATCAGCTCGGGGAGCCGGGCGATAGCGCTCTCCTTCCTCCGGCGCATGTCCTGGCGCATGGCCTCGAAGTCGAGCCCGGCGAAGGCCTGCTCGCGCCGCTCGCGGAAGGTCGACAGCGCCCGTTCGAGCGCGCGCGCCAGGTTCGGGTCGGCAATCGCTGTCTCGAGCTCTCGCTGGAACGTCTTGCTGCGGGCCGGCATCGGGTGGGCCTTTCTCTGCGGCAGCGTGACAGGTCATTCGGGAGAATCGTACCGCTGAGCGGGCTTTCGGTACATGGTGCCGTCAGCTTAGTCCTGCGGGCGAATCTGGGAAGCGCCGATACGACTATGGTAGAACGGCTCGAGTTCTGCGACGCAGGGCCAGCGCCGGTACTGGATCTGCCCTGGCGACGCTCGAGACTGGAGTAAAGAGGACAGTGGCTCGGCCAGCAGGTGTTCCTAAAGGGTTCGGGATCTGGCATGCCGTCGAGCTCGGCGTTCGCGGCGTGGGTGAGACGCGCTGGTATCGGACGCGCGTCGAGGAGTACGACCCGCAAACCGGCGCACTCGCCGTCGGCTGGCCGATGGTTCAGCTCAGCTACGTCTCCGTTCACCGCGGCGACCTGGTCTACCTGGGCGCGGCGATCGCCAGCGACGCGCTCTACGTCGTCGAGTGCGTCGTCGAAGAGGCCACGCTGCAGCCGCAGGCTCGGCTGGGCCTCCGCCCGGCCGGCGAGTGGTATCGCATGCAGCGCCGCGAGCACGTGCGCATCGAGGTCAGCATCGTGCCGGAAAGCGTGCATCTTCTGGTGCCCGCGGGCGAGCTGGAGCCGCTCACGGCGCGGATCCTGGATCTCAGTGTCGGCGGCGCGCGCCTGCGCCTGGGGAAGCCGTTGCGCGTGGGCGACCGGCTGGAGATTGCGTTCACTGTACCCGGCTGCCCACGGCTGATCACGACCCGAGCACAGGTGCGGCGCTGTTGGCCGGTCGAGCATGCCGATCCCCCTCGCTGGGACGCTGGCTGCCGGTTCGAGGGGCTGGGGCGGCAGGAGACGGACCAGCTTGTCCGCTTCATCTTCACCCGCCAGCGCGAGCTCGCTCGCCAGCTCCGCAGCGACCGGTGACCGTGGTCGAGTTGGCAGCACCTCGACCCTTCAGGTGAGGGCCGGAGCGCTGGTGCGCCCGTTATCGGGATGAAAACTGCCTGGACGATCACGTGTCGCCTCAGCGGCATCACCGGCCGCCGACAGCCAGCCCGGCACGACTCGCGTCGGCGCTGGGGCTGTATAGGGATGCCCTGGTGCCTGGGATCGAAGGCAGGCTATAGTCTTGTATATGACGAGGCGCGGACAAGAGAACTGTACGAGCTATCGGCAAAGAAGGCTCGCTCCACAGGCAGGGCGATGACCAGAAAGCTCGGCATGATCGTTATCTCCATCGTAGTCATATATGTATCGTTCGGCCTCTACTTCCATGTCAGGTGGACGGACGAACTCGCGGATTGTGACAGGGTACTGAGGGAGAGGGGCGAATTTGTCGAACCCCCCGTCTTTCCCACTCCGCTGGCGTTGATGTTCGACGTGACATATTGGCCTGTGTATTCTGCTGCCAACATCTATCATGACGGGACACCTTTCGCGACTCCGTGTACGCACTGACGAAACCCGAGATGCGCCTGGCGTCGTTCTGCGCCACCCCTGGGGCTGCCGCACATGACCATCCGGACGTCGCGGGCATCTTCGACCAGCAGGATCGTCGCCATCGTAGAGACCTCGCAGTGACCTCAGACGGCCATGCTGCGCCGCCTAGGCGGCGCAGCGCGGAGCGACTCCACGTGGTGGCCGGACAGCGCAGCGGTTCGAGCATCCGTTGCCCGGCTCCGGAAGCTGGCTGCGCCCGTCGAATACTCGGCTGTGCCGCTGGACAGCAGGGGCTGCGTAGGCTACACTACCTGCGCCAACGCGATACGGCAGCGGCGGTGAAGAGGAGAGTACCCGGCGGGATCGGTACAGAGAGCCGCGAGAGCTGAGAGAGCGGCCCGTTACCGCTGGCGAAGAAGGCCTCGGAGCTTCGCCCCGAGCCCGCGGATCGCGGGGGTAGGCGGCGACGGTCGGTTCCCGTTAGCGAACCGCTGTGCTGTTATGCGAGGCACAGGCTGAGGCCGCGGCCCGCGAGGGCGCGGCGAAGCGGGGTGGTACCGCGAGGGTGGGCCGCTCGCCCCCGTTCGGGCGAGCGGTTTTTCGTTTTCGAGGCGGCATGGAAGCAGCGTATCTGGTGGCGAGCGCGATGGCGAAGACGATGGAGGCGGCGGGCTTCCGGAGTCGTGGAGCTGACCACCCGACGCTCTGGCTCCTGGCCCTCGACTCGCGTCGAAGGTCAGCTCCTGACGCGCACCGCACTCACCGGTTCGCCTGCTCCGCTCTCTGGCGGGCCGGCATCGCGAAACGCTCGAAACGGGCAGCCAAACCGAAACGGCTGGCCTGTGGAGCGATGACGATGCCGGTTGTCTGTATCGAGAGACGCCAGAGAGGCCGAACCCATGAGGCACCAGATCAGGATCGCACTCGTCCATGGCCCACTCCGGGCCGAAGAGCAGCTCCTCCTCGCCGAGTTCGACCGGCGGGGCATCCCCTGTGACCGCATCTACGACCGGACAGCCCGGATCGAGCTAGCTGGCCCGCCCTGGCCCTACGACCTCGTGCTAGGCCGGAGCGTCAGCCAGCAGCGCGCGCTGCACATCGCGAGCGTCTGCGCGGCCTGGGGCATCGCCACCATCAATCCGCCGCAGGTGCTCGATGTCTGCAACGACAAGCTGCGCACGTCGGCGGCGCTGGCCGCAGCCGGCGTGCCCCAGCCTCGGACGGTCATCGCCTTCAGCCCGGAGGAGGCAGTGGCGGCGATGGAGGAGTTGGGCTATCCCGTCGTGCTCAAGCCGCCGCTCGGCTCCTGGGGCCGGCTGCTGGCTCGGGTCAACAGCCGGGCGGCCGCCGAGGCGCTGCTGCGGCACAAGCTGGCGCTCGGCGGGTTCCACCACGGCACGTTCTACATCCAGGAGCACGTCGAGAAGCCGGGTCGCGACATTCGCGCCTTCGTCGTCGGCGAGGAGACGATCTGCGCCATCTATCGCACTTCCGAGCACTGGATCACCAACACGGCGAGAGGCGGTCGCGCCTCGAACTGCCCGGTCACACCTGAGCTGGCCGAGCTGTGCGGCCGAGCAGCGCGCGCCGTCGGCGGTGGGGTGCTGGCGATCGACGTCTTCGAGCATCCCGAGCGCGGCCTCCTCGTGAACGAGGTCAACGCCAATATGGAGTTCCGAAACAGTATCAAGCCAACCGGAGTCGACATCCCGGCCCGCATCGTCGACTACGCGCTCGCACTCGCCCGCGGTGGGAAGCGCCTGGCTCCGTCGCTTCCCGTGGCCGCACCCTGAAGGGGCAGCCACCCGCTTGGCCGGTGCCACCAGTACACCGCGTGCCCGATCTCACGACTCGCGGAGCGGGAGGTCGGACGTACAATCAACACGGTGATCCGGACACACCGGCCTGCCGGCCACAAGTGGGGAGAGCGCGCCATGGCAGAGGAGCTCTACCGTCCCGGACTCGAAGGAGTGATCGCGACCGAGACTGCCATCTCCTCCCTCGACGTGGATCGAGAGGAGATCGTGATACGCGGGTACAACCTTCTGGATCTGGCGCGGGAACGGACGTACGTCGACGTCGTCGGGCTGCTGATCGACGGGCGTCTGCCGGACGACCAGGCACGCGCAGAGCTGGAGCGCCGGCTCCTCGAGAGCGCGACGGTGCCGGAGGAGATCTGGGAGCTGCTCCGGCTCCTGCCGCCCCGGATGCACGCGATGGATCGGCTGCGCACCGCGGTCTCGGCGCTCGGAGGCTTCGATCCGGGAGTCGAGCGCGTCGATCCCGACCAGGATCGCGAGAGCGGCCTCCGGATCGTGGCACAGTCGGCCACGCTGGTGGCGAACCTCGTACGCCTGCGTGAGGGTGGCCAGCCGCTCGCACCCGATCGTGCCAAATCCTTCCCCGCCAGCTTCTTGTCCATGATCACCGGTCGCGAGCACAGCCCGGCCGAAGTGCGCGTCTTCGACCAAGCGCTGATCGCCTACAGCGAGCACGAGTTGCCGAACTCCACCTTCGCCGCTCGGGTGATCGCCTCCACCCTGGCCGATATCTATGGCGCGCTCACCGGTGCCGTCGCCTCGCTCAAGGGCCCGCTGCACGGGGGCGCGAACGAGGCGGTCATGGAGATGCTGCTCGAGGCCGGCGACGAGGAGGGGATCGAGCACTGGATCCGGGAGCGGCTGGCCCGCAGGGAACGGATCATGGGCTTTGGGCATCGCGTCTACATGCGGCGCATGGATCCGCGCGCCCAGCTTCTGAAGGAGACGCTGCAGCACCTCGTCGCCGAGCGCGGCGACCGCGAGAGCGAGCGGCTGCTGCGCATGTGCGAGCGTGCTGAGCGCCTGATGCACGCCGAAAAAGGCCTCTACCCGAACCTCGATTACTACGCAGCGCCGGTCTTCTACGTCCTCGGTATCCCGATCGAGCTCTACACGCCGATCTTCTTCGCCGCGCGCACAGCGGGCTTGGTCGCTCACGTCATCGAGCAGCACGCCCACAACCGGCTCTTCCGGCCACGGGTGCGCTACACTGGCCCCCGGGGGCTGAAGCCGGCATAGATATCGCGCCGGCCGCACGAGAGCGAGAGGAGAGGGGGCACGTGGCGACCCACACGGAAGCGCGGCCGGAGCCAGACCGGATACTGCAGGAACTTGCGGACTACACCCTCCGCGCCGAGATCACCAGCGAGCTGGCCTACGAGACCGCCCGGCTGGCCCTGGCCGACTCGCTCGCCTGCGCGTGCGAGGCGCTGGCCTACCCCGAGTGCACCGCGCTGCTGGGGCCGGTCGTGCCGGGCACCGTCGTCCCCAACGGAGTGAAGGTGCCGGCGACGCCGCACGTCCTCGACCCCGTGCAGGCGGCGTTCAGTATCACGGCCATGATCCGCTGGCTCGACTACAACGACACCTGGCTGGCGAAGGAGTGGGGGCACCCGTCCGACAACTTCGGCGCGGTGCTGGCCGTCGCCGACCACGTGAGCCGGGTACGGCGTAGCCGTGGCGAGGCGCCGCTCCGCGTGCGCGACGCGCTGACGATGGCGATCAAAGCGTACGAGATCCAGGGCGTCCTCGCCCTGGAGAACAGCCTCAACCGCTTCGGCTTCGATCACGTCCAGTTCGTCAAAGTCGCCTCGGCGGCGGTCGCAACTGCCCTCCTCGGCGGTGGGAAGGACGAGGTGCTGAGCGCGCTCTCGAACGCCTGGATCGACGGGCCAGCGCTGCGCACCTATCGCCACTACCCGAACACCGGGCCGCGCAAGTCGTGGGCCGCCGCCGACGCGACCAGCCGGGCCGTCCGGCTCGCGCTCCTGGCCCTCCGCGGCGAGCCTGGCTACCCCACGGCCCTCAGCGCGCCGCGCTGGGGGTTCGAGGACGTGGTGCTGCGCGGCGAACGGATCGTGCTCGGCCGGCCGCTGGGCAGCTACGTGATGGAGAACGTCCTCTTCAAGATCGCTTTCCCAGCGGAGTTCCACGGCCAAACGGCGGTCGAGGCCGCCCTCCGCCTGCACCCGCTGGTGCGCGACCGGTTGGATCAGATCGAGCGGATCGTGATCGAGACGCAGGAATCAGCCGTCCGCATCATCGATAAGCCCGGGCCGTTCGCCAACCCGGCCGACCGTGACCACTCCCTCCAGTACATGACAGCGGTGGCGCTCCTCTACGGCGAGCTGCGCTACGAGCACTACACCGAGCCGATCGCGTCCGATCCCCGCATCCCGGCGCTCATCGCCCGGATGGCTGTGGTCGAGAATCCCCGGTTCAGTCGCGATTACCTCGACCCTGACAAGCGCTCGATCGCGAATGCCGTCCAGGTCTTCTTCACCGACGGCACCAGTACCGAGCGGGTGCTGGTCGAGTTCCCGCTCGGTCACCCGCGGCGCCGGCAGGAAGGGTTGCCACTCCTGCGCGAGAAGCTGCGCCGCGCGCTGCGTGTGGCCTACCCGGAGCGCCAGGCTGAGCGGCTCTTCCATCTCCTCGCTGAAGCGCCCGATCTGCCCGACCTGGCCGTCGACCACTTCATGGACGCGCTCCATCGTGGCTAGCGGAAGGATAGCGTGCCGGTGAGCTGGCTGCAGCAGAGCCCGACCCCCCAGGCAGCGCTGGCCGAGCAGTTCCGCGTGCTGGTAGCTCGGGAGCCGCTGGTACTCCCTGGGGTCTATGACGCCCTCTCTGCGCTGCTGGCCCGGCGAGCCGGCTTCCGTGCGCTCTATCTCTCCGGCGGAGCCTATACCGCCAGCCGGGGACTGCCCGACCTCGGGCTGGTCGGGCTCGATGAGGTGGCCGAGCGGGCCTGCGACATCGTGCGTGCCACCGAGCTGCCGCTGATCGTGGACATCGACACCGGGTACGGCGGCGTGCTCAATGCGGCCCGGGCCGCCCGCACGCTGGCGGAGGCCCGGGTGGCGGGGGTACAGATCGAGGATCAGAGCTACCCGAAGAAGTGCGGCCACCTCAGCGACAAGACGCTCGTGCCCCCAGAAGAGCTCGAGCAGAAGATCCGGGCCATCAAGGCGGTCGCGCCAGCGCTCTACGTCATCGCCCGTACCGACGCGCACGAGCGCGAGGGCATCGAGGGCGTCGTCGCCCGGGCGCGGCGCTACCTGGCCGCTGGGGCGGACGCGGTCTTCCCCGAGGCGCTGACGAATGAACGCGAGTTCCGGGCCGTGAGCGAGGCACTGTCGGGGGTAACGCTACTGGCAAACCTGACCGAGTTCGGCAAGACACCGCCGTACACCGCGGCCGAACTGGCGAGCTGGGGCTACCGCATCATCCTCTTCCCGGTCTCGGCTCTCCGAGTCGCGGCGCGGGCCATGGAGCGGCTCTACCGGCACCTCTGGGAGCACGGCACCACCCGCGATCTCGTGCCCGAGATGCAGACCCGCGCGGAGCTTTACGAGACGATCGGCTACGTCGACTATGAGGCGCTCGATCGCCAGATCGCGCGCTCGACGCTGCCAGAGTGGCCACCGGCTGGTGCTGGCGGCGATCACCGGAGATGAGCGCAGGAGAGCACGAGGATATGAAGCTCGCCTTTATCGGGGCCGGGAGCACAGTGTTCGCCCGCACGCTGCTGCGTGACCTGTTCTTCTTCCCCGAGTTCCATGAGGCTACTATCGCATTGATGGACATCGACCCCGAGCGGCTGCACGACACCGAACGGGTGGCCCACCGCGTCGCCGAGCAGGCCGGTGCCCACCCCCGGATCGAGGCCACGACCGACCGGCGCCGGGCGCTCGAGGGCGCCGACTACGTCCTCACCATGTTCCAGGTAGGTGGCTACCGTCCGGCCACGGTGATCGACTTCGAGATCCCGAAGAGATATGGCCTGCGCCAGACTATCGGCGATACCCTCGGCATCGGCGGCATTATGCGAGCGCTACGCACCATCCCGGTCATGCTCGAGCTGGCCCGCGAGATGGAGGAGCTGTGCCCGCAGGCGCTCCTTCTCAACTACGTGAATCCGATGGCGATGCTGGTCTGGGCCGTCAGCCGGGCGACACAGGTGAAGGTGGTTGGACTCTGCCACAGTGTCCAGGGCACGGCGGACTATCTCGCCCACCTGCTGGGCCTCGAGCCAGAGGAGATCACGTACGTCTGTGCTGGCATCAACCACCTGGCGTTCTACCTGCGCCTCGAGCACCGGGGTCGGGATCTCTACCCAGCACTGCGGGGGCTCCTCGACGCGGGGAAGGTGCCTGCGCACGACCGGGTGCGGTTCGAGATCTTCCGCCGCTTCGGCTACTTCCCCACTGAGTCGAGCGAACATTTCTCGGAGTATGTGCCCTGGTTCATCAAGCGTGACCGGCCCGACCTCATCGAGCGCTTCAATATCCCGCTCGACGAGTACCCGCGCCGCTGCGAGGCCCAGATCGCCGACTGGCTGGAGATGCGCGCGGCGCTGCTCGATCCGGATCCGGCCGCGCTGGAGCGCTACGAGCAGGCCCGGCGTCAGCGCCAGCTCACGAGGCTGGAAGCAGCGGGCGAGCACCGGCGCGCCGACTGGCTGCGGCGGATGTGGGAGGAGGAAGCGCACAGCGGCCGGCCACACCACTCCGGGGAGTACGCCACGCTGATCATTCACTCGCTCGAGACCGGGCAGCCGCGGGTGATCAACGGCAACGTGATGAATCACGGGCTGATCGATAACCTGCCTCCGGGCTGCTGCGTGGAGATTCCCTGCCTGGTAGACCGCAACGGGGTGCAGCCGGTGCGGGTGGGCGCGCTACCGCCGCAGCTCGCGGCGTTGATCCAGACGAACGTGAACGTGCAGGCGCTGACGCTCGAGGCGGCCCTCACCGGCCGGCGCGAGCACGTCTACCACGCGGCGATGCTCGATCCGCACACCGGCGCCGAGCTCGACCTCGACCAGATCGAGGCGCTCGTCGACGAGCTGCTGGACGCCCACCGCGCGTGGCTGCCTTCCTGGTAACTCGTTCAGGGCCATAGCTGCTTCTCCCCCTGATGAATGCGGTTGGTCGGGAAAGCGGTGATGATCGTCGCCGGGTTACAGGAAAAGTCCACCACAACTTAGTGGGTGGGTACAGAGCTTCATACGCATCCCCGGCGGCGCCGGGGAGCTGGCGTGCGCTGCGAGGAGCCGAACATGCGTGCCCCTGAGCTGGCCAGGGTCTGCGGCGGAGTCCCTTCGCCGGCAGCGGGCAGCGGCGGCCGGCACCGGCAGGTACACTGGGGCGCGGCAGAGCGGCAGCAGTCACCCGCTGGGAGGAACGAGCATGGTGCAGCAGCTCACGCGCGAGCAGGTTCCGATCGAGGAACGCTGGGAACTGGCCGATCTCTTCCCCACCCCGGCCGAGTGGGAGACCGAGCGGCAGGCCGTGCTGGCCGAGCTGCCCCGGCTCGAGGAAATGCGCGGCACGCTCCAGCAGGGTGCCCAGCAGATCTTAGCCGTGCTCACGCTGGCAGACGAGATCGACCAGCGCGTCGAGAAGCTCTTCGCCTACGCGCTCCTGGCCCGCGACCAGGACACGCGCGATCCTCTGGCAGTCCAGCGTTACGAGCAGGCGATGTCGCTGGCGGTGGCTGCCAGCCGAGCGGCTGCCTGGATCGCGCCCGAGCTGCTGTCCTTCACCGACGACGAGCTCCGCTCCTTTCTGGAGCAGGAACCGGGGCTGGCACCCTTCCGGCGCGAGATCGAGCAGACGATCCGGATGCGGCCACACACCCGCTCGGCCGAGGTCGAGGAGCTGCTGGCCGAGACGGCCGAGCTCGCCCGGGTACCGTCCAACGCCTTCACCTTTCTCGACAACGCCGACATCCGCTACGGGGTCGTCGTCGACGAGGACGGCACCGAGATCGAGCTGACCAAGGGCCGTTACCTCCGGCTCCTCGAGCGGCGCAACCGGCAGGTGCGCCAGCAGGCCTACGAGGTCTTCAACGCGCCCTACCTGGCCCATCGCCACACGCTGGGGGCACTGCTCGCCGGGAGCACGCAAGCCGACGTCTTCTATGCGCGCGCTCGCCGCTACGAGTCTTCGCTCCAGGCCGCGCTGTACCCGAACGCCATCCCCCTCGAGGTCTACACCACGCTGATCGAGCTCGTGCGCCAGCACGCGCCCCTGCTGCACCGCTACCTCCGCCTGCGCAAGCAGGCGCTCGGGCTCGACGAGCTGCGCACGTACGACCTCTACGTCCCGCTGGTCGAGCGCCCGGAGCGAAGCTACCCTTACTCGGAAGCCCGCGACCTGGTGCTGGCAGCCATGGAGCCGCTGGGCCCGGAGTACACCGAGCCGCTGCGCCAGGGTCTGCATTCCCGCTGGGTCGACGTCCACGAGACTCCGGGCAAGCGCTCGGGCGGCTACAGCCTGGGCGTCTACGGCGTTCACCCGTACATCCTGCTCAACTGGAACGGCACGCTCCGCGAGGTCTTCGTGCTGGCCCACGAGGTGGGCCACGCGATGCACTCCTACTTCTCCTCGCGAGCCCAGCCGCACCCGACCTCGCAGTACACGATCTTCGTGGCCGAGGTCGCCTCCACCTTCAACGAGCGCCTGTTGACCGCCCACCTGCTGGACATCACCGCCGACCCGCGCGAGCGGGCCGCGCTGGTCAACGACGCGCTGGAGACGTTCCGCACCACGCTGTGGCGCCAGACGCTCTTCGCCGAGTTCGAGCTGCTCACGCACCAGGCGGTCGAGCGAGGCGAAGGGTTGAGCCCCGACTGGATGACGCAGCACTACAGCCGGCTCCTCAGCGAGTACTACGGGCCGGATCTGGTGATCGACGAGCAGGTGGCCCACGAGTGGAGCCGGGTGCCGCACTTCCACCGCGGCTTCTACGTGTTCCAGTACGCGACCGGGCTGGTGGCGGCCACCGCGCTCGCGCGCGCCGTGCTCTCCGGCGACGAGGAGGCGCGCCGCCGCTACCTGGCGTTCCTGGCCGCTGGCTCCTCCAAGGACTCGCTCGACCTGCTGCGCGACGCCGGGGTGGATCTGACCACGCCGGAGCCGTACCTGGCTGCCTTCGCTACCGTCGAGCAGGATCTGGACACGCTGGAGGCGGCGCTGCGCGAGCTGGGGCTGGTTCGGAGCAGTTAAGTAACGACCAACCCACCCGTCATCGGCCAGCTAGGGGGCGAACCAGTCGCCCCATAATCCCGCACGCTCGACCTTGCGAGCGCACGGGATTATGGACAACCTCCTGTAGGGGCGACCGGCCGGTCGCCCCTATTCATCCCGCCACTCCCGCTCCCACACCGCGCGGCATGAGGGGGGACAGGGGGTAAGGGCCGCCGCTCTCAGGCAGGCAACGCTCGGGCCTTTCTATGCCGGACTGCATGACCAGACGCTTCTCCCAACCTCTTGTAAGGGCGACCGGCCGGTCGCCCCTACAACTTTCGTATGCGTGAGGGGATGAGGCACGGCCGATCAGGGCGCCGGCGGGCGGACAGCGACGTGCAGCGCCACGGTGCCCAGCATCAGCCGCCGGAAGCGCACCTCGGCGAGCCCGGCGCCGGCCAGCATGCCGGCCAGCGTCTCGGCATCGGGAAAGGCGCCGGTCGAGCGCGGCAGGTAGCCGTAGGCGTCGCGGTCGCCGCTGATCAGGCCGCCGAGGAGCGGCACGATCCGATCGAAGTAGAGATGGAAGAGCGGCGCCAGCCACTGCTGCCGCACCGGCGTGGTCTCCAGGATCACCACGCGCCCGCCTGGCCGCAGCACCCGCGCCATCTCGGCGATGCCGGCCTGGTAGTCCGGCAGGTTGCGCAGGCCGAAGCCGATCGTGCAGGCATCGAAGGTCGCGTCGGGGAAGGGCAAGCGCATCGCGTCCGCGCAGACCAGCTCGATACGGGGATGTCCCAGTCGACGGAGCTTCTCCGCCGCGCCGCGCAGCATCTCGCGCGAGAAGTCGAGCGCGACCACCCGCGCAGCGCCCTGGCGCGCCAGCTCGATGGCCAGATCCCCAGTACCGCTGGCGACGTCGAGGACGCATCCGTGCCCGCCGGCCAGCGCCTCGCGCGCCGCCAGCCGGCGCCAGGCCACGTCGCGCCCGCCGGTCATCAGCCGGTTCATCAGATCGTAGCGCCGGGAGATCCGGTCGAACATCGACCGGACTTCCTCGGGCGGGCGCAAGGCCCCTGGCCGTCCTCGCTGGCTCTGCTGCGCCATCCCCACGCCTGGCCGAACGCGGCCCATCCTGCTGCCGCCGGCTCTGTGATGTACCACGGCGACTGCCCGCGCGCTACTCGCCCCGGCGATAGGTGCCCGTCAGCACCCCGCGCGCCAGCGCGTGGCCGGCGATCGCCTCCAGCACCGCCGCTCGCCGGGCACCAGGCGGCAGGTCGAGCGGGGCATCGAGCGCGTAGATCGCAAAGCGGTAGCGGTGCTGCTCGCCGCGCGGCGGGCAGGGGCCGCCGTAGCCGATCCGGCCGAAGTCGTTCTCGCCCTGCTTCCCGCCGCCCGGCAGTTCGCCCTCGGCCAGCGAGCGGGCATCCGCTGGCAGGTCGTAGACGAGCCAGTGGGTGAAGACCCCGCCAGGCGCGTCGGGGTCGTCCATGACGAGGGCGAGGGCGCGCGTCCCCTCGGGTGGATCCGACCAGGTGAGCGGCGGCGAGCGGTCCTCGCCGTCGCAGGTGAAGCGCAGGGGGATCGCCGCCCCCTCGGCGAAGGCGGGGCTGGTGAGGCTCATCGTCACAGGCGCCTCCGGCAGCTCCGGGGCACCGCGCCTGCCCGGCAGCGCGCAGGAAGCCAGGGCCAGGCTGAGCAGCCCGACCACGCACAGCGCCGCCGGGAGTCTCCTCATTCGGTTCATGCTTCCCTCCGGCCTTCCAGTCTACGGCAAGCGCCTCGCCTCGCGCACCGGACACAACGGCCGGTGGCGAGATCGAGCGGCACGGTCTTCCCCGGAACGAGACGCCGCGCCTAGCACTGCCCGGCGGCAGGCGCCGGAACAGGCAATGATCCGGCCGCTCTTTCAGCGCGCTGGCGATGCTGGCGAGGATAACCTCGATCCAAAGCGCTCGGCGCGATCGCGTATCACGCCTTGCCGGCACGAGGGTACTCCGCGCGCAGGTGAGAAGCTGATGGCCGAGCGAGCGTTCGGAGAGCGCGCGCAGATCCGGTGGGCCGAGCCGGGCGAGGCGGAGGCGCTGACTGCGCTCTCGCTGCGCTCGAAGGCCTTCTGGGGCTACGGCGAGGCCTTCATAGCCGCTGTCGCCCCCGAGCAGCTCGCGCGTCGCCCGGCCTACGTGCTGGAGGCGGAGGGCCGGGTGGCCGGCTTCTACCTGCTGGAGCCGATCGACGAGCGTGAGGTGGAGCTGAGCGCCCTGTTCGTCGAGCCGGACGCGATCGGCCGGGGCCACGGCCGCTCGCTGATGGAGCACGCCACCGCCATGGCGAAGCGCCTGGGCTACCGCGCGATGCTGATCCACAGCGATCCCAACGCGGAGCCGTTCTACCGCGCGATGGGCGCCGAGCCGATCGGCACGGTGCCCTCCGGCAGCATCCCTGGGCGCATGCTGCCGCTGCTCCGGGTTGACCTGGAGCACGCCTGACAGGGTCGGCCGGTCAGGCCGGAGCCGCTGGCAGCCGGCGGAGCTCCTTGCGCATCACCCAACAGAGCCGCTTGTTGTTGTTCGGTCGCTCGTCGTCGACGGCGTAGCCCTGGCGCTCCCAGAAGCGCCGCGCCTCGGGGCGCGAGGTCAGCACGGCGAGGTGGACTTCTTCCCAGCCCTCGTCCACCAAGGCCGCCTCGATCGCAGCCGCGGCCTCAGCGCCGAGACCGCGACGCTGCTGATCCCGCCTGAGCAGCAAGAGCCCGATCCAGGGGGCCGGCTCTCGCGGGTGCGGGACGAGCAGACACGCGGTGCCGATCAGCTCGCCGCTCTCCTTGAGCCGGATCGCCAGGCAACGGGAGTTCTCCCGCGTCGTCTCCTGCCAGAGGTAGAGCTCCACGTCCTCGAGCTGATAGCGCTCCTTGTCCTCAGCGGCCTCGAGGTAATCCGCATTGCTGTTGAAGACCGGGAGGAACTCTTCGGGCCGATCGCCTGGCCCGACCGGGGCGATCAGTAGCCGTTCGGTCTCGATCTCCACACCTGTCACCTTTGATCCGCTCTCTACTCCAGGGGCTGGCGGCCACGGTAGCCGGCGTCCAGTTCATGCCAATACTCGACCGTCGGCTCGTCGACCTTCCAGCAGAGGTAAACCTCGCGGCCGTCGCGCAGGCTGGGGAAATCGACTAAGCCCAGGTCGAGGTCTTTCACCTCGACACCCAGTTCGTTGATCGCCCGGAGCTTCTGGCGGAGCGCCCGTACCAGCTCGGTCAGCCGCCGCTCGTGCTCCAGCGCCTGGAAGGCATGGCCGTTCTGCTGGATGAGCTGCGCCAGTCGGCGCAGCACCTCCACCTCGAAGTCGACCTGTTGCTTCTCGGCCTGCATCGCGGTCAACAGGCCGCGCAGCCGGGGAACGAGCGCCCGTGCCTCCTCGACCGTGAAGTACCTGGCGAAGCGCCTGCTCATCCCGGGTCTCCGGTCGCGACGAAGCCGGCTCGCTCTTGCGCGTCACCGGGTGTCCGGCCACACTCTACGTCCAGTCTAGCACGTACCCCCGCTCGCCGTACCCGGGCGAGCGCGGCGGAAGGCATCGACGCGAGGAACAAGGGTGAATGATCCGGCAACCACCCAGGCGACCGAGACCCGGCCGCCGACCACCACCGATCTGGTCGGGCATCTCCTGCTCACCTTCACCGCCCTCATGTGGGGGGCCTCGTTCGTCGGCACCAAGCTCGTCATCGACGCAGTTCCGCCCCTCACGCTGGGGTTCATACGGGCGGTACTGGCAAGCCTGCTGCTCGCAACCTGTACCCGGCTGGCCGGGCACCGGCTGGCCGTTCCCTGGCGGGAATGGCGCTGGCTGGCGCTGCTGGGAGCGCTCGGGGTCGGCTACTTCTACATCGGAATCAACCTGGCGCTTGAATGGACGACCGCGAGCGCGGCCTCGCTCCTGACCCTGCCCTACCCGGTGATGACCGCGATCGGAGCACGACTCTTCCTGAAGGAAACGCTCGGCCCGCGGCGGGCCGCCGGTATCGCTCTCGCCCTGGCCGGCGCGACGGTGCTGACACTTGCGACGACCAGTGAGGGTATAGGCGGCGCCTGGATGGGCAACCTGCTGGCCTTCTCGACTACGATCGCCTGGACGGCGTACACGCTGATCGGCCGCGAGGTGCTGCCCCGCGTGTCGTCACTCGTCGCGACGACGCATATCATGACGGCCGGCGCGCTGGCCCTGCTGCCGCTCGCGCTGGTCGAACTCGCTGCAGGTGAGCTACCGCGCTTCACCGGCGAGTCGCTTGCCGTGACCGCCTTCCTCGGGCTGGCCTGCACCGGCGCGGCGTACCTCACCTGGAACCGGGGGCTGGCGCTCCTGGGCGCCACCCGAGCCGCCGTCTACCTCTACGTGCAGCCGCTGGCGGTGATCCTCTTGGCCATCCCGATCCTGGGCGAGCGCCTGACGTTCCCCACGGTCACTGGAGGGCTGGTGGTGGTGCTGGGAACCTGGCTGGTCATGCAGTCCGAGCGCCCGCAGCCGTCGTCCCACGAGCCATGAGCCCCCGCCGCTTCACCCTGACCGAGCGAACGGAAGAGGATGAGAGCGTCCACCCTGCACGGAGACGTGGACGACTAGGCGCCACCGACGCTGCCGGGCTGGCACGAGCGACTCCGGCGATCCGGTACACTGGGCAGAGCGGCAGGGGCGATCTCTCGCGGGAAGGGATGTCGCTCTCTCCGGGGAATAGAACGGTCTGGATATGACAGCGTCACGATCATGGCTCGGCATGCTCCAGGTCAGAGTAGCAGCCAGCGGCGAGCGGCAGGGCGAGCGTAGAGGCGAAAGATGAAGACGGCGCTGATTACCGGGATCACCGGCCAGGACGGCTCGTATCTCGCGGAGTTCCTGCTCGAGAAGGGCTACCGCGTGGTGGGGATGCAGCGGCGCAGCAGCACCGAGACGGTCGGCCGCATCGCGCACCTGCTGGACAGGATCGAGCTGGTGCAGGGCGACCTGCTCGACCAGCTCTCGCTGATCGACATCGTCAAGCGGTACCAGCCCGACGAGGTCTACAACCTGGCTGCCCAGTCGTTCGTGCCGACCTCCTGGCAGCAGCCGGTGCTGACCGGCGAGTTCACGGCGCTGGGCGTCACCCGGATGCTGGAGGCGATCCGGCTCGTCAAGCCGGACGCCAAGTTCTACCAGGCCAGTTCCTCGGAGATGTTCGGCAAGGTACGCGAGGTGCCGCAGCGCGAGACGACCCCGTTCTACCCGCGCTCGCCCTACGGCGTCAGCAAGGTCTACGGGCACTGGATCACCGTCAACTACCGCGAGAGCTACGACCTCTTCGCCGTCTCCGGCATCCTGTTCAACCACGAGTCGGAGCGGCGGGGGCTGGAGTTCGTGACCCGCAAGGTGACCCACGGAGTGGCGAAGATCAAGCTGGGGCTGGCCAGGGAGCTGCGGCTGGGCAACCTCGACGCCCAGCGCGACTGGGGCTACGCCCCGGACTACGTGCGGGCCATGTGGCTGATGCTCCAGCAAGACCAGCCCGACGACTTCGTGATCGCGACCGGGCGCACCCACTCGGTGCGGCGGCTGTGCGAGATCGCCTTCGGCTGCGTTGGGCTCGACTGGCGTGACTATGTGGTCGTCGACCCAGCGCTGATCCGCCCGGCCGAGGTCGACCTTCTGGTGGGGGATGCCAGCAAGGCGCGCGCGATGCTCGGCTGGGAGCCGACGGTCGGCTTCGAGGAGATGATCGAGCGGATGGTCGACGCCGACCTGCGCTTCCTCCGAGGCGACGGCGCACCCCCGGGGATGATCGGGAGCCCGCCGTGCTCTTCGGGCGGGCTGGCAGCGCGCTAGGCTGCGCGGCGGTCACTGGCCTTCCACCTCAGAAGGGCAGGTCGTCCTCGGCCGGGGCAGCGACCCCAGCCGACCAGGTACGGTACTCCCACAGCTCGTCTTCGAAGCCGTCCAGGAGCGGCGATGCCCCGGCAGCCGGACGGACGACAGCGAGCGAGCGCGTGGCCCGGCTCATCGCCACGTACGCCACCCGGCGCCACGACTCGACGCTCTCCCGCACCTCTTCCGAGGATACCTGGCTCCAGCCGACCGGAGGCGGCTCCCAGTTGGGCAGCAGCACGACTACGACGTCGAACTCGAGCCCCTTCGCGTTGTGCCAGGTCAGCACCTTCACGCTGTTCACGGGCGTGACTGCACGGCCGTGCACGACGAGTTCGTTCGGCTCGCCGTGCAGGTGCAGCGCCCTCGACGCATCGGCCGCGTGCTGGTTGGTCGGCGCGAGCACCGCGCAGCGGCCTGCCGGAACCCTGAGGGGCTTGCGCTGCTCCCGCAGCGTCTCGACCAGCGGGAGCGACCAGGCTGGCACACGCGTGGAAGGGTCGTCCTGCAGCGGGAGCTCGGCGTCCCATCCTTCGACCAGGACGAGCAGCGGCCTAGTCTTCCCGGCTCGTTTGCGATGCGCCTCCACCGGATCCCCTTCGGCCACGGCGCCCGGCATGTAGTGCAGATACGCCCTAGCGGCCCCAACGATCTCCGGCGGACAGCGGTGGCCGGTCGCGAGCTTCAGGTGGACAGCGTCGCGGAATTCCTGTTCCGGGAGCTTCCAGCGGAACGTCCGCTGGTAGAGCGACTGGCCGGTGTCGCCAGCCAGCACGAGGAAGCGCCGGTCGCGGCACAGCTCCGCCAGGAGCCGCAGTCCGACGAGGTCGAAGTCCTGCACCTCGTCGGCGACGACCGCGTCGTAGCGCTCCGCATCCGGGTCGGCGCGCAAGCGATCGAGCGCGTGCTGGCGCCGCTGGCCGGCGAGGAGCGCGTCCTCCTGGAGCAGCAGGTCGCAGAAGACCTCGTAGAGGCGCCAGACTGCCCGGCGCTGCGTCTCGTTCAGCGGCACGCGCCGGCCGGCGCGGTCAGCCCCCAGGTACTCGTCGACGGCGCGCAACCCGCGCCCGACGATGACTTCCTCGATCTCGTCGATGAGATAGCCGTCGCTGACCCCTCGGAGGCTCGCAGCGAAGCGCCGATCCTGGTCGGCCGTCGGGCTCAGCAGCCGAAAGAACGCGTCCGAGCGAGCCTGCCGGAAGAGCGCTCGCTTCGCCTGCTCTTGGATCAGTTGGACGGTATCGTCGCTCCAGAGCCGCTGCACTTCCTGATCCAGCGTCACGACACGCACTGCAAACCGGTCGCGAGACTCCAGCACCTGGCGCAGGATGCGCTCGGCGGCGGCCGCCAGTGTGCGCGTGAAGGTGACGTAGAGAAGGCGTGGGTCGCGGATACCGTCGGCCCGCAGCCGCTCGAGCAGCGCCCCCACCGCGTACAGCGCGACCACGGTCTTCCCGGTGCCGGGCCCGCCGCTGACGATGAACGGCCCCGGACGGCTCCGGATCTGGTCGAGCACGTCGCGCTGCCGCGGGTCGAGGTCGAGCCGCAGACGCCCACGGCTGGCGAGCAGCGCGGCGAGCGTCGCACCCTCCTCGAGCAGGAAGGTAGACTCGTCGAGGAGCGGATCGAGCGGCTGGCCGCAGACCGCGTCGAGCAGGCGCTGTGCCTGCCGCTCGGGGAGTGTGGACAGCACCGCGAGCAACCCGTCCTCGGTCGTGCACTCCAGCAGCCGCGGCCAGTACGTGCGCTCGATGCGCAGCCGCTCCAGCAATTCTTCCGTGATCGCTCGCGGTAGCGGGCGAGCCTCTGGGGGTGCTTGCTCGCCAGCGACGTTCCCTGAACTCGCCAGATCAACCCCGGGCGGGCTGTCTCCCTGGGGGATGTCTGCATGAGCCTCCGTCTGCCCAGCGCCGTTACCGGCCGCCAGGCGCTCGGCCAGCTCCTCAGCCTCCGGATCCTCGATCAACACGATGTAGTCGCCGCTGTCCGGGAGCTGCTCGTGGCGGTAGGCGTCTCGCCGGTGCTCGACGGCGAGGAGATCCACGCCGCAGTCGCGGATGCGGTAGAAGACCCGGTACTTGTTGACCCTGAGCCGGTAGACATCAGGGTAGCACTCGAGGCGCTGTCTATGAGACCCGTCCGAATGCGGGTTGTCCCGAAGCTCGCGCGCCCGCCGCTCGATCTGGTGCTGCGTAGTAGGGGACAACGAGAGCATCTGGCGGAGAAAGGTATGCGTGAAGCGTAACTGGTAGCGGTCGCACATCGCTGGCCTCCCCGAGCCGAGCGGATAGGGGGTTCCTGCCGGAGTCCAGTTCAATCGATGATGCGCTCATTCTGGGGGCAGCCGATTTAACTGTCAACATGTACGGACGGTCAGAATCCTGGCTCCCCCTTGAACCAGCACGGGGACGAGGTCAGGGAAAGCTCTGACGGCGGAACGATTGCCGACTCGCTGGCGGCAAACGGGCGTCGCCCACGGGCTGTGCCGTAGAACCGATCCCGGAGGCAGCTCTCGGAGCCTGCATGGCCAGAGTGCAGCGGATACGGTACAGTTTCTTGTCTGTGGAGGGCATATGCGGCGCGGAAGTGGGCAAACGAGCCGCCTCGGGAGTGAGACAAGCCTCAGGACTGCTTTGACTAGGGCGGCAGATCAGCCTTCTGCACGCGCAACCGGCCGGGCGATCCCACTTGCCAGCTTCGGTGCAGTCCGCCGCCTGATGGTTCTGCTGGTGCTGCTCCTGACGGTAGGATTCCTCTCCTTGCTCATCGGCCGGTACCCGATCAGCCCATCGGCCGTGCTCGGCATCCTGGCCTCGGCCCTCTTGCCGACCACGTCGGCTGCGCCCGACACGATGACCACGGTCGTGCTGGACGTCCGTATCCCGCGTGTCGTGGCTGGGGCGGTCGTCGGCGGCGCACTGGCAGCCGCGGGCGCAGCCTACCAGAGCCTTTTCAAGAACCCGCTCGCCTCGCCTGGCCTGCTCGGCGTCACCTCCGGCGCCGGGTTCGGCGCGGCGCTGGCCTTGCTCCTCGGCCTGCCATGGCTAGCCGTGCAGGCGTCCGCCTTCACATTCGGCCTGATGGCGGTTACGATCGCCTACGTCGTCGCACGCTCGCTGGGTAACGGGTCACTGGTCGTCCTGATCCTGGCCGGAGTGGTGATCTCCGCCTTCTTTCAGGCCCTGATCTCGATCACGCAATATCTCGCCGACCCTCTGACCACGCTGCCGTCCATTACCTTCTGGCTTATGGGCGGACTGGGGAAAGTGACCACGCGTGACGTGCTGGCACTGGTGCCGATCTCGATCGGCCTCTTCGTCCTCCTGGCGCTCCGCTGGCGGGTTAACGTTTTGTCACTCGGCGACGAGGAAGCGATAGCCCTGGGGGTCGATCTGGCCCGCACGCGCCTGATCGTCGTCCTCAGCGCGACGTTGATGACCGCAGCCGCAGTCAGCCTCAGCGGGATCATCGGCTGGGTCGGGCTGGTGGTGCCACACCTGGCGCGCGCCGTCGTCGGGCCGAATTTCCCAGTGCTCCTCCCGGCCTCGTTTCTGCTCGGCGGTTCCTTCCTCGTCGCGATCGACACCATCGCACGCAGCGCCACCAGCGCGGAAATCCCGCTGGGTATCCTCACCGCACTCATCGGGGCACCGTTCTTTATCGCGTTGCTGGCCCGTGCACGCCAGGGCTGGGTATGACGCTCACGGTCGACTGGCTCGAGTTCGAGTATCCGGGGCGCGGAGTGGTGCTCGATAGCGTCTCGCTCAAGGTGTGCCCCGGGGAAACGCTCGCCATCCTCGGCCCCAACGGATCAGGCAAGACGACGTTGCTCCGCTGCCTCCTGGGCATGAACCGGTCGTATCGCGGAACCATCAGGCTCGACGGCCGTGACCTGCGCACGCTCCCGCGCGCTGAGGTCGCCAGGAGCGTGGCGTACGTTCCCCAGTTGACCAGCCTGGTCTTCCCGTTCACCGTCTTCGACGTCGTCCTGATGGGACGCACGCCGCACCTCAAGCCGTTCGGCACGCCGGCCCGGCGTGACCACGAGCTGGCCTGGGAAGCACTGGAGCGCGTCGGCATCGCTCACCTCGCCGGGCGTGCGCTCAGCGAGGTGAGCGGTGGCGAGCGGCAGCTTGCGCTCATTGCCCGCGCCCTGGCGCAGCAGTCCCGCTACCTCCTCCTCGACGAGCCGACAGCCAACCTCGACTTCGGCAACCAGGTGCGGGTGCTCGAGATCATTCGTACCCTCGCGCGCGACGGCTACGGCGTGCTGATGACGACCCATTTCCCCGACCATGTGTTTCTCGCCTGCACCCGCGTGGCCCTCTTGAAGGACGGCCGTATCCAGGCGAGCGGCACACCAGACGAAGTCGTCAGCGACGAGCAGCTCAGCGAGCTGTACGCGGTGCCGATCCATGTCGCCAGTGTGCCGATGGGGGATGAGCGACACTCAATGAAAGTGTGCTTACCGGTATTTCGCTGAGAAGGAGAAGTTGTGCGCTTCCGTGACGTCGAGATCTGGCCACGACGGTCGGTGCTCCTCGCGCTCCTCGTGGCTGTTTTCGCTCTCGCCGCTTGCCAGTCCGGGCCGTTGTCGAATTCCGGTGCAGCCCTGCAGAGCTCTCCCCAGGCTGGGAGCATTCCGGAAGCGGGAAGACTGGTGACCGATTTCGCCGGCCGGCAGGTCGCGGTGCCGGCCACGATCGAGCGCGTGGTCACGATCGGCTCGCTGCCAGTCGTCAATAGCTTCGTGTTCGCCATGGGGTATGGCGACAAGATCGTCAACGGGCTGCCCCAGCGGTTCGACCCCTCGCGGTACAAGTACCACTTCCTGTTCGGCCCGAAGATCGCCAGCTCGCCGATCATGGAGGGGCCGGACTATACGCCGAACATCGAAGAGATCTTGCGGGCACGGCCAGACGTGATCCTGACCATGCAGGAGGTGGTCATCCAGCCGCTCGAGCAGCGCGGGCTACCAGTCATTTACCTTCAGTGGCGGGAACCTGAGGATATCCGCCAGGTGATCCGCTTGCTCGGAGAGGTGTTCGGAGAGCAGGAACGGGCGGAAGCCTACGTCGCCTACTTCGACGAAACGGTCGAGCGGGTGCGGCGGCGCGTGGCGGACATCCCTGAGGACGAGCGTGTCACAGTGCTCTACATCGATCCGCAGACGATGGCCAACACCCACCTCATCACCGAGTGGTGGATCGAGGCGGCGGGCGGGATCAGCGTGACCAAGCCTATCCACCGCAGCGAGAGCGTCTCGGTCACGCTCGAGCAGGTACTGGCCTGGGATCCTGACGTGATCGTCGTTCGGACGAAAAAGGACGCCGAACTGCTGCGCAGCGACGAGCGGTTCGCCTCACTCCGGGCCGTGCGGTCCGGCCGCGTCCACGTGACGCCGACCGGCGCGCACCTGTGGGCACACCGCACGAGCGAGCAGCCGCTGACCGTGCTCTGGGCCGCCAAGACGTTCTATCCCGATCGTTTCACCGATCTCGACCTCGCTAAGGAGGCTCGCTCCTTCTACGCTCGCTTTTACGACACGGAGCTGACCGAGGAGCAGATCGCCGAGATCTTGGCCAGCGGGATGTAGGCGTCCTATCCTGCCTGAGCGGCGCTCGCGGGCGCTGGTGACCTAGGCTGGCGGCATGTCCAGATAGATGGTCTTCACCTGCGTGAAGAACTCCATGGCCGCGCGGCCCTGCTCCCGCGAGTAGGAGCTAGAGCCTTTCATCCCGCCGAACGGCACGTGCGGCTCAGCGCCGGCCGTCTCCGAGTTGACGTGCACGACCCCGGCCTCGATCGAGCGGATAAAGTCGAACGCCTTGCGGATGTCCCGGGTCACGAGCGAGGCGCTCAAGCCGTAGCTGACGCCGTTGGCGATCTCGATCGCCTCCTCCAGCGAGCGCGCTCGGATCACGCCGACCGCCGGGCCGAAGATCTCCTCCTGGGCGATCCGCATGCCCGGCTCCACATCGGCGAAGACGGTCGGGGCCACGTAGTAGCCGTAGGCGTACTCGCCGCCTGAAAGCGGCTCGCCACCGGTCAGCAGTTTCGCCCCTTCCTGCTTGCCGATCTCGATGTACTGCAGCACCCCCTGGCGGCGCTCCTCCGATACCAGCGGCCCCATATAGGTGCTCGGGTCGATCCCCGGCCCGACCTTGAGCGAGCGGGCCCGTTGCACCAGTTTCTCGGTGAACTCGCGCAGCACTGGCTCGACCACGATCACCCGCGAGGTAGCGGTGCATTTCTGCCCGGTGGAGCGGAAGGCGCCGGAGGTCGCCAGCTCTACCGCGAAGTCCAGGTCGGCGTCCTCGGCGACGATCAGGGGGTTCTTGCCGCCGAGCTCGAGCTGCACTTTGGCACCGCGCTCGCTGGCGATCTGGTAGAGGTGCCGCCCCACCGCGTTCGAGCCGGTAAAGGTAATGGCGTTCACCTTCGGGTGGCGGGCGATCGCCTCGCCGACGACCGAGCCAGGGCCGTGCACCAGGTTGAGCACGCCGGGCGGCAAGCCGGCCTCGATGAAGGTTTCCGTGATCAGGTGGGCGGTCAGCGGCGTCAGCTCGGCCGGCTTGAAGACGGCGGTGTTGCCGTAGGCCAGGCACGGCGCCAGCTTCCAGAGCGGGATCGCCACCGGGAAGTTCCACGGCGTGATCACGCCGACGACACCCAGCGGCACCCGCTCGGCCCAGAGAAACGTCTCCGGATTGGTCGCCGAGAAGACTTCCCCGAAGGGGCGCAGCGGCTCGCCGGCGAAGAAGCGGAGAATCTGCACGCCGCGCAGTACCTCGCCGACCCCTTCGCCGATGGTCTTGCCCTCCTCCCGGGTCAGCGCCTCACCCACCTCCTGGGCACGCGCCTCCAGGATATTGGCCGCCTTATGCAGGATCGCCGCACGCTGCGGGCCGGAGGTGCGCCGCCAGGTCTTGAACGCCTCGGCAGCCGCCTGCACCGCCCGGTCGACGTCGGCCTCGGACGAGCGCGGGAACAGCCCCAAGCTCTCGCGGGTATCGGCCGGGTTCTCGTCCGGCCGCACCTCGCCGCTACTCGGCTCCACCCACTCGCCGCCGATATAGTTCCGGAAGCGCCGTTCAGTCCCGATCGCTCCCACGCCGCACCTCCCGTTCAACCTGCATCACCGTGCCCATCGGCGGGACACCCCCGCCGACCTCTATCCCCATCGTGCGCTCAGCCGCTCGCTCCATCGGCAACGCTGAGCGCATATCGGGAACCAGGGTCGCTTCCTGCCGCCATTCGACCGGCGCCCTGGTCACCAGCGGCAGCCCGACCGCGGTCACGATGCTCGCAGCCACCGGGTCAGGCGTGACCACCTGGAGCAGCACGTCGTGCTCGCTGGCAGCCTGGTGCAATGCCTGCATACGCGGCAAGTCGTCCCAGGTCAGCGCCCCGGGCTCGACCAGCAGGACGATGTCGCGCCGCGACGGGTCAGCGACCCGCTCGGCCAGATTCTCCAACTCGTCACGCCCTCTGAGCAAGACGACCTCGCGTGGCAGCGGGTGGCGCAGCTCTTCGACCACTGCCATGAACACGATCTTCAGCGCGGCCAGAACCGGCACAGCGAGCAACAGTCCCAGGATGCCGGCGATACTGGCACCGGCCAGCACGCCGAAGATGACGACCACCGGATGCAGCCGCACGAAGTGGCCGACGAGCTGGGGAATCACGAAGTGGTCTTCGAGGATCCGCAACGCAAAGTAGACCAGCGCCACCACCAGCGCAAGCTCCAGCGGTGACCAGCCGAATGGCGCCGACCCCTGCGCGAGAGCCACGATGACCGCAATGGTGCCCGCCGTCCACGGCCCGATGAACGGGATCAGCTCCAGCAGGCCGGTCGCGATCGCCAGCGCCAGCGCGTACTTCACCTGGAGCACGGTGAGCGCGACGAACGTCGCACTGGCCATGATCAGGAAGAGAATGAACTGCGCCCGCACGTAGGCTCCGAAGGTCAGGTTCACCTGGCTCAGGATCCGGCCGATCGTCCGCTGGTGGCGCCGTGGCGCCAGCGAGCGGATACGGGTGGCGAGCGAGCCGCCGTGCAGCAGGAAGTAGAAGCTGGCGATCAAGAAGACGAACGTCTTGATCAGTACTTCCACCGTGGTCAAGAGCAGCGGCACGGCCTCCTGGCTGAACCGCTCGGCGAGCGCCTGCGTCGCCACGTCGATCCGTTTCAGCAGGGCTTCGGTATCGATGACCAGGTCGCCGATCCGGATCTGGGGCTGCTCCTGGAGCTGCCGCTCGGCCGCCTCGATCACGGCCGGCATCAAGTTCACCAGCGCCTGCACCTGGTCGACCAGCGCTGGCACCACCAGGAAGCCGATGATGACCAGGAAACCGATCAGGAAGATAAAGAGGACGGCGATCACCAGCGCCCGCGGGAGACGGCTGCGTCGTTCCAGCCAACCGACCACCGGGTGAAGCACGTAGGCGAAGATCGCGGCGACCACGAACGGGGAAAGGATGTGGCTGACATGGAGCAGGGTATACCCCAGAACGAGCAGGCCGAGCGCGCTCAGGATCAGGAGCTCCCGCGACTGTCGGATCCGATCGAGTGGGTGCATAGATAACACACTTCTCCCGGCGCGTCACCGCTGAGGCGATTCTACCAGACCACTCCCTCGAACACCCGTTTCGGATCGCTTGACACGGCCGAACGGGTGTTCTATGCTGTGTACGTACGGATGTTCGGCACACCCGTTCGAGGAGACATCGCGATGGGGCGCGCGCTCACGGCGACGATCGTGACCTGGGGGATCGTCCTCTCCGTCACTGCTCTCCTGGCGATCGGCTTCCAGCTCAGCCCGATCGCTGCGATGGGCCGCGCGTTGCCGCTGGCACTGGTGTGCAGTGTCGCCGCCGGCCTGCTCTACCTCTCCGAGCAGCGAGGGCGCGACTGATCCGGCGCAACGGAGACGACGATGCCAGCCCGTCAAGGCTCGCTCGGCTGGCAGCCCGCCGGCAGGCACCAGTTAGCGGGCTCGGGAGCGACGCCAGGCCGTCGCGAGGCTGGAGACTCCCGCTGAGCCCCGGGTCTGTGGCAAGAGGCCGCTGGCCAGCACCGACGCCAGCGCGATGAGGAGCGCCACGAGGAACAGGAACTCGAAGCCGAAGCGGTCGACCAGACTCCCACCGAGCATCGGCACGAACGAGACGATACCGAGGGTGGTGTTCACCAGCCCGACGAAGGCCGGGCGGGCATCGGGGCCGGCCAGCTCGAGTGCGTACGTCAGATTCGCCAGCGTCTGCCCGCTCAGCGCGATGCCATACGCGACGAACACCAGGCCATAGGCATACAAGATGGCCACCTCACCGCCGGGTGTTCGACGAGACACCGCCTCCCAGCTCAAGAGCGGCGGTAGTGCCAGGGCCAGCAGTGGCATGAAAAGGCGCACCAGTGCCGCCGTCTGGAGCGCTACCCGGTCTCCCCAGCGATCGACGAGCCGTCCCCAGAAGATGTTGGAGGCGAAGCGAGAGATCGCCATCGCCGAAAGATAGAGGCCGGCCATCGCCGGAGGAGCGCCGAGCACCTGCTGGGCGTACACCACGAAAAACGGGTCGGCGATGGTACCGGTCGCGAGCAGCGCACGGTAAGCCAGGAACCGCTGGAGCGGCGCCTGGCCGAGCAACTCGGGCACTTGCCGGATCCAGTACAGTGCCGGTGGGCGCTGGCCTGGGACTCGTACGGGTAGCTCGGACATCTTTGCCGTGGTATACGCAGCCAGGCTGAGGACGGCAAAGGACGCGAAGAAGAGCGTTCCGAAGGTAGCGCTGAGCGGGACGCCGGCATCGGCGAGGATACGGTTGATCAGGAAGCCTGCCAGAAAGGCGAGGACACCTCCCCAGAAATTCCGCTGGCTGAAGAAGAGCCCGCGCCGGTCGGCCGGAATGACCCGAGCGCTCAGCTCCACCAGCGGTACGAAGGCGAAGCCGGCGGCGAGGTTGTAGAGCGCGTACGTGAGGATAAAGACAGTCAACAAGAGCGACGGGTTGCCCTCGCCGATCACCGCGGTCGCCGCCCCCAGCACGCCGACGGCAGCCACGCGGACGACGCTGGCCCAGGCTGCCCAGGGAAGCTGGCGTCGCCGCCCCTGGACGAGGGCGGCGGACAGGAACTGGGGTAGGAACCAGAGCCCGACACTGAGCGCTGGCACCAGACCGACCAGCAAGTTCGAGGTAGTGAGCTGGCTGACGAAAACGACCAGTACGAGCGTTGGGTGGATGAACGTATCTCCGAGCTGGAGCAACGCCCCGTTGGCCACACCGAAAGCGAAGTTGTACCGATACCGGAAGCGCTCGCGCCGGGTGCGCCGCGCCTGGAGTTCCATCAGCGCTGACCCCCCGTCTCCTTTCGCCACCCGACTCCCTCCGATCGTACACGATCGCTGGCGCAAGGCAACGAGGCGACAGGCCGGGACGAAAGAGGGGGGTCATCCTTTAAAGCACTCCCGCTCCCAGGGAGTGCTGGTTCATGAGGTCGAATGCCGGGCAGGCTTGACTGTTTCCGTCTAGTCCTGCTATGCTCTCGGCATACATGACGCCCCAGCGCAACGGCACTGCCCGGAGTATGGCAGCGGGACGGCGCCCCGCTGGCACCGGTGATTGTAGGGCATCCAGATCACCGCCTGCTCGTGGCCGTGCGCACCCTCGGACAGTCTTTCTTGTGCGAGGAAGGCAGCAAGTGTGATGAGCGAGACGCAGCTCTACCGGATTCGCCACCAGGGGCAGGTGCCGAGTCGCTGGGCAGACGTGGTGGTCGCTGAGTCGTCTGGCACTGCGGGGATGCGTGAGTCGGTTCTGGCGCTCGAGCCTGAAGAGGCGGTGGCGCTATGCCGGGAAGGCTGGGTACTGGCGATCGCGTGCGTCCGCCCCGGCGTCTACCCGATCCTGACCGGTGCCGAGCTGCTGGTGACCAGCAGCGGAACCTGGCGACTGACCAGCCCCGACGAGCACGGCCTCATGGGCGAGGTCAAGCTGTGGCGCGCGGTGCTGCTCGGCCACGGCGAGCAGGAAGTGCTGGCCAAAGTGCTCCTCGAAGGCACTCAGGCCCGCTGGGAGCTCTGGCAGGGGGAGACGCTCCTCGCCGAAAGCCACCTCCGTGCGGTGGAGCCAGAGCGGTGCTGGCACGAGGTGCTCGCTCTGGCGCGGGCCGTGCTCGCCCCCGACATGGACGAACCCGATACCCTCGACGAGGCGTCCTCGTAGATAGGTTGAATCAGCCCGCACCTCGTCATGGCTCACGTAGAGAAGTCGCCTCACCCACTGAGGTGTTCACGGCTGCAAGCGCTCGATCAGCCAGGAGCCGTCAGGCTGGCAGGTGTACCGGAAGCGGTCGTGCAGGCGATCCCGACGCCCCTGCCAGAACTCGAACTGCTCCGGCACCACCCGGTAGCCACCCCAGAAGTGAGGGCGTGGCACCTGGCCCTCCGGGAACGCCAGCGCCAGCTCTGCGTGGCGGGCCTCCAGCTCTTCGCGATCCGCGATCGGCTCGCTCTGCCGCGAGGCCCAGGCGCTGAGCTGCGAGCCATAAGGCCGGGAGCGGAAGTACTCGTCCGACTCCAGGCTGGTGACCCTCTCGACGCTCCCGCTGATGCGAACTTGCCGCTCGAGCGGTTCCCAGTAGAAGAGCAGCGCTGCGCGCGGGTTGGACGCGAGCTCGCGACCCTTCCTGCTCTCGTAGTTGGTGAAGAAGACGAAACCGCGCTCATCATAGCCGCGGAGGAGCACCATCCGAACAGAGGGGGTGCCATCCGGCGCGGCCGTCGCCACGGCCATCGCGTTGGCATAGCGAATGCCGGCCTCCTCGGCCTCAGCGAGCCAGCGCGCAAACTGCCGCAGGGGGTCAGGGTCGAGATCGCGCCGCCGCAGCGGCCTGTCCACGCTCGCCTGCCGTGCCGTCGTCTGGGTCATCCGCTCGTCCTCTCCTCTGGGGTAACACGCCGCCAACCTCCGGCCGACCGACAAGCATAACGCGAACGGAGCCCGCTTGGCTGGCCACCCCTTGCACGCGCCACCCGCTGCGGGTGCATACTGCGGGACGGCAGGCACGCGCGATGCGAGGCCATGCTACGCACTCTGGAGCAGACACAAGCAGGCGACTCCGCGGACCGGCCGTGGACTGGTGACGGATTCCGTGGCCCGGCGCTCACGCTGGGCCACTCGCGAAAGCAAGGGGCCATGCAGCCGGTTGACCGGCCACATTCGCGATCGTGTGCCTTCTGCCGCGTCCTCGCTGGCGAGGTACCGGCCTACGTCGTCTACGAGGACGAGCAGACCTGCGCTTTTCTCGACCACCGGCCGCTCTTCCCAGGGCACTGCCTGGTCGTCCCACGCGGTCACTACCCGACCCTGCCTGAGCTCCCGGGTGAACTGGTTGAACCGCTGTTCCGCGCCGTCCGCCTCCTGGCCCGCGCGGTTCCTCAGGCGATGGGTGCCGAGGGCAGCTTCGTCGCCATCAACAACCGAGTGAGCCAGAGCGTGCCACACTTGCACGTGCACGTCGTCCCGCGCCGTCGGGGCGACGGGCTGCGGGGTTTCTTCTGGCCCCGGCAGCGGTATGCGAGCGAGGAGGAGATGGCGCGCACGCGCGACGCCATCCGTTCGGCGATCGCGTCGGCCGGCGAGCAGTAGGCGACCTCCTGCGTTCGCTTCGGCGCTCGCTTGACATGCTCACGATGGCACGACATGCTCAGCCAACGAGTACCGGATCCGGGAGCCTGTGCCGATGTTCGATGTCGTCTGCTGCGGGGAGCTGCTCATCGACTTCGTCTCGCTGCGCCGGGGCGTCGACCTTGCCCGAGCCCCGGCGTTCAAGAAAGCGCCAGGCGGCGCCCCCGCCAACGTCGCTGTCGGTGTCGCCCGGCTGGGTGGAAGCTCGGCGTTCATCGGCCAGGTAGGCGACGACGACTTCGGCCGGTTCCTGGCAGCGTCGCTGGCAGAAAACGGGGTCGACACCCGTGGTCTTCGCTTCACCGCCGAAGCGCGCACCGCGCTCGCCTTCGTCAGCCTCCGCGCCGACGGCGAGCGTGACTTCCTCTTTTATCGCCATCCGAGCGCGGATATGCTCTGGCAGCCTGATACCGCCGCCCTGGAACTGGCAGCGAGTTGCCGAGTCTTTCACTTCGGGTCGATCTCGCTGATTGCCGAACCATCGCGGTCGACGACGCTCCAGGCCGTCCAGCGCGCCCGCAGCTCGGGCGCGCTCATCTCCTACGACCCCAACCTGCGCCTTGCACTCTGGCCCTCGCCAGAGGCTGCCAGGGAGGGTATCCTGCTCGGCTGGTCGCAGGCACATGTGATAAAGGTCAGCGAGGACGAGCTCGTCTTCCTGGCCGGATGCGGCGACCCTTCGGCGGTCATCGAGCGACTCTGGCATCCGGCCCTCCGCCTGCTCGTCGTGACCCGGGGCGCGGGCGGCTGCGCCTATGTGACGCCGGAGCACCAGGGAGAACTCCCCGCCTTCCCGGTGCGGGTGGTCGATTCCACCGGCGCGGGCGACGGCTTCGTCGCCGGCCTGTTGGTAGGCCTGCTCGAGACCCGGTTGGAGTTCACCCGCGAAGCCATCGAGCGGGCACTCCGGCTCGCGAATGCGGCCGGGGCGCTCACCTGCACGCGGCGCGGGGCGATCCCGGCGCTCCCACGCCGAGGACGCGTCCGCGCGCTTCTCCGCCGTCACGGCCTGAGCTGAGGTAGGCGCTATCCGAGCGATCGCCGCTCCGGGCATTGTCCCCTTGCCGGTCTCACACCCACCGGCGATGATCGGTGCGGCTGGAGTCGTCAGCGCGAGCGGGAGAGGAGCGACCGATGGGCGATGTGAGCGGACTGGGAGAGACCGTCGAGCTGGCTTGTCGGCGGCATGGCGTCCCCGGAATGGCCATCGGGGTGCTGCGCGACGACGGCGAGCGGATCGTCCAGGCCTACGGGGTAGCCAGCGTCGAGACCGGCTGCCCGGTACGGCGCGACACGCTCTTCCAGATCGGCTCCATCACCAAGGTCTTCCTCGCCACCCTGGCGATGCGCCTGGTCGAAGAGGGCCGGCTCGACCTCGATGCGCCGGTGATCAGCTACCTGCCCGACCTGCGGCTCAGCGATCCCGAGACGCAGCAGCGGCTCACCATGCGCCACCTGCTCACGCACACCAGCGGTATCCTCGGTGACCACTTCCAGGACTACGGCCTCGGCGACGACGCGCTCGCGCGCTACGTCGCCGATCTCCACCAGCTCCCGCAGATTCACCCCCTCGGCCGCTACTGGAGCTACTGCAACAGTGGCTTCTCGCTCGCCGGGCGCGTCATCGAAACCCTGACCGGTCAGCCGTTCGAGCGCGCCATGCGGGAGCTGCTCTTCGAGCCGCTCGGCCTGGAGCGCTCCTTCTTCTTCGCCCACGAAGCGATTGCCTACCCGCTCGCTGTGGGCCACCGGGCCGGCGACGGCGGGCCCGAGGTCGTCCGCGACTTCCCGCTGCCGCGGAGCGTGCACCCCGCGGGCGGCATCACCGCCACTGTCGATGACCTCCTGACCTTCGCTGCCTTCCACCTCGGGCTCGCGCGGCCGGAGCGTCCGCCGATCTCCCGCGAGAGCGTCGCGCGGATGCAGGAGCCGCAGACACCAGCGGCTAACTGGGCCGACTACTACGGGCTCGGCTGGGCGCTCTGGTCGCTCGGCGGCGCGCGGATCGTCGGCCACGGCGGCTCGACCAACGGCTTCCAGGCGCACCTGACGCTGCTGCCGGAGCGACGAGCGGCGATCGCCAGCCTGACGAACCACGAGGGCGGCAGCGCGGCTTACCTGGAGGTCGAGACCTGGCTGCTGGCCGTGGAGTTCGGGCTGCGCCCCGTTCCGCCGCCGCTGGTGACACTGAGCGAGGCCGAGCTGGCCCGCTTCGCCGGCGAGTACAGCTATCCGCTGGCCCGCTTGACGGTACGCCCGGCCGCCGGTGGGCTCTGGCTCGACGTGGTGCAGACCGGCGGGCTCAGCCGGCAACCCCGCGAGCGGCGGATGCCCCCGCTTTTCCTGCGCCCGGTGGGGCGGAACGAGTTCGTCAGCGGGCCGCCAGCCGCGGTGCCGAACCGGGTCGACTTCCTGTTCGAAGAGAGCGCCGAGCGCCCGCGCTGGATCCGCGTCTTCGGCCGCCTGGCCGAGCGGGTGACAGGGTGAGGAGGTCGAACCACCCGGGGGTAGGCAGAAGCCAGCATGGCGCCGGGGCTTTTACCCGGGCCCGTCGGCCGAGCAGCTCATGCGGCTCGGAGAACCAGCCTCACTGCGCCAGGCAGCTCGCTCACCCGCCTACCATGCCGTCCAGCCGCCGTCGACGGGCAGGGTCACCCCGGTGATCAGCGCGGCTGCGTCGGATGCGAGGAAGACGACGGCCGCTGCCACCTCTTCCGGCCGGCCCAGCCGGCCGAGCGGGATGTTGCGCAGCACCTGCTCACGGAAGCCGGGGATGGTCTCGAACATCGGGCGGGTGAGCGGCGTCTCGACGAAGGTCGGCGCGATGCAGTTGACGGTGATCCCGTGCTGCGCCCACTCGATCGCGAGCACCTTGGTGAGGAGAGAGACCGCCGCCTTGCTCGCGCAGTAGGCGGCGCGCTGGATCCAGCCGACCAGGCCCATGTCCGAGCCGATGTTGACGATACGGCCGTACTGCTGCTCGATCATGTACTTGCCGACCGCCTGGCAGCAGAAGAAGAGCCCCTTGGCGTTGGTGTCCATGATCGTGTCCCAGGCCTCTTCCGTCACGTCGACTGCCCACTGGGGGATGTTGAGGCCGGCGTTGTTGACCAGGATATCGATGCGGCCGAAGGCGACATGCGCCTCCTCGGCCATCCGCCGCACCTCCGCCACGTCGCGCACGTCCACGGCGAGCGGCACCGCGCGCCGCCCGCGTGCCTCGATCTCGGCGCAGACCTCGCGCAGGCGCTCCCGGCTGCGGCTGGTGACCACGAGGTCGGCCCCGGCCTCCGCCAGCGCCAGCGCGGTCGCCCGGCCCAGCCCCGTGCTCGCGCCGGTGACGAGCGCCACTTTGCCGTCGACCCGCATGTCGAGAAGCGCCCGCGATTCAGCCATTTGCCGCTCCCCTCCTGGTGGCGGTCACCTTCTTTCCCCGTGCACGCCGGTATCCTAGCCGAGCTTCGGGTCGAGGCCAAGCTCGCCAGCGTGCGCAATGCTCTGCTCTCGCCGCCTCGGGTAGGGGATCGGCTTCAGCGCGGCTCCGGGATGAGCTGCCCGGCCAAGCTGGTTATCGCTACCGCTGGCGTCACGCGCCGAGCGCGCCGAGCTGGGAGCAAGGGAACGCCGGGCCGGTGGCGGTGTCATTGCAGTGACGGCGCGCGCCCTGCCGTCGGGACGGAGTGCGCGGCGCCCGGCGTGCTGATCGAGCCGCTGGAGGCCGAGTTCGGCTGGAGCAGGGCCGAGGTCTCTCGCGTCGCCATCAGTATCCTTGCCTACGGCCCTGGCCACACCGCTGGTGGCGCCGGCTGAGCCGGCCTGGCCCGGAGAGGCGAAGCGAGGCGTGTCAAACCGGCCATCCGGGTCAACCGATCTCGACCCGCCGATGGTGGTACCCGCTGGCCCCGTCAGGGTACGGATCGGTCGCTTGCTCGGCCTGCGGCTCGCCGAGACCGTCGACTGCCCGCACGGTGAGCCGGTACTCGCCCGGCGGGGCCTCCAGCTCGGCACGCCAGAGCACCCAGGTGAAGGGCGAGAGCGGCTCCTTCAGCTCGGCCGGTACCCACTCGCCGTCGTCCAGCCGCACCTCGACCCGGGCAATGCTCCGGGCGCCAGCGTAGGCGATCCCACCCACCACCAGCCGCGCCGGCGCGCCCTCCTGCGCCGCGTCGATCACCGACGTAGTCTTGACCCACGCCTCCTTGCTCCACCCACGCTGCTCCCAGAAGCCATCGTACGGCTCGCCGATGGCCTCGACCCGGGTGATCCACTTCGGGTTCTTCATCCCATAGCGGTTGGGCGTGAACAGCCGGATCGGGAAGCCGTGCTCCGGGGGAAGCTGTTGGCCGTCCATCGCGAAGCAGAGCAGCGTGTTCGGGTCGAGCGCGGAGTCCATCGGCAGCGACTCGGTGTAGCCGTCGGCGCAGGTGAAGCGGATCTCGACGGCGCCGGGCTGGAGCCCCGCCCGGTTCAGCACGTCGGCCAGCCGCACGCCGGTGAAGCGGGTAGTGCTGATCAAATCCCCGCCGACCTCGTTGGAGATGCACTCCAGAGTGGCGTACAGCTCGTGGGCCGGCATCGCGAGCAGATCCTCGTAGGTGAGCGACAACGGCTGCGCCACCAGCCCGTCCACCGTGAGCCGCCACTCCGCGGCGTCGACCCGCGGCGGGCTCAGGTTGATGTCGATCCGGTAGAACTGGTCGAGCGGGGTCGGCTCGGGCCGCGTGCCCGGCGCCGGCTCGAACGCCTCAGCCGCGACATAGCCCGGCGCGGGCACCGGCTGCGGCGTGGAGGGACGCGGAGTCGGCTGCGCCGAGGGGGTGGGGAGCGCCCCCGTGGCTTGCTCCGCACGCCCGAGGCCCGCCAGGAGCCGGTCGAGCGCCAGGCCCGCCACCGCGAGCGCCAGGGCCGCGCCGCCGGCACGCGCCAGGAAGGCGCGCCGGCTCGCGTCTGCCGGTGTTTCGGCATGCGGCAGAGTGGCCAGGGCCATCGCCTGCTCATGGATCCAGGCCAGCGCCACCCCCCACCCCGCGCTGAGCAGGAAGGACGAGAGCAGCCCGTCGAGCGGGCCGACGGCGCCCCAGCGCGCGGCGAGGTCGACCAGCCAGGCCAGCGCCCCGAGCGCGAGGCCGACCGCGAGACCTCGTCGCAGCGTCGAGCCGGCGAGCCGGCCGGCCAGCGCGCCGTACAGCGCACCTAGAACCGCCAGCGCGCCGAAGGCCAGCAGGTAGGCCAGCCCCAGCTCCAGCCGCTTGGCCAGGACATCGGTGCGGCCGAGCTGGAGCCCCTGGAGCACGCGAACCATCAGCTCGATGGCGGTAGTGACCAGGCTACCGGGCAACTGCCGGGCCAGCAGGTCGAAGATGCTGGTCGGCAGCGGCCGCAGGCTGGCCAGTCGCTCAGCCAGCAACGAGAGGGCGATGAATGGCATGCCGAGCCAGAGGCCGGCCAGCGCCCCGATGAGGATCGATCGTCGCACAGCGGTTGTCCTGTCGCTCACTCGAGCCCTCTCTACAGCCTACGGCCGGGTGATCGTCGCGGATTGCCCCGAGCGCTTAGCGTTGGATCAGCCTGGGATAAGGGATCAAACTTGGGCCGCCAGGGAACGCTCCTCCCTGGGGCGCTGACGGTGGGCGGCGCGGCCCGCCGGCAGGTGGCGCACCGAGACGGAAAGGAGGCCACGGATTAGCGGCTCCTCGCCGGCCGGCGTGGAGTCTCGTTGTTTCGCCTGGCGAGGCGGGCTACCAGGCTGGGTCACAGCGGGCGAACGGCGGGCACGCCAGCTAGACCCGCTCGGCGAAGTCGGCGACTGCCGGCTGGACGAGCCGGGCGAAGTCCGCGTACTTCAGGCTCATAGTGTCCGTGTGCGTGCCGGCCTGGAAGACGATCGTCTCGTCTTCGGCCAGGGCTGCATCGACGTAGACCGGCACGCCGTAGAGGTTGCCGAACGGGGGCATCGCGCCGAGCTCGCAGTCGGGGAACAGCGCGCCGAACTCCCGCTCCTCGGCCAGCCGCGCCTCGGACACTCCGAGCACAGCCGCCAGCTTGTGCAGGTCCACGCGGTCGGTCGCCCGCAGGGCCAGCATCACCGGCTTGCCGTCGGCCACGACCATGACGACTTTGACCACCATCCGGCCGGGGACGTGCTCGCTGGCGGCGACCTCCTGCGCGGTGAAGGCGATGGGATGGTGCTGTATCTGGAAAGGCACTCCCTGCTCCCGCAGGTAGGCTTCCAGGCGCTCCTTGCATCGCATGGCGCCACCTCCTGGAACGCTCCCAGCGTACCCCACCGGCCAAGTACGGTAAAGCGGTGGACACGTGTGGGCGACCAGGAACCATCTCCCGAAGATCGAGGCTGTGCAGGCATGCACCGCGGCGAGTGTTATGCTGCTGCCCCGCGCAATCTCCCGGCGGTACAGCGGCATCGATCAGCCTCAAAATCCGTGCTGGCTTTCCCGTCCGCTGCCAGCTCGAAGGTCGTGGCAGAGTTACCAGTTCTGCATGGTGCTGGCAGCATCGCCGCTGATTTTCTCGCCACTGGCCTCACGTTCTACAGAAGTTATGGCGGGGTGGGTATCGGTCTTGAAGAGTCTAAAAGCGGCTGACGATTCCAATGTCGATCTGCGCAGTCACGACGCGGATAGACACTGGGATACCGGCTACGTAGATAACTGACGGTTGGAGGTACCCACCACCCGGTGCCGCGATGCAGTTAAGCCGCGACCAGTTCCTGGCACGGCTGGTGGAAGGAGAACGAATTCGGCCAGCCTGCCAGAGTTTATCCCATCTCCTGCGGCCGGTACTGGAGGGCTTCGGCCAGGTGGGCGACCGCGATCCGCTCCGCTCCCGCCAGGTCGGCGATCGTCCGCGCCAGCTTGAGCACCCGGTGGTAGGAGCGGGCTGAGAGGTTGAGCTGCTGCATGGCAGCCCGCAGCAGGCGTTCCCCGGCCTCGTCCAGCCGGCAGTGCGCCCGCACCTCCGCCGGCCCCATGTCGCTGTTGAGCCGGCGGGTATCCCCGAAGCGGCGGGCCTGCACCTCCCGGGCTGCCTCTACCCTGGCCCGCACCGCCGCCGAGGGCTCGCCCGGCCGGCGGTCGGCCAGCTTCTCGTACTCCACCCGCGGCACCTGGAGGTGGATGTCGATCCGGTCGAGCAGCGGGCCGGAGATACGCTTCTGGTAGCGGGTGATGGCCGAGGGCGAGCAGGTGCAGGGGCGGGCCGGGTCGCCGTAGTAGCCGCAGGGACAGGGATTCATGGCAGAGACGAGGATGAAGTTAGCCGGGAACGTGATCGCGCCGCTGGCCCGCGAGATAGTGACGATCCGGTCCTCCAGCGGCTGGCGCAACACCTCAAGCACCCGCGCGCTGAACTCCGGCAGCTCGTCCAGGAACAGCACGCCGCGATGCGCCAGCGTCACCTCGCCCGGCCGCGGCCAGGCCCCGCCGCCGATCATCCCGGCGTAGCTGATGGTGTGGTGCGGCGCGCGGAAGGGGCGCTGGCGCACCAGCGGCCGGTCGGAGGGCAGCAGCCCGGCCACCGAGTAGATCCGGGTGACTTCGAGCGACTCCTCGCGGCTCAGCGGTGGCAGGATGGTCGGCAGCGCGCGGGCCAGCAGGGTCTTGCCAGCACCTGGTGGGCCACTGGCCAGTAAGTTATGTCCACCAGCCGCTGCCAGTTCCAGCCCGCGCTTGACGTGCTCCTGGCCCCGGATCTCGGCGAAGTCGACGCCGCCGGCCTCGTCCTCCGGCTCGGGCAGCCCGCCCGCTCGGCAGAACGGCGGGATCGGCTCCTCACCGGTGAGATGGCGCACCAGCGCGGCCAGCGTCTCCACCGGCACGATTTCGATCCCCTCGACCAGCGCCGCCTCGGCCGCGTCGGCCGCCGGAACGAACGCTCGCCGCAGCCCCCGCTCCTGCGCGAGGCCCACCATCGGGAGCACGCCAGCCGTGTGGCGCAGGCTGCCGTCCAGCGACAGCTCGCCGATGACCAGCGCCCCGTCGAGGTCGGCGACCACCTGGCCGGAAGCGAGCAGGATGCCCAGGGCGATCGGCAGGTCGTAGGCCGGCCCCTCCTTGCGGATGTCGGCCGGTGCCAGATTGACGGTAATGCGGCCCAGCGGGAACTTCGCCCCGGAGTTGCGGATTGCGGCGCGCACCCGCTCGCGCGATTCCTGCACCGCGGTATCGGGCAAACCGACAATGGTAAGCCCGGGCACGCCCTGCCCGACGTCGACCTCCACCTCCACCAGGACGCCATCGAGCCCGACCACCGCGCAGCTCAGGACTCGCGCCAGCACGACGCCCCCTACTCGGTTGCTCCGAACGACCCATAGCCCGGCTGGGCAACCCGATTGTAGGGATCGGTTGGCGAATCATCA